>DATJFF010000155.1:0-6507 GCA_035495795.1 Vicinamibacterales bacterium
GGTGACCAGTTCGTGCCCGCATGGCGCACTTTTCGATTTCCGATCGAGATGCCGGCGGTGATTGCGAACCTTGAGAGCCTGACGGCCGATTCTAACTCGGCGATGGCGGTGCCGCGGCGATCGCGAGCGGCGTTGGGACCGTGACGCCGGCTTTGGGGGACGCGCGCGAGGCGTCAGCGTTCGCTCAGACCCGCTCGCAATACAGCGCGACCACGGCGAGCAGCTTGTCGACGTCGATTGGTTTCGGCAACTCGTTCATCGGACCGATCCGGCGCGCTATCTGTGCCTCATCGTCCAGCGCCGAGATCAGGAAGACTGGAGTGTTGGCCAGCTCGGGGTTCTGCAGCTGGGCGGCGCGGAACTGAAACCCATCGATGCCGGGCATCATCAGGTCGAGCAGGATCAGGCACGGGTGCACGGCCTGAGCCACCTCGAGCGCTTCTTCGCCGTCGGCGGCGCCGGTGGCAGGGTAGCCCTCCACTCTCAGAATGGTAATCAGGCCCTCACGACTGGCAGCGTCGTCATCCACGACCAGGACCGGACGCCGTTGGTCGCTCATCCAACGGGCAGCGGTGCAAGACCGCTGCCGGACTGCCGCAACGCTACCTCAGCCTTGAGGCTTCTGTGCCAGAGATGCCAGGAATTGGACGAACCCCGCGCCGGCATCGTCCGACGCGTTGAGCCCATCCCGAAGCACACGCGCGCGCTCGGCTACTGGCAGGGAGGTCGGGTCGCTCATCCACCGGATGGCGCCGCGGACCACGTCTTCGCTGTGCTTCGTGATCCGGCCGGCCGCATCGCCCGCCGAGAGAATCTCCGTGACTATACGTGCCGCCTCGCCATCGGGGCATTCCCGATCCCAGGTGATGAACCGGCTGCAGAACGGGTCGTTCTCCTCGCCCGACCCGTAAACCGCCAGCAGCCGTTCGAGCCTCGGCACGTGGATGGGCGAGGTCGCGTACCGGCGCAGGAAGTCGTCGCGAGCGGTGGTCACGGTGGCCTCACGCGCGCTGCGCGGACTGCGTCTGCGCCTGCGGCGCCGGGAACGGCTGGTCCGACGCGAAGCGGCGCAGGACGTTCTCGGTGATCCGCGACACGTTGTTCGTGTACTTGTTGTAGGACAGGCTGCCGCACCACGCGATGGCGCTCGACGACCAGACCGCGCCGCCGTTGGGGTATTCGAGGAAGACCATGTCGGCGCGAACCAGCGGGTTCTGGGAGCCGCCGGGCAGGGCGCCGTTCGACGTGTTGATCTGCTCGACGACGTGCTGGTAGGCGTCCGAGTGTCCGAAGGAAGACGCGAGCACGAGTGTGTGGGGCGGCGTGCCCAGCGCGAAGTCGGCGCGATCGAGTTCCGAGCCCGCGGCGCCGACGTCGAGCACGAGCGACGGATGCTCGCCGATCAGCTCGTCGCGGCCGACGCCCTCGAAGATCCACGAGGCGCGAGGATCGAGGCTGCCCGGCATCCGACGGTACGGCTGATTGCGGTCGAACCCCTGGGCGGTGAAGCCGACGCCGAAGAACTGCTGCGGCGCCATGCCGCGGAACCGCCATAAGCCGCCGGGCTCGCCGGTGAGGCTGTGGTAGTGCTCGCCTGGCGCGCCCTGCCAGTGCTCCGTGCCATCCCGCCGGCGCACCTCGACGTAGCGGCCGGTCGGATCCATCGGCGTCACCCAGTAGAAGCCGTTGCCGCCGAGATACATCAGCCGGCCGCCGCCATTGAGATAGGCGCGCAGCCCGTTGAGCATTTCAAGCGAGTAGTACTCGGGATGCGTGGCCGTCAACACCACCTTGTAGGGCTTCAACGCGGCGACGCCCTCGAAATGCAGGTCCTCGTCGGTGAAGAAGTCGACATCGAACTTCTTCACGTCGAGCCAGTCGATCAGGTGCGTATCGGCCATGAACTGCCACGGGTTGTTCGTCTGGATCTTCGGCCGCATGTTTGTGATTGGCCGGAGCCGCGACGAGTAGCAGACTCCGCTCCCGTCGCTGTGCCTCGAGTAGAGGCTGAGCGGACGGAACGCGCTGGTGCCCGTCCCCGCGTAGGCGAGGTAGCTGAACGTCGGGATCAGCAGGGCGATCTTCGCGGTGGTGGGCTGACCCTTCTTCGGCCGCACCGTGAACGGGATGTAGTCCTCGAAGGCGCCGGCGCGCAAACGCGCTGCGTACATGCCGGACTTCAACCCGCCGGGCACCCCGAACTCGAAGCCCACGTCCCAGCGCGCATCGTCGAGGTCGTCGTCGTGGAAGTAGATGGCACCGTACTGCGGTCGCGCCCGCTTGAAGTCCATCTCGAACGAGTCCCAGTTGTGGCCGGTCACGGCGCGCATCGGCAGGTTCACGGTCCGGCCGTCCAGGCCGTTGGGACCGGTGTCGCGGATGCGATCGGATTCGATGTCCGCCGAGAAATCCCACGACGCGAGCGGCCTCGGCCCGCCCTGTCCGAGTTTGATCTGCTCGATGGCCTCGCGGTTGAGTGCTTCGCCGTAGAGACGCGGGTTGTCGATCTTTCCGTTGAAGTGCGCGTGCACCCTGCCCGATCGTTCCCATGCTCCAGCGATGAGGAGCGGCGAATCGTTCGTCGCGAGGGTTCGGATCGACGTGGAGCGCTCGGTGACGACCCGCGTCGGATCGAAGGTGAACGTGTTCAGCGGATCCTGGTGAATCTCCACCTTGCCGGAGCTCGCGTCGAAGGTGACGGCCACGAAGTACCAGGTGGTCGTCACGCCCTGCGGCCGGTTGTTCATGCCGGGAATGGCCGGGACCCAGGGCCGCAGCGGCTGCTGGCTCGCCAGCTTCTCGGTCCGCCCCGACCCGTCGGTGATCCACAGGGCCAGCCGGCCCTCCTCGTCGATGTAGACGCCGTACCCGCCGCGCGGTCCGGCCCATTTCGTGAGCACGCCTTCGACGCCGACGAACGAGTCGGCGGAACGTCCGCGCTGGCTTGTCGGCGCGATCCACGCCGTGAAGGTGAAGCTGCCGGTAAGGTGGAGCGACGGATGGTCGGGAACGACGGCGTAGGATCCAAGCGGCAGTTCCTGCCGGCGGCCGGCGTACTCGCCGTTGGCGGAGGTTTCGACGAGTTGTTCCTTGATGCCTGGTCCCGAGGGATTGGCATCCCCGTGAGTCAGACGCACGATGTCGGCGCGGTAGCGCGGCGCCTCGCTGCTGACCATGAACTTGATGGTTTCGCCGGGCTGGACGCGAAGCCGGTCCGCGTAGCCGACGATGCCGCGCTTGATGAGGTTCTCGGCGACCTCCTGCCGAATGCGCATGTAGGGGCGCTCGACCGGCGCAACGATCGCGGACTCGCGCGGCGGCGCTTGCACAGGTTGCGGCGGTGACTGAGCGTCCACGGTGACGCTCTGTGCGACCACGCCGCCGGCGGCTCCGGCGGCGCCGACCGTCTTCAGAAACGCGCGTCGGCTCACCTCCGGCGTCTGGGAACTCTCCGATGTCCGGGGCTGGTCCGGTTCGTGCTCGCCGGTGTTGTACGGTGCCATGCGCAGCCTCCGCTACTTCGATGTGGTCAGGCGCTGGACCGCGGTGGTGAGATCGCTGTCGTCCGGACCGACGATTCGCACGAGCCGGCCATCAGCACCAATCAGCGCCACAGCCGGAAGACGCCGGATGCCGAACGCGCGAAATGCCTGTCCGTCGCTATCGACGGCCATTGGCACTCGTGGCTTCAAACTCGCTTCATACGAGGCGAGCGACTTTGGCGTTGTCCAGAGATGTGCGACCACGCCGAGCCAGTCGATTGTGCCCGACTGTGACAACGCGTCGACTTGTTCGCGGGTGCGGCGGCATGCCTCGACGGTGTTCGGCTCGGTGTCCTTCAAATAGCTTTCACACCACGTTGCAGTGAAGACCAACGCCCGGGGCCGCCCGGTAGCGCCGCTCGCGAAGCGGACGGGTGCGCCGCTCGAACCACGCAGGTCCATGGCCGGGACGAGGTCTCCGGTCCTCAGCGCTGCGACAGTCGTCACCGGCGCCGTATCGATCCGGGTGTGCGTGGCGGATCCGGCAAGCACCCGCTCGATTGCGGCATCGAGCGGCGGGCCATCCTTGTGGCCGGCATATGCAATCCGGCCATCGAGGCCGATCAGCACATGGAACGGCGTGGCCTCGAGCTGAAGCCATGAGACCAGGCTGCCGTCGTCGATCGCGACCGGCATGCGCATCTTCTCGTCGGCGGCGAACTTCTTCACCTTGCCGGCGTCGTCGCCGACGCCGACATCGATGGCCACGATCTGCATGCGGTCGCGATGGGCTTCGTAGATCTTGTCGAACCCGGGCATCTGTGCTCGGCAGGGCAGGCAATACGTGGCCCACAGCCTGAGATAGACCGGCTTGCGTCCATAGCTGCTGGCGATGTCGATCGTGCCTCCGTCGACCAACCGCAGCGTGATGGCGGGACCCGGTCTGCCGACCAGGCGCGCCAGCTGCGGATCCTCAGCGATGTATCCTGCGTCTCCCGGTTTGGATGCCGGATAGGCCGGCCGCTGACCGGCGGCGCTTCCGGTGCTGGCCAGGATGCACACACACAATGCGCAGAGTGCCGGAATCGACGTGTATCGATCGCCCATCGCGTTGCCCTCCGTCAGCAGTCGCCGCCTTGAATCGCTCGAGTGTATCAACGAACGTTCTGTCGGCCCCCGATCACCGCCAGCGTTCCCGGACGGTGAACGCGTGCAAGGCGCGATACGACGGCCGGTCGATCTTCATCGCGTCCAGCAGCAGCGACACGAACTCGCGATCGCCGCGGACCTTCGGGAACCGCTGACCGAGCTCCTGCTCGAAGCCGGCGAACGAGGGGGTGTAGATGCCGCCCTGCTCGGCGCGGTGGGCGACGTCGTCGAGCATCGCGTGGACGGCCAGCTCTTCCGCCTGACTGGCTCCATAGTTCTGGAGCAACGCCGACACCGGTTTCTCGAGTGAGATGAGTCGAAGCGCCAGTGCCACCATCGCTTCGAGCTCCTGAACCTTGTTTTCCAGTGCGGTCAATCGGGCGTCGTCGTTCATCCGTGTCTCCGGCAAAGTGTTCCTCTGTCGAACGCGCTCGCCACGCGCGTTGCTCGTTGCCCGACATGCGCCGGGTGTACACTCACAAAATTGTCTCCTGTTCGTGCCACGCGCGGCAAGCGTTGACACAAGCGCAGGCCCCTCGCGGAGGGCGGTATGGTGAACCCATTCCTTCGACATGGCGGGATCGTGGTCCTGCTCGTGTGTGTCGTCGCGTGTGAAAAGTTCACGCCGACCTTTCCAAGCGAGATCCTTCACCCCACGCCGTCGTTCTCACCGGCGCCTCCACGGACGCCGATCGCCTTCCCTCCGCTCTCCGGGCCATCGCGCACCTTTGTCTACGACCACGAACTTGGCTACCCGGTCAGTGCCTACACGAAGCAATCGCGCGTTGTCCTCTTCGACGACGGTGCATTCGAGCTGGAGTACCCGACTCTCGCTGGCAGCAGATATTCTGGAGAGTACCGGGCGACAGGCGGCGCCCTGACGTTCCTGTTCGAGTTTCAAAACCGCGTCGTCAGCGAGGATTCGAGTGACGCGACTGGCACGTTGCAGGCGAACTCGCTGACGATCGAGTTCGATGCGAGCATGCAGGCCTCGGACTTTGACGACGCGGCTTATGTCTTGAGTCAGTGACGCGGGCTTGATTCTCCGGTCGCACGGCCTCTACGCGCAGCACGTGCTCGAGCAGCAGGCCTTCGCCGCCGGCTTGCTGGCCCGCACGAACGCGCTCATGAATCGGCCGTCCACCTGCGCCGCGAGGTCCGCACCGTCCAGGCCGCTCTCTTCGAGAAACTGGCGGGCGTCGGCGGCGCGGTAGATGCGCGTCGGCTCCAGGTCAATCTGCTCGAAGCCAGCGTTGGCGAGCCTGGCGCGGTAGTCCGCTTCTTCCAGCGCTCCGGCGATGCACCCAACCCACAGCTCCATGCTCCTTCGAACCGAGTCCGGGATGTCATGACCGCGAACGACCACGTCCGAGACGGCGAACCGCCCGCCCGGCTTCAGCACGCGGAACGCCTCCGCAAGTACGCGGTCCTTGTCCGCCGAGAGGTTGATCACACAGTTCGAGATGATCACGTCGACCGAGTTGTCGGGGAGCGGGATGTGCTCGATCTCCCCGCGGAGGAACTCGACGTTGGTGAGCCCCGACTTCGCCTGGTTCTCGCGGGCCAGCGCGAGCATCTCGTCGGTCATGTCGAGACCGTAGGCCTTCCCGGCAGGTCCCACACGCCGCGCCGAGAGCAGCACGTCGATGCCGCCGCCGGAGCCGAGATCGAGCACCACTTCGCCCGGCTTCAGTTCGGCCAGCGCGGTGGGATTCCCGCAACCCAGCGAGGCCAGCACCGCTTCGGTGGGGAGGACGCCGGTTTGCGCCTCATCGTAGAGGTTCGACGTAATCGGGTCGGTCCCGCAGCAGCCCGATGTGCCGCAGCCGCAGGTGGCGGCCTGTCCCTGGCGGGCGCGCTGCGCCGCCTCCCCGTA
>DATJFF010000156.1:0-3068 GCA_035495795.1 Vicinamibacterales bacterium
ACTGCAACAGTTTGTCTATAAGAGCCATCATGTCGAGACGCTGCGCGCCAGGCAGCAATGGTTTGAGCTCATCGAAGGACCGATTCTGGCGCTGTGGTGGATTCCGGCCGGTCACATTCCTACGGTCGCAGAGGCAAGAGATCGGTTACGATATCTCAAAGACCACGGGCCGACGCCGCACGCCTTCACTTTTAGAACACCGTTTCCTGCCCCTGACGGCCAAGCCGACGACGTGGAGGGCCTCGATGCAGCGTTCTGCGATTGGGCGTCTCACGACCAGCCACGGCCTTCTCGCGGCCATTCTGATCCTTTGCGCCCCGAACCGACCGGCTGACGCCCAGGCTGTTCCTGACACGGCTGCTCGGCACCTGATCGGTCTGGAGCACGAGTGGAACGACGCGATTCTCCGGAACGACCGGACCGCCGCGGGTTCCTTCATGGCCGAGGAGTGGACCGAAATCACCAGTGCGGGATCGGTTCTGACCAGGACCGAGGATCTCAACGAGCTGGTCGACGGGTACCACGCGACCTCGCTGGTGTTGTCCGACATCGAGGTTCAGATCTTCGGTGACGTGGCGTTAGTCTCCGGTATTAGTGAAGAGCAGAGTAGCTACCGTGGGCAAGACACCAGCGGCCGATTTCGCTGGATGGATGTGTGGGTCAGGCGAGCAGGGCGGTGGGTGTGCGTAAAGTCTACAGTTGTTAGAATCACCGCGAGGTAGGCGCGGCAGATGATCATCCACCCACCGCGCCTCGCTGCTGAGTCACCCTTCGTTTCCCCCTCTCCGGAAACAGCCTGCCCCGAGCCTGAGAGGGGGAGAGGGGGTCAGGGGTGAGGCCTACGCCGCCAGCTTTCCCTACGTTCCGGCGCCGGCCTTTTGCTGCGCATCCCGCCGCACCAGCGCGAAGCCGAGGGCATTGAAGTTGTAGTCGGCGACTTCGCGGAACAGCTTCTTGGCCCCCGCGGCGTCGCCCGCGCCTTCCGTCGCGACCGCGAGCTGATACTTCACGTACGGGTCGAACGGACTGCCGTGCCGGAAGTGCTCGGCGGCCTGGCTGTACTGCTTCTGATAGAGCGAGATGAATCCCTCGAGCTGGTGCATCGGCTCGAGCTTGCGCGGGTTCGCGTCGGGGGCGAGCAGCTCGTTGATGCGATCGGCCTGCTTCTGGGCGGCCGTGTAGTCGCCGCTGCGCGCCGCCAACCACCCTTCGAGGTACGCGATCGTCGCCTCCTGGCCGCGCCGGAATGCCGGGTTGCCGGCCTGGTCGGCCTGCTGCATCAGCAACGGCTCGAGCTGCTTCAAAGCCTGCTCCGCGGCGGGACGATTGCCCGTATGGATGGCGATGGTCACGACACTCGTGAGCGCACCCACCTTGGAGGCGGTGGGATCGGAGACCCCCATGCCGTCCACGGCGAGAACCAGACGATTGAGCTCATCGATCGCGGCCGCGGGCTCACCGGCATACACGCTGACCAAGGCACGGAAGGGTGCGAAGCCCGCCCGCTGACCCGCCGGCGCGACCGCCTCGGCGGAATCGTAGTTCGCCCGCGCCGCGGTGTAGTTGCCCAGGAACGTGTTCGCGTGCCCGAGCTTCACCAGGAGGATCGGATCGCGCGGGTCGAGCGCGTGGCCGCGGCTGTACTCGTCACGCGCCTTGGCGAGATCGCGTTGCGCGCGGTACGCGTCGCCCACGAACATGTGCGCATTGGGCTCATTCGGCGCGAGCGCCACAGCTTCCTGCATGTGCGCGAGCGCCTTGGTGAAGTCGCGCGGCTCGCCGAAGATGTAATTGTTGCCCAGCGTCGCGTGGGCCACGTACAGCCGGGGGGCGAGCTGCAACGCCTTCGACAGCGAGGCGCGCGCTTCGGTGTTGCGATTCAACCCCGCCTGCGCCCCCGCGAGCGCCAGCCAGGCGCGTGGGCTGGCGGGATACTTCGCGACGAGCTGCTGGCCGAGCGCGAGCTGGCCGGCCAGATCGTTGTCGAAGCCCTTGCGCGCCATCTGGATTTGCAGCTGCTCGGCGTCGGACGCGCCGGCCGCGTGCTGCTCGGCGAGGGCGAAGTTCGCCTTGAACTCTGCGAGCGAGGTCGCCGTGTTGGCGGCGTTGAGATAGGCGAATGCGAAATTCGAATCGGCCGCGACCGCTGCCTTGAAGTGCACATTCGCGTCGATGAAGCGGCCGAGATCGAGCTCGCGCACGCCCTCGAGAAAGTGGGTTCGCGCTGCGGCGGAGGACGTGGTAATGGGATGGCCGATCACGGCGCTCGTGATGGGATCGAGCGCGGCACGCGCGTCCTGGGCGGCGGCGCCGGCGGACCACCCGGCGGACGCGAATACCAGCCACAGGGCTGCGAGGGCAGCACGGGTGGACCGGTGGTTGAGAGACGTCATAGTCGTCTCCGATGTGGGGGTTGGGGGGGACGCTGGCGGCAGGCGACCAGAGGTCGGGAGCGTCCCCCGACCGCGCCGAACATCACCGCTGCCGGGTGACCCCACCAGTGGAGCGGACGGCTCCTGACAGCTTCCTCACCTGGCCGCTGTTCAGCCTCCCGAGCCTGCGAGGGGGAGAGGGGGTCAGGGGGTGAGGCCTACGCCGTCGGCTGCTATGCGGTACGATCGTCCAGTTCGCGGGTCATTTCGATCATCGTCCGTCGAAACCCCGCCCGCGCGAACAGCCGCTCCGCCACTGCGTTTCCCTCGGCGGTCGTGAGGACGACACGCGGCACGCCGCGCGCCCTCAGAAATGCCAGCGCGGCATCCAGCAGCTGGCGGCCCACACCGCGACCGCGGGATTCCGGATCAACGAGAATATCGTGCACCACGCCCGCCGGCCCGCGGAGCGACATGTAGTCGTAGCCCTCGACGGCGGCGTAGGCGTAGCCGATCACGTCCCCGTTCACGTCGGCCACGAGGACGGCGACGTCGGGCTTTCCGAGCTGCGCGGCCAGGAACGAGGCGTAGTCCAACGGCGTCCTGGGTTTGGTGGCCAGGAAGCGCTTCGCGTCGAGATTGTAGTGGGCCTCGACGAGCAGGGCGCCGAGCCGGCCGATGCGGGGCAGGTCGGCG
>DATJFF010000157.1:0-3400 GCA_035495795.1 Vicinamibacterales bacterium
GTGGGGCGATGGCGCGGGCACCGGGCTGGTGTCGGTCGAGTACAGCTTTGCCGGGGAGACCGCCCACTCGGCTGCCGCGCCGTGGCGCGGCCGCTCGGCGCTCGACGCGGTCGAGCTGATGGGTCAGGGCTGGGAGTTCCGGCGCGAGCACCTGCGGCTGTCGCAGCGTTCGCACTATGTCATCACCAACGGCGGCGACCAACCGAACGTCGTGCCGAGGAACGCGAGCGTCTGGTTCTACCTGCGAGAGATCGATCAGCCGCACATCAAGGAGTTGTGGGACATCGCCGACAAGACGGCTGAGGGCGCGGCGCTGATGACCAACACGACCTGGACGTCGCGCATCCTCGGCACCGGCTATCCGCAACACATGAACAAGCCGGTCGCGGAGACGGTTTACGCGAACATCCAGAAGGTCGGCTTGCCGGCGTGGAGCGATGCCGACCAGACGCTGGCCAAAGCACTCCAGAAGGAACTGGGCAACCCGCAGCAGGAAGGACTCGCGATCAAGCTTGAAGACCTGCGCGGCCCCGTGAAGCTCGAGGACAACATGGGCGGCGGCTCCGACGACATCGGCGACATCTCGTGGAATCTGCCGACGGTCACGCTGCGCTATCCCGCGAACATCCCGGGACTGCCCGGCCACAACTGGTCGAGCGCGATCGCCAGCGCGACGCCAATCGCTCACAAGGGCGTCGTCGCCGGGGCCAAGGTGCAGGCGATGACCGTGCTGGACCTGCTCACCAAGCCCGAGATCATCAAGAACGCCTGGGACTACTTCAGCAACGTGCAGACGAAGGACGTGAAGTACGTGCCGTTCATCAGGCCGGACACGCCTCCGGCTACTCACCTCAACACCGAGATCCTCGCGAAGTACCGCGAGCAGATGCGCAAGTACTACTACGACCCGACGAAGTACAAGACCTACCTCGAGCAGCTCGGGATCGAGTATCCGACCATAAAGAAGTGAGAGGTGAGAAGTGAGAGGTGAGAGGCCGGGTTACAAGTACTGCGAGCTCTTGCTTCTCACTTCTCACTTCTCACTTCTAACTTCTCCGTGGCGTTGAGGATCAGCGCCATGCACCCCTCGACGCCCATCGTCGATGTGTCAACCGACACGTCGTAGGTTCCGGGGCCGCCCCAAGGCGCGCCGGTGAGCTGCTGGATGAAGCGGCAGCGGTTGCGGTCGGAGTCACGAACCGCGACTTCGGCGGCAGCAGCGTCGAGGCCGTAGAGCTCGCGGATCCGCTGGATCCGCCACTCCTCCGGCGCGTGCAGAAATACCGCAAGCACGTTGGGTCGTCCCTTGAGCAGCTGCGCGGCGCCACACCCGACGACGACCGCGCGGCCGTGGTCGGCGATCTCGGTGAGCAGCCGTTCCTCGATGCCGAGCAGCTCGCTCTCGCGCAGCGATTCGAGCGGCGGCGGCATGTGGCTGAACCCCCCACATCCCATTCCCATCGCTTCACCGATACGCGACCACCAGGATCCGGAAGTGGTGGCCGAACCAGCGCGCTCATCCTGGGTCTGCAGGAAATCGGCGGCGTGGCGGAGCAGCAGGCGATCGACGTAGCGAAGATCCAGGTGATCGGCAAGCCGCCGGCCGACGGCGGCTCCACCGCTGCCGCGCTGCCGCGAGATGGCGATGATCAGTGAGGGGCCTGGCATCACTCCTCCGGGGGGCGACGGCGACGGCCGTCGCTGACCCCGAAGAGTAGCACCCCTTTTGGCTTCTGCCCTGTGCCTTCTGCCCTGTGCCTTCTGCCTTGTGCCTGCCTTTTGCCTTCTGCCTTTTGCCTTCTGCCTTTTGCCTTTTGCCTTCTGCCTTCGCGCCGCGAAGCGGCGCGCTATGGACGATAGTCCGGCGTCGCTTCGTGGGTCTTGACCACGTCACGGCCGCCGGTCGCCTCGAGAATCTCCTCGGCGCGCTTCGCCCAGTCGCGGTCGTCGCAGTGAACGGTGACGAGGTACCCGCCCTCGCGGATCCGGCCGGCGTAGCGCTTCGCTTCGACCTCGGGTATGCCGGCGCCAATCAGGCCGCCGACCAGGCCGCCGGTCGCGCCCCCCGCGCCCGCTCCGGCGAGCGCTGCGACGATCGGGCCCGCGGCCACCAGCGGACCGATGCCGGGTATCGCCAGGGCGCCGATGCCGACGAGCCACCCAAGCACGCCGCCGACGGCCGCGCCGGTGCCGGCTCCGGTGGCGATGCCCTCGGGCGCCTTGGTGTTGATCTCGTGGGCGAGATCCTTTGCAGTACGATCGCGCTCCGGAAGAATGGCCGAGATGTCGCTGTTCCGGAACCCGGCCGCACGCAAACCCTCGAGCGCAGTGTCGAACGACGCGCGGTCGGGGTAAATGCCGTAGGCCACGTAGTCTGTCGCCACGGTGTTGCCTCCATTGAGATGAGGTGGGCGTCAGTGCCCCAACCACTCAGTGAAGCAGCAAGTGTGCCGGGCGAGGCTCTTCGGTTGGTTCCTTAGTTTGGCACCGCGAACGCCATCAGTGAGGCATCCGGTCCACTGCTCGTGGCCAGCACGACGAATTGGCGTCCGGCTCGTGTGCGATACGTCATCGGTGTTCCAGTCGCGCGGCGCGGCAGCGCCTGACGCCAGAGCTCGCGGCCCGTCTTGATGTCGATAGCATGGAACGCGATGTCAAAGCCGCCGGCGAAGACAAGACCGCCGCGCGTAGCCAGCACGCCCGGTGCGCCCGGGGTACCGAGCGACTCGGGCAGACTGACGCCCTTCAGCGCCGGATGCGTGCGCAGCTGAGGGGTGTCGCCAAACGGAATGCGCCATGCGATCGCCCCGTGGTTCAGGTCGATGGCGACGAGATGACCGTACGGCGGCTTCAGCATCGGCAGAGGCTGGGCCGGCTCTCCCGCATTCGACGGCGTGAAGTCCGTCGAGCCCGAGAAATCGCCGACCAGCTCGGCATCCACTTCGGACGCGCGGGGGTTGTTTGGCGATCGATCGGACTTGCGCACCCGCGCGATCGTCGGCTGGTTCGTCGTCTTCACGATCAGATAGCCGGTTTCGGTGTCGAACGCTGCGCCGCCCCAGTTCGAGCCGCCAATGCTGCCCGGCCGCATGATCGTCCCCTCGAGCGACGGCGGGGTGAAGAGCGGCCCGATGCGGTATTTCTGCATCGCCGCCTGCGCCTCCTTCTTCAGCTCCGGCGTCAGGTCGAACGCGTCGTCGAGCGTCACACCCTGCTCGGTGAAGGCCGGCGGCTTCGTCGGGACGGGCTGCGTCGGCCTCGAGACCTCGCCGGGAACATCGCTCTTCGGCACCGGCCGCTCTTCGATCGGCCACACCGGCTTGCCGGTCACGCGGTCGAAGACAAACGCGTAGCCCTGTTTCGTGAGCTGGACGACGGCGTCGACGCGCCGGCCATCGGG
>DATJFF010000158.1:0-3698 GCA_035495795.1 Vicinamibacterales bacterium
GGGTGGCGCCCGTCGCACCCGTGGCACCAGTCGCACCTGCCGCACCTGGGTGTCATGTCGTCTTTTCCTCCACCCGGACCTCGCGCATCATGCCCGCTTCCATGTGGTACAGGAGGTGGCAGTGATACGCCCACCGTCCGAGCGCGTCGGCGGTGACGCGGTAGCTGCGCCGGCTGCCCGGCGGCATCTCGATGGTGTGCTTGCGCACCATGAACTTCCCCTCGTCGTCTTCGAGATCGCTCCACATGCCGTGCAAGTGGATCGGGTGCGTCATCATCGTGTCGTTGACCAGCACGACGCGGACGCGCTCGCCATATGTGAGCCGGATTGGCCCGGCGCCAGAGAACTTCACGCCGTCGAACGACCAGGCGAAGCGTTCCATGTGGCCGGTGAGGTGCAGCTCGATAGTCCGGCTGGGCTCCCGGCCATCCGGATCGTCGAACGCGCTCCGGAGATCGGAGTACGTGAGCACCCGGCGCCCGTTGTCTCGTAGACCGATGCCGGGATCGTTCAGCTTCGACGTCGGACTCATCGTCTGCATGTCCACCAGGGGAGTCTTCTCGCTCGGCGGGTGAACGATGCCTCCCGCACCTGGTGCGACAGGTGCGGCTGGTGCGACAGGTGCGACGGGTGTCCCTCCGTGTCCCGCATGCGGGTCCGCCTGCGGCTTTGGTGGATCAGGCGCCGGCATCGTATGGCCAGCGTGCGGGTCAGGGGCGCGTGTCGCACCAGTCGCCCCCGCTGCACCCGTCGCACCGGCCCCATGCGCATGGCCGCCATGGCCCATGTCGGACATGGTCAGCACCGGCCGTGGGTCGAGCTCTGGCACGGGTGCGCGAAGCCCTTCCCGCACCGCCAGAGTTCCGGCGGCAAAGCCGGTGCGATCCATCGCCTGCGCGTAGATCGTGAACGCCTCCCGGCCGCTGGGCGCGACGACGATGTCGTATGTTTCGGCGACCGCAATGCGGAGCTCATCGACGGTGACGGGACGAACCGGCTGCCCGTCAGCGGCCACCACTGTGAGCTCGAGCCCGGGAATGCGCAGGTCGAAGTAGCTCATCGCCGATCCGTTGATGACGCGGAGCCGCACCTTCTCGCCGGGGACGAAAAGGCCGGTCCAGTTCGCGGCCGGCGCCAGCCCGTTCATCAGGTAGGTGTAGGTCTCGCCCGTCACGTCGGCGAGGTCCGATGCGCTCATGCGCATCTCGCCCCAGGCCTTTCGATCGGCCATCGTCGCCTTCCATCCGTTGTCATGCACATCCTTGAAGAAGTCGCCAAGCGTCCGCTGCCGGAAGTTGTAGCCGTTCGACTGCTTCTTCAGCTTGGCGAACACGCGTTCCGGGCTCTCATCCGTCCAGTCCGACAGCAGCACGACGTGTTCGCGGTCGGCGGCAACGCCGTCCGTCTCACGGGGCTCGATCACCAGCGGCGCGTAGACGCCGCGCTGCTCCTGGAAGCCCGAGTGGCTGTGATACCAGTAGGTGCCGTGCTGCTTCAGGCGGAAGCGATAGACGTAGCTTTCACCCGGGCGGATGCCGTGATAGCTGAGACCGGGAACGCCGTCCATGTTCGCGGGAAGGATCAAACCGTGCCAGTGAATGGACGCATCTTGGTCCAGCTGATTCCTGACCCGAAGCGTCACCGTGTCGCCTTCGCGCAGCCGCAGCAGCGGCCCTGGCAACGTTCCGTTGATCGTCTGGGCAATCTTCGGTGCGCCGGTGATGTTCATCGGCGTCTCGGCGATCGAGAGCTCGATGTCGGTGCCGCGCAGCTCGACACGCGGCGGCCTCGACGGCTGGTCCCACGCCAGAGCGTTCAGCCGTCCGAGCGAGGTGACAACCCCGCCCGCGGCCAGCCCCTGCACGAACCTCCGTCGCGTCAACGTTCCCACTCTCATTTCTTCGTCCTCTGCAGATGTGACTCTCGCTGGCCGCACGCCAAATCGGTGCGCGACACAAAGGTCGCGGCACAATCGGTAACGGATTGGCGCGCGCGAAATTACAGCGGCCTGGTCAGGCCCGGCGTGGGATCAAATCCGCAGAACGGGACTGGCGGCGAGAGGACGAGATGGTGGGGCGTGGACGACGTCACTCGCAAGGCCGCCTGGACGAAGCATCGGATCAGGCCCATCGGTGACGATGTCGGCCGTCTGGCTCATCGGCGGCGCGACCTGCAATCGAGGCGCGATCGGTCCCGCGTCGTTACTGGAGAGCGCGTAGTCGAGACATTCCGGAGCGGAGTGGGCGGCCACTGAGCGACCGTTGCCCGGATTGCGATGGCAGTCCGCAGCGGCGGAGGGCATGACCGCCGCCGGTGCGCGCCCACTCGACCGGACCCGGTGATGAACCGACACGCCCGCCGCGTTGCTCGTCGGGGCACACCATTCCGCGCACACGGCGGTCGCGATCGGCGCGCCTGTCAGAACCAACAGGAGCGCGAGGCTTGCGAGCGTGCGGAGTGAACGGACCACGAACTCAGTATAGCCTTCCGGGCACGAGGATGCGGGTGCGGGGTGCAAGGGTGCAAGGCGCTAGCGTTTTCGGCGCCCTGACGGCGGTTTAGGAACACGATCGGACGCCCCGCCGTCCGGGATGCCCGGCGCTATCGGAGCTCCCTGCACGCTCCACTCCTGCAGCACCGGCAACAGCGCCGCCAGGCCTTTCGCAACTGCGGCAACCGGTGTCGGCCCGAGCCTGGCCGAGAGCTCACCGGCGTAGAACGAGAGCACGCCGTGACCGTGCGCGTAGGCGGCCTCGCCCGCCGCGGTCAACCGCACCAAACGAGCGCGGCCATCGAAGGCGTCCGGCACGAGCTCGACGAGCTTCATCGCCTCCAGGCCTGCGAGGGCCTGGCCGACTGCCTGTTTGGTGACGTCGACACGCCGCGCCAGATCCGTCGGCCGGATGCCTTCCCTCGACAGATGCGGCAGCAGGCGCACCAGCGCCGGCGTCAGGAGCCGGCGCCCCGCCTGCCGGTTGACCTCGGCCTGCGCGATCTCGTCCAGCAGCCGGGCGCATTCGAAGAGGAGCGGGCCAAATCCCTCGGCTCGCTGGACCGCGCCTCGCTCCGGGCGGGGTCCACCGAGTCCGCTTGCAGTGCGTTCCGCATGGCGGCCACGCCGTCCTCCGACTCCTGTCACCTCATCATTCTCGTGGAGCTTCTGCACTTTAGTCAAGCGACGTTGACTATATTGGTCAACCGTGCTTGACTACTTGCATGAACGTTCCCACCTGGCTGGATCGGTCTGCCTGGCCTTATCCGCCGCGCCAGGCCACGCTTGGCGACGGACGCGTGCACTACGTTGACGAGGGCCTGGGCCTGCCGGTCGTCCTGGTCCATGGCACGCCAACCTGGAGTTTCGAATGGCGCGATGTGATCGCGGGCTTGCGCGATCGCGTTCGGGTGCTGGCGCTCGATCATCTCGGCTTCGGCCTCTCGGACCGCCCCTCGGGCGCTGGCTATCGCCCCGAGGATCACGCGCGGCGGTTTCACGAGTGGATCGATGCGATGCTTCCCGCCGATCGCCTCCACCTCGTCGTTCACGACTTCGGCGGCCCGATCGCGCTCGACTGGGCGCTGGACCATCCCGAGCGCCTGCTCTCGGTGACAGTGCTGAACTCCTGGATGTGGTCGTTCGAAGACGATGCGTCGATGCGCAGAAAAGCGCGGCTGGCCGGCGGCGCGCTGGGACGGTTTCT
>DATJFF010000159.1:0-2336 GCA_035495795.1 Vicinamibacterales bacterium
CGGCGAAGTCAGCGTGACGAACGTGCCGAGCTGGCGCGAGCGCAAGGGCGTCACCGTGCAGGTTCCCGGCCTCGGTTCGGTGACCGGCGACATCGCGTGGGGCGGCAACTGGTTCTACCTCGTCGAGCAGCACGGCCAGGAGCTCGCGTTTGGCAATATCGAAAAGCTGACCGACGTTTCGTGGCGCATCCGCCAGGCGCTGAATGCGCAGGGCTTCCCGGACATCGATCACGTCGAGCTGTTCGGCGCAGCCGCGACGCCCGAGGTGAGTGCGCGCAACTTCGTGCTGTGCCCCGGCAAGGCGTACGACCGCTCGCCGTGCGGCACCGGCACGAGCGCCAAGCTCGCGTGCCTCGCCGCGGACGGCAAGCTCGCCGAGGGCGCGCGCTGGGTGCAGGAAAGCATCGTCGGCAGCCGCTTCGGCGCGTCGTATCGCTGGATCGACCAGGCGGCCGGCCGCATTTCTCCCACGATCTCCGGTACCGCCTACATCACCGCCGAGTCCACGCTCCTGATCGACGAGCGCGACCCGTTCCGCTGGGGCATGGGCTGACTTGGCCGGCCGCGCCGTCATCGTCGGCGGCGGCGGGCGGGTGTAACCAAGCGGTTACAATCGTCCATCCTAGGAGGAGAGAACTCATGCGTGCACTGGTCGGAGCCTTATTCCTCATCGCATCTTCGCTCGCACAGGCGCAGTATCCGCAGCGCCCGGTGCAACTCATCGTGCCGTGGGGCGCGGGCGGCGGCACCGACGCCACCGCGCGGATCATCGCGAGCCTGCTCGAAAAGGAACTGAAGCAGCCGTTCAACGTCGTGAACCGCACCGGCGGCTCGGGCGTCGTCGGCCACCAGGCGATCGCTTCCGCTCCCGCCGACGGCTACACGATCGGCATGATCACGGTCGAGATCACGATGATGCATTGGGTCGGCCTGACGCCGCTCAAGCACACGGACTACACCCCGATCGGCCTCGTGAACGCAGATCCCGCCGGCGTGCACGTGCGCGTCGATTCACCGTACAAGTCGGTGAAGGAGCTGATCGCCGCGATCAAGGCCAATCCAGGCAAGATGAAAGCGTCCGGCACCGGCCAGGGCGGCATCTGGCACCTGGCGATCGCGGGCCTCTTAAAGGACCAGGGCGTCGATCCGAACGCGCTGCCGTGGGTGCCGTCGAACGGCGCCGCGCCCGGGCTGCAGGACATGGTCGCAGGCGGCGTCGAGGTCGTGCCGTGCTCGGTGCCGGAAGCCCGCTCGATGATCGATGCCGGGAAAGTGCGCGCCCTTGCGATCATGGACGCGAACCCGCCGGCGCTCTATCCGAACGTGCCGACGCTGAAGAAGGAGCTCGGCACCGATTGGGCGATCGCGGCGTGGCGCGTGATTGCGGCGCCGAAAGGAATTCCCGCTGACGTGCAGAAGACACTCGTCAGCGCGCTGAAGAAAGTCTACGACTCGAAGGAGTACAAGGATTTCATGGCGAGCCGGGGATTCGGCGTGATCTGGGCGGACCCGGACGGCACGGCGAAGTTCATGGCATCGTCGGACGCGAGCCTCGGCGCGGCACTGAAGGCTGTAGGCCTCGCGAAGTAAGCGCGATTGAAAGTCCACGACGCGCTCGCAGGCGCGGGGCTTGCCGCGCTCGGCGGCATCGTGCTGTGGCACATCCAGGGCTTTCCCGCGATGCCGGGCCAGAAGTTCGGCCCGGCGTGGTTTCCCGGCCTCGTCGCGGTCGGGCTCATGGCCTGCGGCGCGCTGCTCATCGTGCAGGGATTGCGTGGCCCGCAGCGCACCCAGCCGTGGTTCGCGCTACCGGAGTGGATTGACCGGCCGCGGCCGCTCGCGAGCGTCACCGCGGTCGTCGGCGGATTGCTCCTCTATGTGTTCGCAGCCGACCTGGTCGGTTTCCACATCATCGGGACCCTGCTGCTCACCGTCTGGGCACGCCTGCTCGGCGCATCGTGGCGGATGTCGTTCGCGGTCGCCGTCGTGGCGACGCTCGTCATCCACCTGTCGTTCTACAAGCTGCTGCGGATTCCCCTGCCCTGGGGAATCTTCGAGCGCTTCGCGTTCTAGCCCATGACCGCGTCCGTTCTCTGGCAGGCGCTCATGCTGGTGCTCGATCCGTACGTGCTGTGGGTGATCCTCGGCTCGGCGATCTTCGGCCTCTTCGTCGGCGCGGTGCCGGGGCTCACCGCGACGATGGCGACGGCGCTGCTCGTGCCGGTGACGTTCTTCATGCCGCCGGTGCCGGCGATCGCCTCGATCGTGACCGCGACCGCGATGGCGATCTTCGCCGGCGACATCCCGAGCTGCTTCCTCAGGATGCCGGGCACGCC
>DATJFF010000160.1:0-11584 GCA_035495795.1 Vicinamibacterales bacterium
AACGTCTCGCACCATTCGCCGCTGATGCGCGCGCTCAACCACCCGAGCTACGTGTTCGAGAAGCGCCTGAGCCACACCGCCGACTCGCAGGACCAGCGGCACCGGATGGTGCCCGCGTCGCGTCCGATGATGACGTTTGCGGATACGGTGGAGCCCGACGTGGTTGCGCCACGGCTGATTCGGCAGAACCCTGCGGCGAAGGCCGTGTTCGACCGCGCCATCGCCGACGCCTGGACCGCGAAGAACCGGCTGCTCGCCCTCGGCGTCCCGCTCGAACACGCGCTCTACATCCTGCCCAACGCCAAGGCGCTCCGGATGGTGGAGTCGGGCTCGTTCATCGCCCTGCAGCACAAGTGGACGCTGCGAACCTGCTTCAACGCGCAGGAAGAAATCTACCTGGCGTCGATGGACGAGATTCAACAGGTCCAGGCCGTCCACCCGCAGCTCGGCAAGTTCCTCGGCCCGCCATGCGTGCTTCGCAACCGGATCATCGCGCCGCGGTGCACGGAGGGCACGCACTTCTGCGGCGTGCCGGTGTGGAACTCGTTCCCGAAGGCGGAGCGCCGGCTGTAGCCGTTGATGGCCTGGGTCGCGCACGCGTATACGGCGTTCGGCGCCGTGCTGGCGCTGGCCGCGACGCTGGCGGTGTTCGATTCGCGGGCCCGCGACGTGTTGCTGCTGCTGAGCGCGGCCACGTTCGTCGACGCTACGGACGGCTGGCTGGCCCGCGCGCTCCGCGTCAAGCAGCGCCTGCCCGGTTACGACGGCGCCCGGCTCGACGACATCGTCGACTACCTGACGTATGTGTTCGTGCCGGTGCTGTTCGTCATCCACGAGGGGCTGCTGCCGCCGGGGTGGGAATTGGAGATTGGGGCTCTCGTACTGCTGGCAAGCGCCTACGGGTTCGGGCAGGCCGACGCCAAGGTGGACACGACCGACTACTTCTTCACCGGGTTTCCGTCCTACTGGAACATCGTGGCGTTCTATATCTACGTGCTCCGCTTGCCGCTGGTCGTGAATGCGGCGGTCCTTGCGGTGCTGGCGGTGCTGGTGTTCGTGCCGATTCGCTACGTCTACCCGTCGCGGACCCGGACGCTGCGACGCACCACGCAGGTCCTCGGCAGCCTCTGGGCGGTCGCGATGTTAATCGCCATTTGGCGCCTCCCCCGCACCAACGGCCCGTTCCTGCCGCTGTCACTCGTTTTTCCGGCCTACTACGCGGCCCTGTCTTTGTACCTCCACGCTCGGGACGCTACGACTAAGATCACTAAGTAGATCTGTTCATCGTGTCGCCTCTCGTCATCATCTTCCTGACCGTTTTCATCGATCTCCTTGGCTTCGGCATTATCATTCCGCTGCTGCCGTTCTACGCAGAGTCGTACGGCGCGAGCGCGTTCAAGGTGGGTCTGCTCGGCACCAGCTTCTCGCTGATGCAGTTCCTCTTCTCGCCGGTCTGGGGCCGACTGTCGGATCGGGCCGGGCGGAGGCCGATCATCCTGATCGGGCTGGCCGGCTCCTGCCTGTCGTACCTGGTGCTCGCGCTCGCCGATTCGCTGGCGATCATCTTCTTCGCCCGCATCATCGGCGGCATCGCCGGCGCGAACATCCCGACCGCGCAGGCCTACATCGCCGACGTGACGACGCCGGAGAACCGGGCCAAGGGCATGGGCCTCGTCGGCGCCGCGTTCGGGCTGGGGTTCATCTTCGGGCCGGCGCTGGGCGGCGTCCTCAGCCACTTCGGCGCCGCGGCGCCGATGTGGTGTGCCTCGGCGCTGTGCGCGGCGAATTTGCTCGCGGCCTTCTTCCTCCTGCCCGAATCGCGTCATGCCAGCCCGGACCGGGTGACGCTCGGCCGCGTCGAAGCGCTCCGCCGTGCGACGCGCGATCGCCGGCTGGTGCTGCTTCTGGCCCTCTACTTCATCGTCACGGCGGCGTTCTCCGGGTTCGAGGCGACCTTCGCGCTGTTCAGCGAGCGGCGCTTCGGCTACACGGCTGCGACCATCGGGTACCTGTTCGCGTTCATCGGCGCCACGCTGGCGCTGGTGCAAGGCGTGCTGGTCGGACGGGTGGTGAAGCGAGTCGGCGAAGCGATGCTGATTCCGATGGCGATCAGCGTCATCGGCCTTGGCATCGGCCTCGTGCCGTTCGCGGGCACCGTGCCGGCACTGCTCGGCGCGGTCGGGACGCTCGCGGTTGGCATGGGCTTCAACGGGCCGGCGCTGTCGTCGATGGTGTCGCGCCTGACGCACGCCGACGACCAGGGCGGGATGCTCGGGCTCGCCTCGTCGCTCGCCAGCCTCGGCCGCGTCGTCGGCCCGGCCTGGGGCGGATTCCTGTTCGACAACCTGGGAATGACGACGCCATATTTGAGCGCGGCGACGATCATGTTCATGGCGGTGGCTGTCGCCGTCGCCTCGCTCCGCTCGTCGCCGGCTCACTAAAAGGCTCCAGGCTTCAGGCTCCAGGCTTCAGGAAAAGCTTTCTGTCACGCTACAAAGAACCGCGAGAATCGCGAGAACCTCGAGAACCCCGCGAACCCCGAGAACCGTGCCTATCCCCCTCCACGCGGCGAATCCCGGCCCGTTCACCGGCGCCGGCAACTGGACCTACCTCTTCCCCGGGCCGGCGCCGGTGCTCTTCGATGCCGGTGTCGGTCACCCGGATCACGTAGCCGCGATTGCCGCGGCTGCGCCGCACGGACCGGCGCGGGTGATCGTCTCGCACGCACACCCGGATCACGCAACGGGAGCGCCGGCCCTGGCAGCACGTTGGCCGGATGTCGCCTTCAGCAAGGTCGGTTGGCCGGAGCAGGACGACCCCGCGATCGCCTGGCGGGGGCTTGCCGACGGCGATATGGTCCACACCGACGAAGGACCCTGGCAGGTCCTGCACACGCCAGGACACGCGCCGGATCACGTGGTCCTGTGGGATGCCGGATCGAAGACGCTGCTCGGAGCCGATCTCATGCAGTTGGGCAACACCGTCTCGATTCCCGCGGAACAGGGCGGCGACCTGACAGCCTATCTCCGGTCGCTGCGGCGCGTGCAGGCGCTGGCGCCGGCCCGCGTGCTGCCGGCGCACGGGGCGGTGATCGACGAGCCGCTGGCCCTCATCGAGCAGTACTTGAAACACCGCCACCAGCGCGAAGTGCAGGTCCTGAGCGCGCTCGAAGCAGGGCTCGCGACGGTCACGTCGATCACCGATCGGATCTACGCCGGCCTGTCCGAGCAGCTCGTCCCGCTTGCGCGGCAGAGCGTGCTGGCGCACCTGATCAAGCTCGAACACGACGGCCTGGCGCGCCGCGATGGCGACCGCTGGCGGTTGCTGACCTAAGTCGAGTGCGGACTGCATCACGTCTTGCCATAGACTGAACCCATGAACAACGTCATCGACTTCATCCACGTCCACCGCGACCAGTACGTGGACGAATTGAAGCAGTACCTGGCGATTCCGAGCATCAGCGCGCTCCCCGATCACAAGGCCGACGTCCGCCGCTGCGCCGAGTGGACGCGCGACCAGATGGCCCGCATCGGGCTCCAGAACGCGCGGCTCGAGGAGACGCCGGGGCATCCGATCGTCTACGCCGAATGGCTCGGCGCCCCGGGCGCGCCGACGATTCTGTTTTACGGCCACTACGACGTCCAGCCGGTGGATCCGCTCAACCTGTGGACCTCGCCGCCGTTCGAGGCGACGGTCCGCGACGGCGAGATCTACGCGCGCGGGTCGGCCGACGACAAGGGCCAGGTCTTCATGCACTTCAAGGCGGTCGAGGCCCACTTGAAGCAGAACGGCCGCCTGCCAGTGAACATGAAGTTCCTGATCGAGGGTGAGGAGGAAGTCGGGAGCGCGAATCTCGATGACTTCATCCGCGCCCACAAGGACCTGCTCAAGGCCGACGTCGTCGTGATCAGCGATTCGCCGATGTTCGACCGCGGCATTCCATCGATCTGCTACGGGCTCCGCGGTCTGGCCTATTTTCAGATCGATCTCCGGGGCTCGAAGAGCGACCTGCACTCCGGATCGTTCGGCGGCGCGGTTGTGAATCCGGCAATGGCGCTCGCCCAGATTCTCGCCCAGGCGAAAGACAAGAGCGGGCGGATCAAGATTCCGGGCTTCTACGACGATGTCGTCGAGCTGAGGCCTGAAGAGCGGGCCGAGTGGGCGAAGCTGCCGTTCAACGAGAAGAAGTACCGGCAGGATCTCGGCGCGCCGAAGCTGTTCGGCGAGACCGGCTACACCACGCTCGAGCGCGTGTGGGCGCGGCCGACCTTCGAGGTAAACGGACTGTTATCGGGTTTCACTGGCGAAGGCGCCAAGACGGTGCTCCCGGCGGTATCGATGGCCAAGGTCAGCATGCGGCTGGTGCCGAACCAGGACCCGAATAAGATTGCCGACCTGTTCGCCGCGTGGCTGCAGAAGACGGCGCCGAAGACGGTCGAAACGAAACTGACGCGCATGCACGGTGGCAAGCCGTGGATGACGGCGTTCGACAACCCTTACGTACAAGCCGCCGGCCGCGCGATCGAGGCCGGCTTCGGCAAGCGCCCGGTCTTCAACCGCGAGGGCGGGTCGATTCCCGTGGTGTCGACGTTCCAGGAGGAGCTCGGCCTGCCGTGCGTCCTCTTCGGCGTCGGCCTCCCCGACGAAAACGCCCACGCGCCAGACGAGAAGCTGGATCTCGGCAACTTCCACGGCGGCATCGTCTCCGCGGCGCACCTGTATGCGGAGATTGGGAGCATGCAAGCGAGCTAAGCAAAAAGAAACCACGAAGGCGCGAAGGGCACGAAGACGGCACGAAGAATTTGTTGGCAAAGACCACGTACCCACTGCGACAACCTCTCGCGTTCAGGCCACCGACGGGTGGGAGAGATCCAACTCGATTCCACGCTGCCGATGGCGCAGTGGACGCTCGACGTCGTAGGCGCTGCGCGAGCCCCGCAGGACCCGCTGAGTGCTCCAGCACATTCGCCCAGGCCGAAGCGAGTGGAACGACGCTGAGGGCCAGAGACCAGCAGTCCTATTAAGAAGAATCTGTCTTCGTGCCGTCCTTCGTGTTCTTCGTGCCCTTCGTGTTCCCCGTGGACATCAGTTCATCTGGGCGGCGCGCCTTCGCAGCGTCTTTACGTGCTCCCAGACCTGCTCCGTCTCCTTGCGCTGGTCGTCGTCTTGTTCGGTGAGGCGGGCCATCTTCAGGTAGGCCTCGAGGTCCCTCAGCGCGTTGTAGACGTCGTTCATGTGATACGCGAGCAGCCCGCGATCGCGGAGTTCCGCGAGCGACGAGGGCTGCAGCGCGAGCAGGATGTCGGTGACCTGGCGGGCCTGAGGAAACGAACGCATCCGGACGTAGAGCCGCTTCAGGTTCAGCAGCATCCGGATCATGATCTGCTTGCGGGTGGCGCGGGCGAGCAGCGACGGCGCCCACGCGGCTTCCTCGCCGACGTGCTTGTGCAGCAGGCCGCGGCACTCGGCTTCGCCGAGAATCGCGCCGCCGTGAAAGGGATCGACGATCAGCCCCTCGTCCGGGTCGTCGGTGTGCAGGTCCTGGAGCGCCCGGACCAGGAAATGGCCGGGGAAGTTGATGCCTTCGGTGCGGACACCGGAGCGGCGCGCGACTTCGATGTAGATCAGCGCCAGCGTGATCGGGATGCCGGTCCGGCGGTCGAGCACCTCGTTGAGGCAGCTGTTGCGCGGGTCGTCGTACTGCTCGCGATTGCCGCTGAAGCCGACTTCCTGGAACAGGTACTGGTTGAGCGCGTCGACGCGCGCCGGCAAAGGCGCGTCGAGCCCGGCGTCGCGGGCGATCCGGTGGGCGGCGTCGACCCCCATCTGATCGATGCGATCGAGGTACGGCTCGGGATCGAGTTGCGGGTACTCGAGGCGCGCCACCAGGAACGCGGGCGCCGCCAGGTCGGGGCCCGGCCGGTCCGCCGCATCGACGATCTGATCGGCGAGGGTCCGCGTCCGCTCCATCTTCCCCCTCGGTTCACTCCTGCTGAAACTCGATTCGCTCAAACTCCCGTCCCTTTTGCACCCGTTTCGGCGAGCTGATGGATGCCCAACTGAAGTCGATCTTTGGCTTAATCGCTCACGAGGGCGTCGAGCCGCTCCAGCGTGAGCTCCTTCAGTCCCGCGCACACCAGCTCCGCGTCTTCGCGAAGCTCCGCGGCGGAGTAGGTATTGGTCACCGCCACCAGCCGCAGGTCCGCTCCGCGCGCGGACACCAGCCCCCACTTCGAATCTTCAATCGCCACCGAACGCCACGGCTCCAGCTCCCGACCAGTATGCGCCTTCAGACGGGCGAACGCAGTCTGATACGGCTCGGGATGCGGCTTGCTCCGGGCCGTCTGGTCCGCCCCGACGATGACCGGGAAGAGCGAGCGAAGACCGGTCCGCCGGAGGATCTCCTCGATCTCGTGCGTCAGCGCTCCCGACGCGATCGCAATCGGTACGCGCGCGGCGGCGGCGGCGCGGATGAACTCCGCTGCTCCCGGATAGAGCATCTCGCCGGCCAGCGCCAGCTGTTCGTAGCGGCGTCCCTTGCGTTCCACGAGATCGGCGATTCGCAGCTGGTTCATCGCGATGCCGCGGTCCTTCCCAATCTCCCGCAGCACCCCGACATCGTCGTAGCCCAGGTATCGATCGTAGTAATCGCGCTCGGACAGCTCGATTCCCTCTGGTTCGAGCACGTCCTGATACGCGCGCAGGTGCAGGCGCTCGCTGTCGGCGATGACGCCGTCGAAGTCGAAAACGATTGCGTGCAGGATCATGTCGGGAGTCGGGAACCGGGGGGCGGGAGTCGGTCGGAGTCAGGGAGCGCCGACGAACTACCGGGTGGCCGATTTCTTCTCCGGCATCCGTTCACCGGCCCGGATTGGCACCGACAGGCGGTTCTCCGCTGGCGGGAACGGGCAGTCGTACTCCGGGTTGTAGTAACAGTAGGGGTGATAGGCGCCGTTGAAATCGACCACGTAGATGCCGGTGGCCGTCGGGTCCAGCTCCATGTAGCGGCCGGCGGCGTAGGTCTCCTCGCCGCTGGTCGCGTCGGCAAACGGCACGAACAGCCGCGACATCGGCTGGCCCAATTCGCTGAACGCGGTGAGCTGGAGCCGCTGGCCGTTGAGGCTGAACTTGAGCGTCCCGATTCGCTCGTAGTCGCGGAGCTTGCCGGTGGATGTCGGGATCTGCAGACGCGAGCGATCGTCCGAGAGCTCCAGCACCGCGGGCACGGCGTAGACTTCGTCGACCGGGTAGTAGGCGAGCGGGAGCAGCGTGTTCTTCTTGTCCGGCGGGATCGGCGAGTCGGGCGCGGCGCGGAAGCTCTCGTCCTTGATCGCGCGGCTTTCCGCGACCTTGGCGCCGTAACCGTCCTCCCCCGGCCCGGGCGTGCAGGCCCCGGCAACGGCAGCGGCCAGCAGCACGGCAACTCGAGCGACACCCCTCACAGAAATCAATATACCGCGTAGTACAGGCGAGAGGCCGTGCGGCAGCACGCCCGGCCTCTCGTGGGCCTGTGGTAGGCCTTCGGCAGGCGCGGCTGCGCCCGCGCAAGGTCGATTCGGTACATATTAAAAGCCGGAGCGCAGTAGCGCCCCGGCCTCCTACGGTTGGCGGCGCCAACCGCCCGACGCGGCGACGCCGCGGCCCACCGAAGGCCTACGGCCGCCGGCAGGCCGCCTAACGCTGCGCGATGTTGGTCTGGCGCGGCGACTTCTGCGGGAAGATCTGCTTGAACGCGACCAGGAACCGGTCCAGTTCCTCCGCGGTCCCAACCGACACGCGCAAATGCTCGGTCATCGGCGGGAACGGACGGCCGACGAGGACCTCTTTCTGCCGGAACTCTTCGATCACCGGCTGCACCTGGCGTCCGCCGAGGTGAACCATGAAGAAGTTGGTCTCCGACGGAATCACGTCGTAGCCGTAGGCCCGCAGGTCGTTGGACGTCTTGGTGCGGAGCGTCGTGATCTTCTGCTTGACGTCGGCCTGGGCCGCCGTGTCCTTCAGCGACGCGACGCCGCCGTGCTTCACCAGCACGTTGATGCTGCCCATCGAGAACGGCCGCATCTTCTGGATGATCTCGGCGGGGGCCACCGCGTAGCCGAGCCGCATGGCCGCGAGGGCCGCAATCTTCGAGAAGGTCCGGGCGACGATCACCGGCTTGCCTTCCTTGACGTAGCCGATCGACTCCTCGTAGTTCGGGTCGCTGACGAAGTGGTGATAGGCCTCGTCGATGAGGATCGGCATGCCCTTTGGAATGCCTTCGACGACCGACTTCACTTCCTGCTTCGGTACGACCAGTCCGGTCGGGTTGTTCGGGTTGCACAGATAGAAGAAACCAACCTCGCTCGCGTGCTGATTGGCGGCTTCAATCATCTTGCTGATGTCCTGCGTGTAGTCGGCGCGGAGCGGAATCTTGATCGCGTCGGACTTGATCGCGGTGGCGTGCTGGTAGACCGATCCGTAGGACGGGTCGGCGCCAACAGCCTTCTTCCCGCCGAGCAGGAAGGTGGTGCCGACGACGTCGAGAATCTCGCCGGAGCCGGCACCGAGGAGGATGTTCTCCGGCTTCACGCCGTGGTGATCGGCGATCGCCTGGACGATGTTCCCGTCGGGGTAGCCATAGCGGTTCGCGTACTTCCAGGCGTTGTTCATCGCCTTCATGACCGACTCGGGCGGACCCCAGTTGTTCTCGTTGTTGGCGAGTTTGGCCATCCGATCGTACTGCTCGGGGGTCATCGGCCCGCGGGCCCGCTGCGCCGCGACTGCCGCCGGACCACCCTGCGCCCACAACTCCGCGGTCGGCCGCGTGCTGAGGTATCCCACCGCTGCCGCCATCCCGCCCATGAAGTTGCGTCGCGACACGTGCTTGGCCATTAGTTCCTCCGGGAACCCGAACGTCTCATCCTGAACTGGTAGCCCGAAATTGTAGCCCTGAACCGGCCTGCCGAATCGGGACAGTGGTCTTCGTTGCAAACGAAGACGGGGGTAAACAGATGAAAACGAGTGCGACTGGTGCGACGGGTGCGGCTGGTGCGGGTGCGGCGGGTGCGAATAGTGCTGCGACGCCGCGTGCTCTTCAGACCAGGCGAGCGATCAGGATCAGCACGGCCGTACCGGCCGCCAGTTGGAGGGCCAGCGCCGACTGGTCGCGGAGGAACAGCACGCCGAGGACGACCAGCCCGGCCGCCGCCATCAGGAATTCGCGATACCTGTCCTCGAACGATTGCTCGACGCCGCGTCCGCCCGACCGCCGCCGGGTGAGGTCGATGATCGTGTTGGCGATATCGCGGTCTTCCTCGCGATCGAGCTCGAAGTAGCGCCCGCCGCCGGCCGTCGCGATGGTCGCCAGCGAATTGCGATCGAGCACCGAGCGGATCGCCGCCTGGGTCGCATCGCGTTTCGGATCCGGGATGATGCCGCCCGCCGTGGTCCCCACCCCGACGACGTAAACCGGGATGCTCTGTGCCTGTGCCAGGCTGAGCGACTTGGCCACCTCTCCGCTCCACGCCTGCCCGTCGGAGACGAGGATGAAAGCCTTGGAGTTGGCGGACTTGCCCTGCAGCTCCTCGTCCTTGTCGATCAGCCGCAGGCCCCAGTAGATCCCGCGCTCGATGTTCGTGTCCCACGACGCATCGTCCTCGAGCCGGAACGGCGAGCCGTTGTCGAGGTGATCGAGGAAGAAGAAGTAGGTGTTCGGATCGCGCGTCAACCGCACCTGCGGCGTCGCGATATGGGCGAAGAGCGCGAGGGCGACGCGATCGTCTTCCCAGCGGAGCGACTCGCCGAGCGTGCGCAGGAACTTCACCGAGCGCTGCCAGCGGTTGGTGACCCGGGCCCGCCCTCCTCCCGGCGCGGCCCCGACATCGGACACGTGCATCGATGCCGATCCGTCCTGGAGGATCACGAAATCGACGCCGGCAGTACGGATGATTGACGTGCTGGTCTGCGGCCGGGCGACGGCGAGCAGCGTGAACGCCAGCGCTGCGAGCAGGCACAGCCAGAACAGCAGTTCGCCGAGGAACGGGATGCGCTCGCGAACCGGCATCAGCCGCCTGTGCCGGAGTGCCGTGACGTCGGCGCGCCGCCGCCATGCCAGACGCAGCCACAGCAGCAGCAACACGCCGGGTACGGCGAGCAACGGCACGTACTGTGGCGCCCCGAACTGGATCGGCGGCAGGCCGGGCAGTGTCATTGCTGCCTCAACCGCGGCGCCGCGTCCATTGACGATTGGGGAATTGGGTCATCGGGTGATTGGGTGAATCACGATTGGCGATTGGGGCTGCACTCAGCCACATTGCACTCGGCACGCCGCACTCCGCACTTCGCACTTGGCGTGGGGGCTCACCCCTTCTTCACGCGCTGAGCCCCCTTCCCAGCTTTTTCCGCTTCCTGCCGCTCGTCGGGGCGCATCGGCACGATCATCTTGAACTTCTTGGCGTCGGCATCGACCGGTATCTCGCCGACGCCGCCGTGGATCGTGAGCTTTTCCGCGAGGTTCTGGGCCACGACCGGCTGCCGCCGGGCCGCGATCACCGCGCGGAGGCGGGTCGCGTACTCGAAGTTGAACGCCGCTTCGGCGTTATCGGGGTCGTCGCGCAGCACGTCGGCGTACATCTTCACCACGCCGTCGAGCCGGCCGACGACGTTCTGCCAGGTGCCGCCTTCCTGCCGCAGCGAGCGATAGGCGGCGTTAGCGGCCAGGAGCTTGGCATTGGGATCGGCGGCAACGTCCTTGTAATCGCCGTCCCAGTATTTCGACGTGGCGCTGAGCGCCTTGGCGTCGGCGACCGTCTTGCTCGCGCCCGGCAAATAGCCGGACCACGCCGGCGGCGGCTCCACCGCCCGTGTACCGGCCTCCTGGTAGCGCAGCGTCACGAGATCGCGCTCCGCCGCCGCGACGCGGCGCTCCAGGCTCGAGCCGCTCCTCAAGACGACCCCGGCTCCCGCCAGCACCGCGGCCACGATCAGGTATCCAACGACTGCTCGCATCACCCTCTCTCCTTCGACCCCGTCACCAAGCTGCTCCCCGTCGCCTCGCCGGGAGCGTCAAAAGACGCCGGGCGGGAGGGCGCCACTCACTGCGTGAGTGGCTCTCGGGAGCGGCAAAACACTATCGGGACTGTCCCCCCTCCGCCAAGGCTTCGGCGAGGCAAGCAAGTAGTCCCTCCCGCAATCAATTCCCGATCGCGGCCGCGTCTTACTCGGCGCGGCCCTTCTCCCGATCACGCGCCGCCCAGCGTCAGCCAGCGGCGCGCTCTCCCGCCAGCGGCCGGCGCCCCTCACGGAAACACCGAAAACGCCGGCACCGTCAATCTCAGCAGCGCCGCCAGAGACCACAAACCGGCGGCGATCAGCGCAAACGGCGCGAAGCGCGGCCGCTCGGTGCTGTACTGCTTGTATTCAATCCGTCCCGCCGACGCGCGATCGATGTCCCTAAGCGCCTTGTCGATCGAGGCTTCGTCGGCGCCGCCGTAGAAGTGGCCGCCGGTGTGCTCCACCGCCTGACGCCAGATCTCGTCGCCGATCTGCACGCGCCCGGGAATCTCGCGCCCGACCTTGACGAAGTAGATCGGGATCTTCGCCTTGC
>DATJFF010000161.1:0-8338 GCA_035495795.1 Vicinamibacterales bacterium
CCAACTCTGCGCCTCCTGGCTGTCGCCTGAGAGGCGCCTGCCGGGAGCGGCTTCGCCGATCGGGAAAGATCGCGATCGGGAGGGGAGCGCTTTCGGGACTGCTATGGCGTGGGCTTTCCAAGACCCCAAGACCCCAAGACCTCAAGACCTCAAGACCTCTATGGCAGATTCAATTGCCACGATACGCCGAATCGATCGGCCAACCAGCCGAAGCGGCGGCTGAACCCGTAATTGTCGAGCGGCATCATCGCCGATCCGCTTTCGATGAGCGCCGCCCAGAGCGTGTCCTGCTGCCTCTCCGACTCGCACTCCACCATGAACGAAAACGACGGCGTAAAGGTGAAGCCGTGCTTCACGAAGCTGTCGGTGCACTGCACCACCTGGCCGGCGATGGAGAAACGCGCCTGCTTGATGGTTCCCTCTTTTGCCGGACCACCAGCGCCGTAGCGTTCCACGTCCAGCACCGCGCTGCCCGGGATCAGGCTGACATACAGCGTCATCGCTTCTTCGGCCCGGCCTTCGAACATCAGGAATGGTCTCACCGTCACGCTCATCGCTCCTCCTCGACAAAGGCCTTCAGGCGGCCGATGGCCGCGTCCCAGTGCGCCGAGATCCGATCGAGCTCGCGGCGGGCGATCTCCAGCCGCCGCGGCTCCAGCTCCCAGATCCGCTCGCGTCCGAGCCGCGCGTCGCGGACGAGCCCGGCGTCAGCCAGCGTCTCGAGGTGCTTGGTCACCGCCTGGCGGCTCACCGCCACGCTCTCGCTCAGCCGCGAGATCGAGAGCGGGCCGTCGGTGCACAGGCGGGCCACCACCGCCAGCCGCGTCGCGTCACCGAGCGCCGCGAACACCGGCGCGGCCTCGGTGAGCGAACGCACCGTGCGCTCAAGCTGTCGTGACATACCGCTCGATGTTCTTGACCTGCGCCGTCCACCCGCCGTCGTTCATGCGGAACGCTTCGGCCCGTCGCGCCACCGGAACCTTGTCGAAGCCCGATTCGACGATGGTCAGGACCGTATCCTGGCCGGAGGGCGTCAGCCGGAACTCCACCAGCGTGGTCGGTTCGCCCGAGTAGTCCACCTTCGGGTCAACCGCGTAGGGATGCCACCGGTAGGCGAAATAGTCCTGCGGCGAGATCCGCACGATCTGGAACTCCGCCTTGACGTGCTCGTAACCGGGCACGAGCACCTGCGCCTTGACCGCCTTGCCTTCGACGAAGCCCGACTCGAACCGCATCTGGAACCACGTTCCGAACTCACCCGAGTCGCTGATCGCCCGCCACACCCGGGCCTGGGGCGCCTTGAGGACGACGCGCTTCTCGATCTTGTCCGTGCTCGATGTAACCGCCATGTGCAACCTCCACGTTGCTTATCAGCGTAGGCCAGGCCGCTGGCAAAAAGCAACTGAACGGTTGCATAAAGCCGGGACCGGCGACCGGACGGGATACAATCCCCGGCACATGTCCCCGTCCGATCGGATCGGCGCCGCCGGCTGGCGCCTCGTCGTCCTCGCCAGTCTCGGGGGCGCGCTCGAGTTCTACGATTTCGTCATCTTCGGGATCTTCGCCAAGGACATCGCCGACGCGGTCTTTCCGAGCGCCGACACGCTCGCCTCGCTGATGGCCTCGTTCGGCGCCTTCGCGGCCGGGTATCTCGCCCGGCCGATCGGCGGCATCGTGCTCGCCCACTACGGCGATCGATACGGCCGCCGCCGGGTGTTCATCTGGTCGGTTGCGGTGATGTCGTTGGCGACGCTCGGGATCGGCCTGGTGCCGCCGCACGCGCAGATCGGCGTCGCCGCGAGCGCGCTGATGGTGATCCTGCGCCTCATCCAGGGTTTCTGTCTCGGCGGCGAACTGCCTGGCGCGCTCACCTACGTCGTCGAAACCGCGCCGCGGATCGCGCCTTTCGTCGCCGGCGTCGTGTTCGCGTGCGTGACGATGGGTGTGGCGGTCGCGACGGTGGTGAGCCTGTCGGTGCGGACGTTCCTCGACCCGGCGCTGGTCCCGTATTACGGGTGGCGCATTGCCTTCGTGCTCGGCGGCCTGGGCGGTGTGCTGAGCTTCTGGCTGCGCCGCTCGCTCGAGGAGTCGCCGGAGTTCGAACGGATGCGCAGCCTCGCGTCGCGGCAGCCGTTCACGGAGATGCTGAAGACCCGCCCCGTGCAGGTCTTGATCGGCAGTGCGCTCCTGGCCGGGACCGGCTGCTTCAACGGGCTGTTCTTCTCGCACCTGCCCGCGTTCCTGTCGGCGGTCCTCAAATACGACCCCCGCCAGGCCGTGTTCTCGCAGACCGCCGGTGTGCTCGCCTCGACGCTCGGCATTCTCGTCGTCGGCTGGATTGGTGACCGGATCGCGCCGCGATATCTGCTGCGGATCGGGGTGATTCTGCTGATGGTGTTCGCGCTGCCCTTCTACGGCGCGCTCGCAGGGCACTCCGCGAACCTGACGCTCGTCTGCGTCCTCGCCGGCCTGTCCGCCGGCTTCACCAACGGATCGTTCGCGGTTCTCCTGACCGATCTCTTCCCGACCCGCATCCGCTTCACCGGCGTCGCCCTGATCTTCAACGTCAGCTTCACGCTCTTCAGCGGGATGGCCCCGCTCGCGGCGACGAAGCTGATCCAGGAGACGGGCAGCCCGGTGTCCCCGGCCTACCTGATGATGGGGAGCGCTGCACTCGCGCTCGTCGGCAGCCTGTTCGTGAAGCACTACGGGGGGAACGTCCTCCACCCCGCCAGTTAGAACACCGTCCCGACGGCCGACTCTGTCTATTCGGCGCGGAGCGCGTCCACGGGGTCGACCGACGCAGCCCGTCTTGCAGGCAGCACGCTGGCGGCAATTGCCGCGCTCGCCAGGACGACGGGCGCCGCCACGAAGGCGCGCGCATCCGTCGCGTCGAGTTGAAAGAGGAATGCCTCCGCAGTCGAGGTGAGCGTCCAGGCCGCGGCCGACCCGATCGCCAGGCCGAGCGCGACCAGCGAACCCGCATAGCCGAGCAGCATTCTGACCACAGAACCGCGCGTAGCTCCGAGGGCCATTCGCACACCGATCTCCCGCGTGCGTTGCGCAACGGTGTGGGCCAGGACTCCGTAGATCCCAACCGACGCGATCACGAGTCCCAGCAGGCCGAACAGCCCGAGCAGCAGCATGCTCAAGCGCCGCTGCGCCGCCCGCCTTTCCATGACCTCGTCCATCGTTCTGATGTTTCGCAGCGGCACGTCAGGAAGCACCTGAAGAGCAGCAGCCTTCACCGCCGCCAGTACATCGTACGGGTTGCCGTCGGTGCGTACCAGCAGTTCGCCGCCGCCGCGGCTGCCCTGAGCCAGCGGCACGTAGATCTCCGCCATCGGCTCCGACTCGAGGCTCACCTGGTGAATGTCGCCGACGATGCCGACGATGGTCCGGTCGGCATCCTGGACCTTGACGGTCCTGCCGACCGGGCTCTCGTTGGGGAAGAACGCGCGCGCCACAGCTTCGTTGACCAGCACCACGAGCGGCGCCCCATCGCGATCGGCGGCCTCGAACAGGCGGCCCTCCTTCAGGGGGATTCGCAGCAGTCGGTGATACTCCGGCGTGACGCGACGCACGCTCACCGATACGTTGCCTTGCGGCGTAACGCCCGCTACTTCGAACCTGGTGGTGCTCATGTTGTTGCCGAGCGGCATGCCGCCGGCGATGTACGCGGCACGTTCCACGCCTGGAATCGCCTGCACGCGGTCCACCAGTTCCTGATACCGGGCCCGCATGTCGGGTGGCGGCTTTCCGGGCTCGAACCGCGGAACGACCTGCGTGGTCAGGACATTCGAGGTATCAAAGCCCGGCTCGATCTGGATCAGCGAGATGAAGCTGCCGATGAAGAGCGCCGCGCCGATCGTCAGCACTACCGCGAGCGCGACCTCGGACACGATCAGCACGCTGCGGAGGCGATGCCGCGCGGTGCCGGCGGTGCCGCGCGCGCCGTCCTTGAGCGCGTGGGTGAGGTCCGGCCTCGACAGCTGCAGGGCCGGCAGGATCCCGAACGCAACTCCGGTGACCACTGCGGCCGTCGCCGCTGCCGCCAGGACGCGTCGATCCACGGCGATGGCGCTGACGCGTGCCACACCGTCGGGCATCGCGCCTTTGAGCACCTGCACGCCCCATGCGGCGAGCAGGATCGCGAGCACCGTGCCGGCTGAGGCGAGCAGCACGTTCTCCACCAGCAACTGGCGAATCAGCCGGCCGCGTCCGGCGCCGAGCGCCGCTCGGACGCTGACCTCGCGCTCGCGCGACGCCGCGCGGGCCAGCTGCAAGGTCGCGACGTTGACGCAGGCAATCAGCAGCACGATGCCGACTGCGCCGAGGAGCATCAGCATCCAGCTCCGGGTGCGCGAGCCGACCACGTGGTCGCGCAGCGGGCGAGTGCCGGCGTACGTGTCCTTGTTCCACTCGGGGTGCGCCGCTTGCAGCGCCTTGCCGATTTGATCCATGTGCGCCTCGGCCTCGCCCATGGTGATCCCCGGCTTGAGGCGTCCGACGGTCTGCAGGTAGTAGCCGTGGCGGTTCGGAATCCGCGTACGCTCGTCGGCAGGGATGACGTACGGCAGATAGACATCGGTGTCGCGCGCCTGGCCGACGGGGTAGGTGACTTCCGGCGGCATCACGCCCACAACGTCGTAGGGCTGGCCGTCGAGCGGGATGGCCCGTCCGACGATCGCCGGATCGGCGCCGAACCTGCGGCGCCACAGCGAATCGCTGAGGACGACTACTTTGTCGCGCCCGTCGACTTCGTTGTCCGCGGTGAACGCCCGACCAATGCGCGGGGCAACGCGAAGAACGTCGAACAGATCAGCGGTGACGCGGAGCGCCCGCAGGTCTTCTGGCTCGGAGCCGAGCTCTACGAGCGCCATGGAGTTGCCGGCGGTGGCGGCGAAGTGGTCGAACACCTGCTGCTGGGCGTCCCAGTCGAGGAAATCCTGGGGTGCGACGCTCGACAGTTGCAGCGGGTCGCGAGCCGGGTCGAACTCTTGCGGGGGCGGGCGTCGCGTGCCGACGGCGGCCAGCCGGTCGTACTCGTCGAAAGGCAGCGCGCGGAGGACTACCGCGTCCACGACGGAAAAAATGGCAGTGCTGGCGCCGATCCCGAGCGCGAGGACCAGCAGTGCGACGGCGGTGAAGGCCGGCGATCCCCGCAGCGAACGGATGGCGCTAACCAGGTCAGCACGCATGGCAGCTTCGACGTACTCCCCACTCCGGCAGTTGGGGACAGTCCCCGCACGTCGGGGGACAGTCCCCCCTTTGCGGCTTCACAGCCTACCCGATTGGTGATGTAGTGAGGGCAGAGGGAGTTACCGCATGAACTTCCGCGTCGTGTTCGTTGCCGCGGTGGCGATTGGGTTGAGTCTGCCGGCTGCCGCAGACCAGGCCAAGCCGGCTCAACAGCAGCCCCAGACCATCGAGCTGGACGCTGCCAGCATGGCCGCTCACACTCAGGCGGCGCGCAGCCTCATCCCGCTGCTCGAGCCGGTCAAAGACAAGGCCACGCAACGTTACCAGGTGGAGAAGGGCAGCGTTCCCGACTCGCCGTTCACAGGAACGCAGACCACCGCCGTGGCTGTGACGGTCGGAAAGAAGAACCAGCCCGTGGACCCGCAGGTCGTCAAGGCGATGGAAAAACTCCTCGACTGGGAGCCCGGCGACCGTTCCGCGAAAGAGGAAGCGGCACTCTTCGACGCCTGGATGGCCGAGCTCTCGAAGCGCGCCTCGTCGATTGCCACAAAGCGGGGGATCGTCGCCTGCGACGCCGGGTGCGTCGTTCAAACGATGACCGCGCTCGATGACGCGTGGGGCAAGGACGCGAGAGAGCGCTCTGCCAATCGCGATCAGCTGCTCTACGACACGTTCGTCGACGCCGTTAAGAAGAGGAAATAGGAGCCAGGAGCCAGGCGCCAGGAGACAGGCGCCAGGAGTTAGGCTGTTAGCTCCTGAATTCCGCCTCCTGCCTGCTTCGTGCCTCCTCTCCTAGCTCCTATTTCCTATCTCCTATCTCCTATTCCAGTGCGAGCGAGCCGGTGTAGATAGCCATCCCTACGACGGCGTCGACACCTAGTGCATGGAGCGCGTCGATCTCCTGGCGCGTAGTGATGCCGCCGGCGGCGGTCACGCGGCGCGCCGTCGCGTCGCGGACGGCTCGAATCGCATCGACGTCGGTGCCCTGCATCAGCCCTTCCTTGTCAACGTGCGTGTACAGGAACTCGTCGCAATAGGCCTCCAGTTCCTGCACCGCCCTGACCGGGCCGATCGGCAACGAGGTCTTCCATCCGTGAATGACGACGCGGCCAGCCTTCGCGTCCACCGCCGCGATGACGTGCTGCGGTCCGACGGTGGCCGCGAGCGCACGAGCGAAGTCGTGATTGACGACGATGCCGGGGTCGGCGGCCACATCCGCTGACGTCCATTGGCCGGGTCCGCGGAACAGGCCCGATCCGGCAATTACTGCCTGCGCGCCGGCGGCGAGCAGTTCCTCGGCCCGCGCGACGGTCCGGACGCCGCCGCCCACGCGGCACGGCAGCTCGCCGGCAATCCGGCGCACGAGCTCATCGTTGTTGCCGCGCGCCATCGCGGCGTCGAGATCGATGAGCTGCACTTTCGGGAAGCGCTTGAACTTCGAGATCCAGGCGTCGAGATCGTCGGTGGCCACGGCCAGCGTCTCGCCCTGGACGAGCTGGACGATGCGGCCTTTCTGCAAGTCGATGGACGGAATCAGCATGGTCAGGAGAGTCGGACGGGAATGTGGCGTGCGTGGAGGAAGTCCTTCAGCGCCTCGACGCTGTGCTCGTTGAAGTGAAAGATCGAGGCCGCGAGCGCTGCGTCGGCGCACCCGTCGGTGAAAACCTCGGCGAAGTGCTCGAACGCGCCGGCCCCGCCGGACGCTATCACGGGGATGTTCACCGCCGTGGACACGGCGGCGGTCAGCTCGCAATCGAAGCCGGCCCTCGTTCCGTCGCGATCGATCGACGTCAACAGTATCTCTCCGGCGCCGCGATCGGCAGCCTCGCGGGCCCAGTCGATCGCCCCGCGGGGCGTCTCGGCCTGGCCGCTTCGCACGTAGACGGCGAATCGCCCGTCCTGCCGCTTCGCGTCGATGGCCACCACCACCGCCTGGCTGCCGTATCGGCCGGCGAGCGTGGTGATGAGCATCGGGTCCAGCAGCGCCGCCGTGTTCAGGCTCACCTTGTCTGCCCCGGCTTCTATGGCTGCCGCGGCGTCCTCTTCGGTGCGGATGCCGCCGCCCACGCACAGCGGGAGGAAGATCTCGCGCGCCACGGCTTGTATGGTGTGGGCCCGCGCCTGCCGCGACTCGAGTGTCGCCGTGACATCGAGAATGACGATCTCGTCGATACCCTCGACGTTGTAGCGTCGCGCCAGCTCGCCTGGATCGCCGGCCTCCCGCAAACCCTCGAAGTTGATTCCCTTGACGACGCGCCCGTCACGCACGTCGAGACACGCGATTATTCGTTTCGACAACATGCGCGCGGCTTCAGGGCCTCGAGACGGTCAAGAGCCAGTTTCGCAGGATCCGCAACCCGACGTCACCTGACTTTTCCGGATGAAACTGGACGCCGGAAACGGGCCCATCCTCGACCGCTGCCGCGAACGTCACGCCATACGTCGTCGTCGCGGCCGTGGCATTCCCGACTGGTGCTGCGAATGAATGCGTGAAGTAGACCTGCGCGCCTTCGCGAATGCCGGCGAACAATTGCGTAGACCTCGGGAAGGAGAGCGAATTCCAGCCGACGTGGGGAACTTTGCGAGTCCCTGGCAAGTCACGCACCCCAAGGTGCGCGCAGGTACCGGGAAGCAGGCCGAGACCGGCAACATCGGGAGCCTCGGTCGAACCGTCGAACAGCCACTGCAAGCCGACGCAGATTCCCAGCAACGGCACCGATCGCCCCAGCGCACCACGGATTCCGCGGCGCCAGGGATCGTCCAGCCTCGCTGTGCTGCTGAAATGCCCGACTCCGGGAACGATGATGCCCGCGGCGCGCTCGAGCTCCGCCGGCTCCGCGGGTGTCCAGATGGCGGCGCCGATCGCCCCGAGCGCCTTGCGCACCGACGTGAGGTTGCCGGCGCCGTAGTCCACGACCGCAATCACAGCAGCTCCTTGGTGCTCGGCAGCATCTTCGCAAGCCGCGCGTCCTTCGCGCACGCGACGCGGAGGGCGCGGCCGAACGCCTTGAAGCAGGCCTCGATCTTGTGGTGATTCGATCGTCCGTAGAGCACCTTGAGGTGAACGTTCGCGCGTGCGCCCATCGCAAAGCCCTCGAAGAAGTCGTGGACCAGCTCCGCCTGCAGATCGCCGACC
>DATJFF010000162.1:0-27232 GCA_035495795.1 Vicinamibacterales bacterium
CGCGGTCGCCAAGACCAGCATGCACCACTCCTACAGCGTACGCCGAGGCGTATCGTCCCGACGCGGCGAGCGCGTCGAACTCCGCGAGAATGGCCCGCGCCTCCACCGGCTGGCCGCTCTTTCCATACAAATACCTGAGAACCGCCATCGCCGGCGTCCAGGTGCGAAGCGGGCCGAGCCGCTCGAGCGCCTCGCGCGCCCGGTCGTACTGCCCCATAAACGTATATATGCGGCCCTGCCAGAAGAAGGCCGGCGGGTACGCCGGATTCATTTCCAGCGCGCGCTGCACGGCTGCGAGTGCCTCGTCGTCGCGGCCGTAGTAGTGAAGGATGTAGGCCTGGTCAATGTAGATGGGCACCGACAACGGGTCGAGAGCCCGGGCCGCGGCAATCTCACGCTCGGCCTCTGCCGCCGGCCGCTGGGCCGCGGTCGCGAGCGACGTAGACCTCGCCCATGCCGCCTTCCCCGACCAGGTCGAGGATCTCGTAGTGACTGAATCGCGCACCGTGTCGAAGGGTCACGGCGCGATTCCGGCAGTAACGGTTGACCGCGGTGCGGTTCGAGCTGCGAACAGCAGCGAAACAGGTCCAATCGACACGACGGCCCCGTTCACCAGCGGCGTCGGAGCCTCGACGCGACGGCCGTCGACGAAAGTACCGTTGCGGCTGCCCAAATCGTGGAGCACCGCGCCGTCTGCGTCCGTCGAAATGGTCGCGTGCCGGCGCGAAACGGATGGTTCGTCGATGCAGACGTGCGCTTCAGGGTCGCGGCCGATCACGGTGTCGCCGTGGGCCAGAAGGATCTCGCGGCCCCTGAAGGTCAGCGTGAAGCGAAGGTCCGAGCCAGACAACCGGACGTCGGCCGCGAATCGGTACCCCTTCCCCACCACTGTCTGGACGAAACGCGGTTGTGCGGGATCGTCGCCAAGCGCCTGCCGGACTTTTCGGATCGCAGTGTTGATGGCCGCGTCGTGCTCGATGTGGATCTCGGGTCCCCACAATGCGGACCGGATCTCTTCTCGCGACACCAGCGTTCCCGGATGACGGGCCAGCAGCAGCAGGAGCTCCATCGGCAGCCGTTCCAGGCCGATCGCGCCACTAGGGCCGGTGAGGGTGAAGGCGGTGGAGTCGAGCACGAACCCGGCGAACGCGATGCGGGTCGCCATCTGAAGACGCGGGGATTATAGCTCTCCAGCTGCGGCGCGTTTCTTCACGAAACCTTCAGACGCCGTCGATGGCGGCCGCGGCAGCGTCGCGGCAGACTCGCGAGAAACCTGGCCCTGGGGAGCGGGGCCGCCAAGGAGGCTGCCGCCATGATTCGCACCGTCCCTGTCCGAGTGGTCACTGTTCTGTCGTTGTCCCTGGCCGGATGCAGCTCGTCGCAATCACCGACCGCGCCGACCTCCGCCGCCGTGCCGGCGACCGCGTTGGCGGCGACCGCCGGCACGCACGGCCAGACCCTCACGGCGCTGCTCGGCAGCGGCACCGGAACGGTCAACGTCACGCCGACCGCGGCCGTCGACGGGAGCTTCAGCGCGCAGATCAACGTCAACGTTCATGGAGCGCCGCCGAACACGACGTTCTACGTGCAGCGCGCGCCGGAGATCGGACGCGCTAATGCCGCAGATGGCATCTGCCAGCGCGCGGCCGGCGAACCGCCGTGGGGGCCCCCGGCACCGAACTTCGTCACGTTCCCGATGCCCGCCGCCGGACCTCTGGTCACGCTGGAGACGTCAGCGGGCGGCGCCGGCGCCGCGCACATCGACTTCGCCGCCGCGACCATTCCCGATGGAACGCGTTTCGACGTGATGTTTCGGCTGGTCGACAACCTGACGGCACCGACCATCGACCTGCGAACGGGGTGCTTCACCGTGACGGTGAAGTAGTCAGCCTGCCTGGCGGAGGTGTTTGACGAGCACCCGGGAATTGCGGCCGCTGCGATCGTACTTCTCACGCCGGGCAGGCGGGAGATCGTCGCGGCCGCCTTCGCCGAAGCCGGCCTTCGATTGGAAGTAGGCGAAGGCCTGCGTGGAAAGCGCAATCAGGTCCGACACTCCCTGTTCGCGCGCCTTGTTCTCCACGAACTGGACCAGTTTGTGGCCGATCCCCTGGTGCTCGTGGGACGGGTTCACATAGAGGCAGGCGAGCTCCGCCTTGCGGCCGTCCGGCTCGACGTGCAGCGCCACGCAGGCCACCGGGTTCCCGTCGATCTCGAAGATGTAGTAATCGGCCAGCGTCTTCTCGATGCCGGCGCGGCTCCGCTCCACGAGCTCGCCGCTCTCCACTCCCTTGCGGGTCAGCGCCAGGATGGCTTGCACGTCCTTCTTCTTCGCCGGCCGTATCTGCTGATATTCGTTGGCGTGAATCAGCGTGCCGATGCCCTCGTTCGAGAACACCTCGGCAAGCAGTCCCTCGTCCTCCCCGCCGTTGATGACGTGGACGCGGGGAATGCCGGCCCGGCAAGCGGCCGCGGCGTTCTCGGCCTTCGACAGGCTTTCGGGCGCGAAGTCGTCGCGCTGCTTCTGAATCAGCGCGCCAAGCTCGTCGACGCTCACGTGACGCAGCAGCTCGCCCTTCACGAACAGGCCGTCCGCGCTCGTCATGTAGATCAACTTGATCGCCTTCAGCGCATCGGCGACCGCCACCGCGGCGGCGTCTGAATTGACCCGGAAGGTCCGGCCGTCACCGTCGAACCCGAGCGGCGGCACGACCGGGACGATGCCCTGCGCGAGGAGGGTGTGGAGCAGCTCGACGTCCACCCGCTCGACTCTTCCGGTGAACTCGAGATCCACGCCTTTGATGATGCCGGCGGGGCGCGCCCGCAGCGCGTTGGTCGTGGCGCCGCGCAGGTCGGTGGCGGAGAGGCCCTCGAGGATCTTGTGGCTCAGGCGAGACGAGGCCGCCAGGGCGAGCTGCAGCGTCTCGGCGTTCGTGATTCCGGTCCCGACGAGATCGCTCGGCACGATGCCCTGCTCCGACCCGAGCCGCGCGATTTGCGCCGCCGCCCCGTGGACCAGGACGACCCGAATGTTCAGCGAACGGAGAACGGCGACGTCGAGCAGGATATTCGCGAAGTTCTCGTCGGTGACAATCGCGCCGTCCACCGCGAGAATGAATATGCGTTCGCGGTAGCTGGGGATGTACTGAAGGATGCCGCGGAGGTCGGTCGGTTTCACGGGATGGGTGATTCTGATTGTAGCGTCTCGAGCCGGCCGCTACTTGCCGAGCTCCTCGAGCGCGCCGCGAGCCTGCGCGTTGCCCGGTTCGAGCTGCAGCGCGATCCGCAATTGCGCCACCGCTTCCGCTCTCCGGCCTCCCCCCGCCAGGCTCAAGGCGTAGTTGACGCGAGCGCTGGCGGACTGCGGCGCGAGCGCCACTGCCCGGGCGAACGCGTCTGCGGCCTCGGTGTCGCGTCCCAGCGCTGACAGGACGATCCCGAGGTTGCCAACACCGGCGGCATTCGCCGGGTTCACCTGCAGGTAGGCGCGATACGCGCTCTCGGCCTCCGCCCACCGCCCGCTCGCCCGCAGCGCGTCGGCCAGGCCGCCCAGCGCGTCACCGTCACGCGGCTGCATCGACAGGCTCGTTCGGAATGCGGTGGCGGCGCCCTCCGCATCGCCCTGCTGCATGAGCGTGAGGCCAAGCAGGTTCGATGCCTTGGGCGCGAGCGCGTCGCCCGGCAGCCGGTCCAGGAACTGGCGCAGCTCCGCCGCTGCCTCGGCGGGTTTGCCTCGCTGCGCATACATGAAACCCAGCGCGTAATGGCCCTCGGGCGCATCGGCTGTTGCCTGCCGGTAGTGGTCGATGGCCTCGTCGGAGCGTCCCCGGGCAGCCAGCTCCACGGCCAGGTTGTAGTGGGCGCGTCCGTGCGGGCGCGCATCGAGCACGGTTTGCCAGAGACGAAGCCGATCGTGGTAGTCGGCATTGCGTACGAACGAGACGCCGGCCAGAACCGTGCAGACAATCGCGATGATCGCGGCGGCGGCCATCCCCGCTCGTTGCGGCGCGATCCGGCGCGAAACCGCGTCGATGACCAGCGCCATCAGAATGGCGAGGGCCGCGAGCGGCAGATACATACGACGCTCGGCGCCGACTTCGGTCGCGATCGGCACGATGCTCGACGCAGGCGCGAGCGTGACGAAAAACCAGGTCCCGAGAAACGCCAGTCGCCGGTCCCACCGCCACGCTGCGAGCGTGACGACAGCGAGCCCGGCGACCATCAGCAGAGACGGCGCCGCGGCCGCGAACGGAATTGCCGCCGTCCGGCCGTAATCGGCGACCAGCGGATGCGGCCAGATCGTCCGTGCCAGGTAGGTCGCGATGATCGGCCCCTGATTCACCAGGTACATCCATGGCGTCACGCCTGCAGACAGGCCGGCGCTTCGGAAGCGCGGCCCGTCGATATTGAGCCACGCAAGCATGCCCCAGCTGGCCAGAAGTCCGGCGTAGTACCCACCGCGCCTCGTGAGTGCGCCGCGGAACGAGCCAGCCTCGAACACGCTGTCGTACAGCCACACCATCAACGGCGCGGTGGCAATCGACTCCTTGCAGGCGGCCCCGGCCGCGCACGCGGCGATCGAGATCGCGAGCCATCGCCCCGCACTAAGAGGCTCCTGCATGCCGCGGATGCCTGCGTACAGCGTGAGCAGGTAGCACACGCCCATCATCGACTCGGTCCGCTGGATGGTGTAGTCGATCACCTCGGTCTGCAGCGGATGCACGAGCCAGATGAGGGCGACACCCAGCGCCCACGCGTCGCCACGGTCGCCGAGGCGCGCCGGTACTCGTTGCCCCCGAAGCGCACGCCTGACAATGCCGAACAGCAGCAGCGCCGCGGTGAGGTGCACCACGACGTTGAACGCGTGATATCCGGCCGGGTCCTCACCGCCGAGGGCGTAGTTCAGCGCCAGCGAGAGGCTGACCAGCGGACGGCCAGCGACCGCGCTCTGCGGCGGCGCGTGCATCGCCGCGGTCAGCGGCCAGAGCGTCCGCACGTACGGATTGCGGACGATGGTCTCCTCATCGTCGTAAATGAACCGTCCCGGGAGGCTGTTGGCGAAAACGGCGAGCGCCGCCACCACGAGGATCGCGATCGGCGCCAGCGGCTGTCGCGGTCGAGGTGGCGATGATGGCTGCGGCGGACGTGACGGAGCGGCACGCCGCATACGGTCGCGTGGCACGCCCGGTAATCGTAACCTGTGCCGTGGCGCGCGAAGCGGTCAGCGCTTTCCGTTCACCGTTCCGATCGATCGCGCCGCTTGAATTCGTGGCGGCTGCGCGCTTCGTCGATCGAGTGAGATTGCGTCGTGTCCCGCTCCCCTCGGGACAGCTTGGCGAGCTCGTGGAAGTGCTGCCGCAGTACCAGCAGGTCTTTTTCCGACAACGCTTCGACGTCGATCAAGCGGTTGCTGGCGCCCTGCATGGCCGCCACGAGCTCGTTCAGCTTCAGGTGAAGCGCGATCGCGTCCTTGTTCTGACTGCGCTGGATCAGGAAGACCATCAGGAACGTCACGATCGTGGTGCCGGTATTGATCACCAGCTGCCACGTGTCGGAGTAGCCAAAGACGGGGCCGAGCGCCCCCCAGACCAACACGACCGTGACCGCGGTCGCGAAACCGCCGTTGCCGCCTGCCCAGACTGTGACCCGCGTGGCCAGGCGTTCCAGGGCTCGGTTCATCGTTGCCTCCAGTTCGCCGGTCTGGCCGGCGTCTGTGGCAGTGGTAGCAAGCAGCGTTCCCGATCGGCCGTGCTGCCGGATGCTGGAAGCGAGACCTCAGGCGTCCGGCAATCGCGCCAGCACCCCGGCCACCACCCGGTCGCACCTTGGCGCCTCGAATGCGAAGGCGCCCTCCGCGGCTGACCCGAGCCTGGCAGTCAGCGCGCGACGGATCATCGCGCGCGCGCGGTGCAGGCGCGTCTTCACGGCCTCGTCGCCGAGGCCAAGACCGGCGCCGGCCTCGCTCGTGCTCAGCCCTTCGACGTCCCTCATCATGAACACCAGCCGATAGTGCTCCGGCAGGGCATCCACCGCCGCCTCGAGGGCCTGGCGGAGTTCGCCAGCGTAGGCCTGCCGCTCGGGATCCGGCTGCGGTGCCGTCATCCGCTCCATCGAGTCTCCCGCGGGCTCGTCGGACAACGACGGCAGGCTGATCGTCGATTCCGCCCGCAGCCGCCGCCGGCGCCCGAACGCCTCGTTCAAGGTGATTCGCGTCAGCCAGGTCGAGAACCGGGCTCGCTCCTGGAACTGATGCAGGTGCGTGAACGCGTTGATGTACGCCTGCTGCATCACGTCCTCGACCTCGCCCTCGTCGTTCACGACCGCGCGCGCCACTCGATACACACGCTGATTGTGCCGGCGCATGAGGATCTCGAACAGCGCGCGGTCACCGGCCCGCACCCGCCGGACGATTTCCTCATCCGTGAACGGCGACGAAGTTGCGGCCGTGACCGCCGAATCGGACAGCGCCATGCCCCATTAGAGTCTCGAACCCGGCTGACGTTGCAAGCCCGGGAGTTTGTCACCTTTTCGCGTGATCCGCCCTCCCATGTCGAGAGCCTTACCCGGCCGGTGTCGCCGACGGCCGCGGAGGACGAGATGGAGGGTGGTCATGCGGTTTGTCACTATCGTTGCTGTTGTCGCCGCCGGGAGTGCGCTGGTCGGCATGTCGGACGACAAGCCGGCACAGCCGGCACAGGCGCCGGCTGTTTCGCACGAGGCCGGCCCGGACGAGACGGTACGCCGCAACGGCGAGCGGCTGTTCGAGGAGGGGCGCCGGGTCTTTCGTTTCGACACCTTCGGCGACGAAGCATTCTGGGGCGACACGCTCAAGCTCCACCAGGCGATCGAAGGTGAACGATTCGGGGGCGTCGGCCCCGGCGTGAGTCCGGCGACCGCGCTGGCCGTCGGTCTCAAAGTGGACGCGGACGCGCTTCCGCCGCCGGCGCTGAATGCGATCAAGCACGGACGCGTCAACGTGAACGATCCGGCGGTGACGCTGGCCCTCCTCGACGCGAACGCCGTCGTCGGTGTCACCGCTCACCGCAACAGCACCGGCGGGCTTTCCTCCATCGGCATCCAGTGCTCGTTCTGCCACTCAACCGTGGATGACTCGGTCGTGCCCGGCGTCGGGCGCCGTCTCGACGGCTGGCCGAATCGCGATCTCAACGTCGGCGCGATCGTCGCGCTCGCCCCCGATCTCAGCGTCGTCGCCGATCTGCTCCAGACCGATCAAGCGACGGTCCGGACTGTCCTGAACAGCTGGGGTCCCGGCAAGTTCGATGCGGCGCTGCTTCTCGACGGCCAGGCGTTCCGCCCTGACGGCCGAAGCGCTGCGACGCTGATCCCTGCCGCGTTTGGCCTGGCCGGCGTCAACCTGCACACCTACACCGGTTGGGGCGGCGTCTCGCACTGGAACGCGCTGGTCGCCAACCTCGAGATGCACGGCAAGGGAACGTTCATCGACGCGCGGCTGAACGACGAGTTGCGATTCCCAATCGCGGCACACAACGACTTCGCTGAAGTGCGCAACGATCCGGACCTCGTCACCCCTAAGCTGCCGGCGCTGCACTTCTATCAACTCGCGCTGCCGGCGCCGAAGCCGCCGGCTTCGAGCTTCGACGCGACGGCTGCGGCGCGGGGCAAGACCGCCTTCAACGGCAGCGCCCGGTGCTCGACCTGCCACGTGCCGCCGCTGTTCACCGAGCCCGGGTGGAACATGCACACCGCCGCCGAGATCGGCATCGACGACTTCCAGGCCGGCCGCTCGCCCGATCAGCGGTATCGAACCACGCCCCTGGCGGCCTGTTCGCTCGGCAGAAGGGCGGCTTCTATCACGACGGCCGGTTCGCGAACTTCAGAGCCGTCGTCGAGCATTACAACGAGGTGTTCTCATTGAATCTGAGTGAGCAAACGAAGCTGGACCTGGTTGAGTACCTGAAATCGCTCTGACGCGCGTTCGTCGGTTCCTGCGGCGCGCGCGAACCTGGATGGCTTCGGCACTGACACTCGTGGCACAATTCCGCCGCCCCTCCCGAAATTCGCCGGAACCTGAGGAAGGAACGGTGTTTCATGGCCACGTTCTTCGACCCGACCCCGGAGGAGAGGCGCAAGCTCGAAGAGATCGCTGCCGGCATTCCGGAGATGCAGGCGACGCTCGTGAGAAACCACCCCCAGCTCACGATGCCGGACCGCGGCGCGCATCAGCAGCAGCTGGCCGCGTCGAGGGTGGTGCTCAAGGCGGCCGCGACGCTGCCCCCGGCCCTCGACGGCCTCGGCGTGTTTCATCGCGGCAGCGAGCGCGTCGGCATCGGCCGAATCTCCACCGGGCTCGGCTGCCCGCACGCGGAGACGGATCCGGACTTTCTCGGGTTGATGGTCGCGTTCCGCTCGCCTGCCGGCCGCCGGATCGACTTCATCACGATCAACGATCCAACCTCACCCACCGACACGCCTGAGGAATTCCTCGCGCTGCTCCAGGCGACGGCGACCTCGGCGGCGAGCAGCAACCTGCTCGCCTCGCGGGCGCTGCTGCTGGCAGGGCTGGTCAGGCACGCCGGCCTTCGAGCACCGGTCATCGCCAGCCACGTGACAGCGCAAACACTCCGGACCGAGCGATCGACCACGGCGTATCAGCAGTATTGGACGGGCATCGTCCGGGCTCGCGACGTACTCGGCAAGTTCACGTTCGTGCCGGCCAACGACGGGCCGGCGGCGGGCGAAATCGAACAGGGGCCGGCTCGCTTCACGCGCGACTGGCGGCGGAGACAGAGCGCCGGGCCGCTGGTGTTCGATCTCCGGTGGATCCCGTTCGTAGACGAGCGGTCCACCTCGCTGGAGAATCTGACGGCGCCGTGGACGGACGCGCAGCAGGTGAGCGTCGGCACCGTCACGTTCGTCCAGACAGACCCAGAGACGGCCGACGCGAAGCTCGTGGCCCTGCTCGCCACCGAAATGGGCGCGAACGCGGGCAACTGGGAAGAAGCGCCAGGCGCCGATCCCTTGCGACTCCCAGCGACGCGATTCACGGCAACGCGGCAGCTTGCGTATCGGGCCAGCCAACAGCTGCGTCGCGCGCTTCCGGACGAAGGCTACGCATCGTATTTCGAGCGAGGCGAGATCGGACCCGCGTTGGCGAACGAGTTGATCCGTCGATATCAGGACAAGCGGGCCGCCGGCCATTGGGTCCCGGACGTGGGCGAAATGGCCGTCGTCTGATTGGCCTCGCTCGGCTGATGGCGCGCGGCGCGCACGGCCGCGCGATACAAGCCGTGCATCTCCGCGGCGCCGCCGCTCCGAAACTGCAGGACCGAAAGCTCGAGCGGGCTCCGGTCAGCGGCACGGGAGCCGCTCACGTCGTTCCACGTCCGCTCGATCTCGGTGCGAAGCGTCGTTACGTCGTTGCGGGCGTCCACAAGCACGACGACCTTGTGGAGCGGAGCCCGGCGCAGCACTTCGGTGAGCTCGTACTGCGTACCCCGACGCGCCGACGAATATTCGCGCAGGTCCAGCAGGATGACGCTGGCGCGAGACATCATCTCGAGCACCGTTGGTTGCCACGTGTCGCCGGTGCAATACACCTCGGTCACCCGGAATCGTCCGTCAGGATCGCGGCCGCCATCGAGCGCCCCGAGGGCGCGCGCTATCTCTTCAGGTGTGGCGACGAACTGCTCGCGCAGCCTGCCGCGCAAGTACGCGAAGAACTCATTGGGCTCGAGGTAGGCGCCGGCGAGGTCGGGGCCGCCAATCATCCAGACCGGCGCGGCAAACCGCCAGTAGGCGAAGAACCGGTCTGTGAACGCCTGCGATCGGCCAGACGGTTTGAAGACTCTCAGCAGGAGCAATGCCCCGAGCGATGGTGGCGCGCTGCCGACGATGGCACCAAGCGCCGCGACCTGGAACCGGCGCCACAGCAGCCACAGGCCGAGTACGCCGACCGCGACCCACGGCAGCGCGACGGGCCGCGGCTCGAATATCGACGAGTCCCGAACGAGGGACCCCATGACGAACGCTGTCAGCAGGAGCCAGTAGGTCCCGAGCGCCAGCTGGATATCGCTGAACCGCTTCGCTGCGTAGCGGTTCGACAAGGCGGTCAATGTCCGCCATCCACACCAGGCCGCGGCCACAAGCATGATGAGCAGCTCGCCGACACCGATGATGACTTCGCCCAGCGAATCGCTGCCGCCACCGTCAGGGCCTTCCAGCGCCAGGGCGCCCGCGAACAGGATGCTGAGCACCAACCATCCGGCGGTGCTGGCGGCGACGAGCGGAATGCCGGCGCCGCGGATTGTCGGTCGCATGAACGCCGAAATCATCAGGCTGATCGCGGCATAGCCGAACGCGAAACCGGCCTCCGACTCCCAACCCTCGGCGTCGGACCACACCAGGCTGACCGCGTAGATCACCAACAGGATCGAGGCAACGGTGACGAGCTTTCGCGGCAGGCCTGCTTGCAGTATCCAGGCCACCGCGACCGGAGTCCCGACGAACGCGAGAAGAACCGGGGCGGTCATCCGGATCACCCCGAACTGGATCTGACCCAAGACGGCGAAGATCATGAACAGGGTCAGCGCGGAAAAATACGCCAGCTCGCCCGCCGCGTGGACGAGCAGAACGCGCCGTCGCAGGCGAGGTGGGCCGGTTACGCCACTCGAGGGATCGGCTGGACCGACATCCCGTGCCGGTTCGATGCGTATGTGCAGACGCGGCGCCGACTCGCGGACAGACGGCGCCTCGAGCCGGACAGGCTGGGCGTCATCGCCTTGCGTGTGACGCACCGCGTGGGGCGTCGCTTGCAGGCGGACGATCGCAGCCGTGTAGCGGCGCCTCAGCCACCAGGCCGCTGCCGCGACCAGCGGCAGCACCAGAATCAGAAACGGAAACAGCGCAAGCTGCGCACCGGTCATTGGAGCGCCGCGGCGGTGGGGCTAGCCGGGAGCCTTCAGCTCGAGCCCGTTTGACGCTGACAGGCTCAGTACCCACAGGTATGGAGCCCCGCTCTTGGCCCCATACCCTGTCACCGTCACGATGTCCCCCGGTTCGAGCGACGTGGCCGACCAGCCCTTCAGCCGGACAGCACTGGTGAGCTCCGCCTGCCAGCCGCGGACCTGGCCTTCGTCGTCTTTGACGTCGAACTCGATGATGGAATGGGGATTGACGAAGCGGAACGCCGTGACCGTTCCCTTGAGCGTGACCTTGTGCGTCTGATCGAACTCCGCCAATCCGTGGTGCGCGGCGACTACGGCCGCTGCTGCCAGAATCAGCACCAGCCCAGCGATCCCTGCTTTCATCGTGCGCTCCCCGTCTCGACCCACCGTCCCAGCTCTCGAACGAACGTGCGGCCCTCGAACGTATAGGTAGGCACGGTGACCACCACGTATCCCTTTCCGACCAGCGGTTTGCCGTTCTGCCCCGTTGCATCCTTCGCCGTGGCGACGACCCACACGTCGAAGTTGGTACCCGGATTCACGGCCGCCGGCATGAAGAAACCGGTGGGACTGATCGTGCCGACCCGTGCCTGCTTGCTGGTGTCGGTCTCGTAAAAGATCTCCAGCGACCAGGTCACGTCCACCGGGCCCAGTTCGACATCGTCGGCCGTATGCGGCTTGCCGTCCGCGCCGCGCTGATAGCCGATCGCCTCGTACTGCTGCATGCCACGCGCGAAGTCGTTGTCGCCGAACGTGGCCATCGACGACTCGGGAGTTACCGTCACGTAATCGACTCGATCGTAAATCGCTAACGCGCTCCCGAGCCTGGAGGATTGGAGAGCCACGTCGCGCTTTCCGGAGGTCGTGTCCGCTCCGACGTCCACCTCGGCGACGATCTCACCTGGCGCAGAGGACACGATGCGGCGGACCGTCACTCCGGAGCCGATCGTGAGATCGGCCGGGGCGGCCTGTGCTGGGAACCCTTCTCCGATAAGCCGCAATCGCCTGCCCTTCGATCCCGTCTTGAGCGCCGGCGGATCGACGAGCAGCAGCGCCGGACCCGACGGCGCCCGCTGCATCGTCACATCGAATCCGAGCTCGTCGTACTGTCCCCAGAACCAGCGGCCTTCGACCCTGGAGCCGTCGGGCGATACCCACATGGATTCCCGAGCTTCGCTCGACAACGAGTCAGGCGGAACATCTGCGGCCTCATCGCCCCGCGATCGCCCGCGCCACGCCGTGCCGCCATACACGACGCTTCGCCCGTTGCGAACGATGAGGCTGCCGTCGTTGACGGAACGTACGCGAACGCGGGTTACGAATTCATCGGAGCCGCCGGCCGAATCGACCATCGTCTCCCCTGAGAAGTTGCCATGGCCCGGAACGTGGGCTGTGATCAGCCAGCGCCCGGTGAGGTCGGGCCGGCTGGTTCGAGCGCTCCACGACGTCCAGTCGCGAGACGCGAACGGCGCGGCCTTGGTCAGGGCCGCGACGACATTCTGATCGGGCGTGAATTTGTACCGAGAGGCGTGCGCGCCGGCGAACTGCTTCCATCCGTCGGCGGTCCGCCGCCATGAAAGCGCGCGAGCCGCCTCGTGGCACTTTCCGCATGCCTCGACCACAGCGGCGTCCAGCGTCGCGGATTCATCGTGCACCCGGCGTTCGGCGTAATACATGACCGGCTTCGCTTCTTCCGGCGCAAGCCCATGGCGCGTGCTCAGATACCTGACGATCGCCCGAGCCTCGGGCGGCGTCAGGGCAACATTGTTCTCGCGAACCATCCGCTGGATGGTGGCCTGCCAGCCTTCAGGCGTCGTGCGGGCCCAGGAGATGCGCTGGAGATTGCCGCGTTCGTCGGCGGCGTGGCAGGTCGAGCATTTGGCTTGCACCAGGGAGTCGGTAACGGGTATTCCCGGGTCGGTCTGCGCTTGCGCGACCGCAGGCAGGGCCGTGGTGATGAGACACACTACGAACAGTCTGATGACTCGCCAGCTCAGATGCATGCCTATCCGAGTCTAGACGTTATCCTGCTCTTCCCCCAACAGTCCTTCCTCGATGAGCGCGTCAGCCATACGGAGTCTCCGGGCCGTCTTCTTCAAAGCGGTTTGGTTTCGACTTACTGCACCCGGTAGCCGGCAGCAAGTGTTGCGAAGGCGGCCGTTTCCGCCGCCTGCCGCGCGGCATCCCAGCCCAGCTCTCCCGCCATCAGCCGCGCTGCCTCCGGCGCCATCGCTTCGGCGGCGCGGGCGTTGAGGAACAGCGCGCGGGTCCGCCGCGCCAGCACGTCCTCGAGGGTGCGCGCCATCTCGTGTCGAACCGCCCACACCACTTCGGCGCCGGTGTACGGCAATTGCGGATGGAGTGCGTCAGCCAGCGATGGCGTGGTGCGCATCAGGTCCTGAATGCCCAACGCGTCGGATCCGTACACACTGAGCGCGCCAAACCGTTCCGCGTTGGAGTGAAAGCCATGAATGTTGAGCGTACGCGTGACGCACGGGCGTTCCGCCAACCGTCCGAAGTCGGCGGCCTGATCGACGGTGTGCTCGGCCATGTTCCGGTAGGTCGTCCACTTCCCGCCGGTGGTCGTCAGCAGGCCGGAGGCGTCGAAGTGAATCGTGTGGTCGCGCGACAACGCCGCGGTCAACACGCCTTCGCCGCTCTTCACGAGCGGCCGAATACCAACGAACACGCTCAGAACATCGTCCCTGGTTGGCGCCTTGAGAAGGTAGCGTCCGGCCGTCTCGAGGATGAAGGCGATCTCCTCCTCCAGAGGCCGCGGCTCGAGCGTCGGCGTCTCGATTGGCGTGTCGGTCGTGCCCACGAGCGTGTGTCCGTGCCAGGGAATCGCGAACATCACGCGGCCGTCCGCGGTGTGCGGCACCATGATCGCCGAGTCAGCCGCCAGAAACGATCGATCGAACACGAGGTGAATGCCCTGGCTCGGCGCGATGAGCGTCTGGACATCGGGTTCGGCCAACCGGCGCACCGAATCGGAGAACGCGCCAGCCGCGTTGACGACGACCCGTGCGCCGATCGTCCACTGCCGCCCGGTCTCCTGGTCGGACGCGACGACGCCGTTGATGAAGCCGTCCGGGCCCTTGGTGATTGCGACGACGCCGACGTAGTTGATCAACGTTGCGCCTTGCTCGGCCGCAGTCTCGGCCAGGTTGATCAGCAGCCGCGTGTCGTCGAACTGGCCGTCGTAGTACACCACGCCACCGCGCAAGCCCTCGGTCCTGATCGTGGGCAGGCGCGCCAGTGTTTCCTCGCGGGTCAGGATCTCGGACGCCCCGAAGCCGTACTTGCCGGCCAGCGCGTTGTAGATCTTGAGACCCAGCCCGTAGAAGGGCGCCTCCCACCAGTCGTAGTTCGGGACCACGAAGGCCAGGTTGCTCACCAGGTGCGGGGCGTTCTGCCGCAGCAGTCCGCGTTCTTTGAGCGCCTCCATGACCAGCGCGATGTTCCCCTGCTCGAGGTAGCGGACCCCGCCGTGTACGAGCTTGGTGCTGCGGCTCGACGTGCCCTTGCCGAAGTCGTGCTGTTCGAGCAGCAACACATCGTAGCCGCGGCTCGCCGCGTCCACGGCGATTCCGACGCCGGTGGCGCCGCCGCCGATGACGACGATGTCCCACGGCTCGTGCCGCTGGTCGAGCCTGGTGATCATTTCGGAGCGGCGCATGGAGGCTACCGAGATCCAACCATTCCCTTGACCGAGTCAATCAGCTTCACAGGGTCGTAGCCTTTGCCGTCCTTGAACACGAACTCGACGTTCTCGATGTCTGCAATGGTCTTGCTCGGATCGCCCTTGACTACCGTGAGGTCGGCGCGCTTGCCAGCCTTCAGCGTCCCCACTCGCGCGTCTTCGCCGAGGAACCTGGCGCCGTTTTCGGTCTGGATGTGAATGGCTTCGAGTGGTGTGAAGCCGGCCTCGACGAGCAGTTCCACTTCGCGCTGATCGCCGTAACCAGCGATGGCCCCGCCGTTGCCAGTGGGATCGAGACCGGCGATGAGGGTGCCGCCAGCCCTGACGAACGCGACCTCGAAGTCCATCGAGCGCCGCAGGCCTGCCGCACCCGCCGGATTGCCGCGAGAACGGGCCAGGCGGTAGTCGGCTTGAGCCAGCGGCGACAGCGAGTCCCAGAAGCGCGGCATCTCGGGCAGCCGGCCGGCGACACCGGCCTCGAACACCGGCAATGTCGAGTCGATCGCCACCTTCTGGGTGACCAGGTGCTTGATCAGGCCCTGCACGTCCGGCGAATCGATCGGCGGGTTGCCGTCATTCGGGCCGCGAGCCGGGCACTCGTCCGGTTTCTTGCCTGGCACGAAGTCAGTGGCCGCGCTGATCCCGTGTTCGAGGCTGTCGATGCCCAGATCCGCGGCCTCGCGGAAGGTTACCGAGCAGAGATGCCCCGTAACCTTCAACCCGCGCCCGTGCGCCGTGCGAATGGCCGCGCCGAGCTGCGCGCGCGTGATCTGCGTGTAGGCCTTGAAGGAGGTGAAACCGAGATCGGCCCAGTAGTTCACCATCTTCGACGCCTCCTCCGGGCTCTGGAGGGCGTGCAGCTGCAGCAGGTAGGCGCCCGGGCCAGTGAGGTACGGACCAGTGAGGTGCATCTTTGGTCCGGGAATGCGGCCCGCGTCGATGTAGCGCTTCACTTCGAGGTCTGCGTACGGCTCCATGCTCCCCGCGGTGCGCATGCTGGTCACGCCGTGCGCGAGATACAGGCGCGGAAAGCTGTACACCATTGTCGGGTAGTACTCGGGCGCGCCTGAGACCCGTCCCTGCCCGGTCGCGCCGGTGTAGAACAGGTGCTCGTGCATCGCGACCCAACCGGGCATCACCGAGCGGCCCGCGAGATCCAGCACACGTGCGCCGCTGGGGACCGGCACCGATGCGCTCGGGCCGATCGCCTTGATGTCAGCGCCCTGGATGACGATCGTCTGATCCTCCACCGCGGGTGAGCCGGTTCCGTCGATGACGCGCACGTGCTGCAGGACGACGACGGGAGCGTCAACGGAGATGTAGTCCTGGGTGACCTGCGGCAGCGCGCGGCTGACGGGCGGCTGGGCGGGCTGGCCGGCGGGCGCAGGCGCCTGGCCGCCGCTCGCGCCAACGAACATGGTCAGCACACCTACGATGGCAAGTCTCACGCGATCCCTCCTGATCTGTCCGGCCGAGTACGACGTGGAGGTGTATATCAGAACTCGGATGCGGTTCGCACGGCCCGCGAACCTTTGCAGCCGATCGCCTCTGCTACGATCTCGCATGCTCCAGTTGTTGCGCGATCTGGTGGATCACAAGTGGTACGCGAACGCGGCGATGCTGCAGGCGGTTCGGCAGAGCCCGGCTGCGGCGTCGGACGCGGAGCTGCTGGATCTCCTTCACCACGTCCTGCTGGCGAATCGATTCTGGCTGCTCTCTGTCCTCGAGCAACCCTTCGTCTTCGCAAACGAATCTCGCCCTGCGCAATCCTTCGATGCGCTCGTGGAGCGATACGCGCGGACCCAATCGGAGGAAGCCGCGTGGCTCGACGCCGCAACCGAGGCGGATCTCGATCGCACGCTGAAGAGCTCTTTGATCCCAGGCGGCGAATGCACGATCGCGCAGGCCTTCGTGCAGGTCTGCATGCACTCGAACGGTCACCGAGCGCAGGCGGCGAAGTTGTTGAGGCGCGAGGGAGGCACGCCGCCCGCCACCGAGTTCATCGCGTGGCTGGGCGCACGCCCGCGGGCCGAATGGCCAGACGTCCGCGACCCCTCAGTCGATGCGTAAGGCGACGACGGGCACCGGTTTGACGATCGCCGAGTTGGAACGGTTGACCCGTCGCCAGGGCCGGCCCCGCACACCAGCGTGCGACTGCCGAAAAAGACAGCGACCCGCCCTGGCGCTCGGAACGCCCGGGCGGGCCTAACCGCAGGTCCGGCTTGAGCAGGACTCAGGGCCGTCGCATCCCTACTGTCCAATGAACGCGTCGCACGAGACGGCAGTGTTCCAGTTCACGAACGTGCCCGTGGGGCTGTCCTTCCACGCCCACACGTGCAGCGTGTAGAACGGCGGGAGTCCGAACCGGTTAGGGGCTTCGAACAAGTGGAAGAGCTGCCCCATCAGTTCCGGAGCCGTTGAGTGGTTTGCGTTCCACTGATCCGCGAGAACCAGGTAGTCCGCGCCGATGAGTCTCAGGCTGCCGTTCGGTTGCGGCTCGTAAATGACGATCTCCGGCTTCGAAACATCGATGACACCGTCACCAACCAACGGACCGTTGACGAAGTGCATGCCCATCGCGCCGGCGTCCGGTCCGCTGACGCAGCCAAACTGCAGGTGGTAGTCCTCGGTCTCGGCCACGTTGACGTCTTTGAAGCGTTCGGTCGCGTCGCGAACGGATCTGACGAGAGCTCCGCCCCTGCTCTTCTGGTCCTGCAGGAGTTCCTGGATTGGCTCCGCATGGGAGTGCAGAGCCTGCGCCAGCGCGCGCGAGGGCGCGGCTGCCATCAGAGCCGCGAGGACGAGCGTCCAGTACCACTTTGTCGCGAGTCCTTCAATCTTCATACAACCTCCAGGCCGCCTAGCGGTCGATCAGGACGTCATCTCCAATCCGAACTGTTCCGCCGCGAGTCACCTCGGCATCGAGCGCAATCCGGCCACCGAATCGGCGGCCGATATCCATGAGCACCTCCGGCTCGCGCTCGAGGGTGTCCGGGTCAACGGTCGTCATCGTGCAGCGGCCGCGCAGGGCGTCGAGCCGCACTCGCGTGTCAGCGATATGCAGGTGCACATCCTGCCAGAACGTTTCGGCCATCCCTTCGACCCCGCCAACCAGGATGTTCGGGCGAAGACGTCGGACGTCCCGCCCGAACATCGCCACAGCTCCGTCGGTCGCCACGAGTAGAGGCAGGATGTCGAAGCGCTCTGGACCTTCATGCGCTTCGAGCCACGCATCGTCTCCGGCGGCGTTCTTGATTAGCGCCAGGGCCTTGGGGCTGTCCCAGGGATGACCATTGATGCACGGACGCCCGTCAGAGCCCAGCCTGCCGATCAGTCCCAGCAGTCGGTGGTGGCGCCGAGCAGTGCGAACCCCCTCGGGGCCGCACACATGCACGACACGATCTCCCGCGATGCCTTCTGTCGACAGGGTCGCCGCCATCAGCGGTTCGCCCGCCAGCGACTTCACGGGATAGCGCCACAATCCGGCCACGCGAAGTGTCATGTCGATCTTCCGAGAGTCTCAAACGTGAGATGCCTGGCTTCTGCTGGATGTGACAGCCGGTGGTTCGTGGGCCACCACTTCACCCGTTGTCACAAACCTGACCGGCCGGCATCACAAGAACTGAAGCCGAGGGATCTCTCGAAAGGAGCAGCGAATGGAGAAGCGCATCGCCTGCAACGAGATCGTGCCTGGGTGTGCGTTTACCGCAACGGCTGCCACCGAAGATGAGCTGCTAAAGAAGGTCGTGGCGCATGCGTCGCAGGATCACGGTGTCACCGATGTGACGCCTGAGCTCGTGAGCAAGGTCAAATCGGCGATCAGAGACCACGTTCACGCGAAGTAGACTGCTTTTTATGGCTGTCTCGGATGAGGCAACGGACGAAGCGCTCGCCTCACGCGCTGCCCTCGGCGACAACCATGCGTTCGACGAGATCGCGATTCGGTACCAAGCGCGCGTCTATCGTCTCGCCTGCCGCCTGGTCGGTCCCAACGATGCGCCGGACGTCGTGCAGGAGGGGTTTCTGTCCGTGTACCGGAACCTCGCCTCGTTCAGGCAAGAGTCACGGTTCGGCACGTGGCTCTATCGCATCGTCACCAACGCGGCGCTGATGCACCGCCGGGCTCGCACACGCCGGCCGGCCGAATCGCTGGAAGCCTTTCTGCCCGAATTCGACGCGGCCGGGCGCCATTGCCAGACGCCGGCGGAGCTGCAGATCGCCGAGCGTGCCGACGAACTGCTCGATCGTCGCGTTCTCGCAGAAGCAGCGACGGCTGCGCTCGATCGACTGCCCGACCTCTATCGCAGTGCGTTTGTGCTGCGTGATCTGGAGGAGCTCACCACCGCTGAAGTCGCAGACGTGCTCGGCGTGGAGCCGGCGACGGTGCGCCAACGCGTTCATCGCGCCCGACTCATGTTGCGCGGCTACCTGTGCGCCCTCGCTGGAGTGAGGCCATGACAGACGTCTCGTGCCAGATCGGCGTCGAGCTTCTGATGGACTACCTCGAGGGGGTGGTGCCCGATGACATGCGCACGATTCTCGAATCGCATGTGGCCGGCTGCCCGAAGTGCACCGCCTTCGTCGCCTCGTACCTCGCCACGCCGCGAATCCTCCGCGAGGCTACCGCGGGGACGATGCCTCCGGAGCTCCAGAAATCGCTCCTCGCCTTCCTGCGCGCGCAGCGCGGCGACGGGCGACGGTAGTAGGACGGACAGATGGGCTGTCAGAGCGGTCACCGCTGCTCGGTTTCACGGCTCGGCGCGCTAGAAGCGGCAGCGGGACGACGACCTGCACGCCCCGGTGACAGAGCGCCCGAGCATAGTCACTCACTCAGGTGGTCGTGCGACGGACGTTCGCCGCTCGCGCTCCCTTGGGCCCGGCCTCGCCGAGGTCGAACTCCACGCCGTCGCCTTCGCGCAGCGCGTCGATGCCTTCGCCGTAGATGGCGCTGGCATGGAAGAACACTTCCTTGCCCGAACTGTCGCGAATAAAGCCGAATCCCTTGTCGGCTCGCAATGTCTTAATTGTTCCTACCATGGATCCCTTTCTTCAAAGACACACGCACACGTGACCTGATGCCCGCAATCAGGGGAGTTCACACGCTCGAATTGGGAACGGACACGGCCCACCGTCCAGCGGTGCTTGTGGGGCAGGCCGAGACTCGCTCGTGGCGACGCAAAATGCGCCGCCGCTTGCCGAGTCGCAGGGGGTAAGAGATATCAGACCTGAGCCAGTGCGGCGTCAAACGCTCGCAAGCGTTTTCCGAGCACGACCTGCACGTTTTGTCGGCGTCGCGGGTGAGGGGCTCTGATACTCGTCGGCTCGCGCTCGATCGAGATGGGGCTCTGCGACGGCCGTTTTCAGCAGCCTGACGTGATCCTGAAACTGAATCTCGAGGTGGTCGCCGTTGAGCCGGCCGATGCGGCCAACACCCCATTCCGGTCTCGCTCGATGCCGAACGAAGTCGCCCTCTTTATGTGCCACTTTCACTCCTGCTTGCTCGCTGGGGTGCGAGCGGCTGTACGGGGCGCCAGCGTCTCAAGCCTTGCTTGCCGCCCGTTTGATACCTGAAGAACCGCGAGAAATGGGCTCGCCTGGAACTCTCCGCAAGCCCTTCGAAAGGTTTGGTTGCGGGGGGGGGATTTGAACCCCCGACCTTTGGGTTATGAGCCCAACGAGCTACCGGACTGCTCCACCCCGCGCCACTGGAACTCCCATTCTAACATAGTCCGGCACGGATTCTGGCCGACGGGCTCCGCCACCCACCTCCACCGCGCTATCATTCCGGCCGCACCCCGCCCGAGTGACGATGAGCAGCAATCCGGACCGCCGCCACCACGAACGCATCAAAGGGCCCTTCGACGGCAGCTGGGACGGCTCCTCCGGCATGCGCACCTGCCGCATCACCGACCTGTCCGCGAGCGGCTGCTTCGTTGACGCCATGGCCGCTCCCGAGGTCGGCAGGACCATCAACATCTCGATCGAGCTCGACGGACGGAAGTTCGTCATCCCCGCGACCGTCGCCTACGTCGATCGCGTGCAGGGCTTCGCGGCGCGATTCAACGACTCCGAACAAACCAGCCAGCTGGCGGCTGCGGTCAACACCCGGCTCGGGAAGTAGCGCCAGCGGCGCGCACGAAACCAGACGACACTGCGCCGGCGCGGCGCCGTGAAAGCTTCAGGCCTCTCGCCGAATCGGCACGGCCCGCCGCGGCGGCACCGCCGCCATCTTCCGGCCCCGCTGCACGAGCCGGGCGGTGAGCAGCACCCCCATCAGGATGCCGTAGTAGACCGGGTAGGTGGTGTCGAGCTTCACCTTCCAGAAGTAGTGCAGCACCGCCGCCAGCGCGGTGATGTAGATCAGCCGGTGCAGCAGGTTCCAGCGCCGGCCGCCGAGCCGCCGGATCCACCCCTGCGTCGAGGTGATCGCCAGCGGAATCATCAGCACGAATCCCGTGAACCCCGCCGTGATGTACGGCCGCTTCACCACATCGTCCCAGACGCCGCCGAACTGCAGCGACTGGTCGAGGATGAAGTAGGTCATGAAGTGGAGCGTGCCGTAGAAGAACGCGAAGAGCCCGATCATCCGGCGGAACAGGATGATCGGGTTGAAACCGCTGATCCACCGGGCCGGCGTCAGCGCGAGCGTAATCGCGATCAGCCGCAGCGTCGTGATGCCCGAGTAGTTGGTGATCGTCTCGACCGGGTTGACGCCCAGGTCGCCCCAGAACGCGTTGTACACGAGCCATCCGAACGGCCCCAGCGCCGCCGCGAACACGATTGGCTTGACGATGCGGCGGATGAACTGGGTCTGGGTCACAGTCAGGAGACGGGAGGCAGGAAACAGAAATCAGAGTCTCCTATCTCCTCCCTCCTTTCAGTAGAACTTCTTCAGGTCCATCCCGGTGTAAAGCGACGCGACCTGATCGGCGTAGCCGTTGAACGGCAGCGTCTTGCGCTTGAAGAACTCGCCGATCCGGCGCTCGCTGGCCTGCGACCACCGCGGGTGATCGACCGCGGGATTGACGTTGGCGTAGAAGCCGTACTCCGATGCCTGCATCCGCTTCCACGTGTTCATCGGCTCGTTCTCTTCGAACGTCACGCGCACGATGGACTTGGCGCCCTTGAAGCCGTACTTCCACGGCACGATCAGGCGGATCGGCGCGCCGTTCTGGTTCGGCAGCACCTCGCCATAGAGGCCGACGGCGAGGATCGCGAGCGGGTGCGTCGCTTCGTCCATCCGCAACCCTTCGACGTAGGGCCATGGGAGCGCCGGCTCGCTCTGCCCCGGCATCTGCTTCATGTCGAGCAGCGTCGTGAACTTCACGAACTTGGCCTTCGAGGTCGGCTCGAAGCGCTTCACGAAATCCGCCAGCGGGAACCCGACCCACGGAATCACCATCGACCACGCCTCGACGCAGCGCATCCGGTAGATGCGCTCTTCGAGCGGGAACCACTTCATGATGTCGTCGATCGCATAGGTCCCAGGCTTGCCCACTTGCCCGTCCACCACCACGTTCCACGGCCGCGGCTTGAGCGTCTTGGCGTAGCGCGCGGGGTCGCCCTTGTCGAGGCCGAACTCATAGAAGTTGTTGTAGGTGGTGATGTCCTTGTACGCGTTGATCTTCTCGTCGGCGACGCTGAGCGGGCTCTTCTTGAGGTTCTCGAGCTTCTCGGCCGCGGGGTTCTGGGCAAACGCGGTGGAGGTGCCCGAAAACAGCGGTCCGGTGGCGCCCACAGCCGCCGCCACTGCGGTCGAGCCGGCGACCTGCAGAAACTCACGGCGCCGCACGTACCAGGACCGCGGCGTCACCTCGGATTCGCGGATGTCAGGAGCCTTCTTGATCAGCATGGGGACCTCAACGCCTCATAGTACATCGCTGCCACCCCTTGAGATGCCAGCCCGGCTGACGAGGATTCACCGCAATTCCCGCTACGATTGGGACATGAAAGAACCGGTCCATGTGCCGCACCAGGTGCTGACCACCGCGTCGCACGAGTTGCGTGGTCCGCTCGGGGTTGCCCGAGGCTATCTCCGGCTGCTGGAGACACAATTGAACGGCGATCCGCAGGCCCAGAAATCCATTTCGCTGGCCTGCCGCGCCACCGATCAGATGGCGTCGTTGCTCGACGACGTCAGCCGCTACGCGCGGCTGGCACGCGGCGAAGCGCGGCTCCAGCCGGCAGTCACGCCGCTGGCGCCGATCATCCAGGCGGCCATCCCGAAGATTGCCCTCCCGGCCGATCCGCAGGTTGACGTCGTCAGTGAGATTCCGCCGTCCGTGACGGTATGGGCGGATCCGTCCGCCACGGCGGAGTTCTGCGCGGCAATGGGTACGGCGCTGGCGCGGGCTGCAGTCGAAGGCGGGACGCTGGTGTTCGGGTGGCGCGAGCCGACGCAGGGCGAGCACGTCGATATCACCCTGCGCCCGTCCGACGCGACCGGCCCCGCTTCCGAAATGCGAGCGCCGCGGCTCGATCGTTCGGGCATGGGGCTCAGCCTCGCGCTCGCCGAGTTGAACCTGCGGCTGCTCGGCGGCGCGCTCACCGAATGGTGGGTCGAGAATCGCTGGAACGGGTACCTGCTACGGTTCCGAACAACGGCCGCGGCGTAGCGCGCTGCACCAGGCGCCGCAGCGCCAGCGAGCGGCGTCAGCGGATGTCCGTCCATTTCTTGCCCGCGTGGATCTGGCGGGCAAAGCACGCTTCAGCGCGGGCATACGCGTCACGTTGCGCGCCGGCGGAGACCGGCCGCAGCAGCTCGCCATCGGTTGGGCAGGTCACCCGCGCCGACGCTCCTGACCGCGTCGCGGCTTCCGCCTTCGCCCGGGCTTCGGCAGACAAGCCCGCCGTCTGACTGAAATACGCCGCGGCACCTTCGCGGACCCACATCGGCCGGCCTGCGAGCGCCGGGTCGAGCAGCGTGTGCGCGACTTCGTGGCGAATCGTGTGATCCAGCTGACCACGCTGCTCGAGGATCTCGAAGGGCTGTAGCGCGATCTCGGTGCCGGTCGTTGCCGCCGACATCCACCAGGGCTGCCCTGTCGCCCGCCCGAAGCTCTCGGCGCTCGGGTGGACGGTGACGCGCAAAACCGGAGGCGCCTTCTGTCCCGTTGCCGTAGCCACGTCATCACGCGCCCGCCGGACGAGCGCGACGAGCGAGGCCCGCCGATCTTCGCCGGCTGCGGGAAGCGCGATTTGCACGTCTGACGCGGGTGCGACAGGTGCGACGGGTGCGGCTGGTGCGATGGGTGCGGGTGCGACGGGTGCGGATGCGGTTGCGGTGGGCTTGTCTCGACGAGGGTTCGGCGTCTCGGACGTCGCCGTTGCGATAGCAGCGGTGGGAGGCGCGGAGCCCTCAGCGGCTGGGATCGCGGCAGTCGCCGCAGTGGCGTTCGGTGCCGGGCTCTCGCCGGCGATGCTGGCCTGCAACGCGGTGACCGGAACGCGGCCAATCGCCAGCGACGGGAAGTAGAACTTCAGAATCGCGTCGCTCGACTCTCCTCGCAAGGCCCTGGCGCCGGCGCCGACAACGCACAAGCCAACGCCGTGACCGTAGCCGCGGCCGCGAAAACGATAGCCGGTGCCGGTCCGTTGGACGTCGAACGCCGTGCTCTTCACCAGCTGCCAGCCAAGCACGCGACCAAGCGCCAGGCGGAAATCGTTCCCCGAGATGTCGGCCGGCGAAAACCCGTCGGCCCGCAAGCGCACCACGCGGCCGGACTGATTCCGCTGGACCACGTGCAGGCTCCGCAGCCGACCGCCGCGCAGGCCGGCCACGCGCAGGGCACGCTCGACGTCTGCCGCGCGCACGTCACTCGACCACGGCGCCTCGTCGGCATGCGCATCGTCTCGATCCGGCTGCGACAGGTCGACGGCTCCAGGCCAGACCTGCGAGGCGCGCTCCAGGCGCCCGCCGCACGACGCCGAGTAGAAGACAGGCGCGGGCCGCCCGGCTTGCAGCAGCACCTGATCCGAGGTCACCGCCGCGGCCCGCCGCGTGGCTGCGGTCGAGGGGCGCACCACCTGGCAGTGCGTCGTGTCGCAGACGTCGAAGCCTTCGCGCCGATGCCGGCCGCGATTGGCCACCGCGAATGTCCTGGCCGTGATGGCGAGAGCCTGCTGCGCGGCATCGCCGGCCGTCGGCTGCCCTTCGCCGGCGAGCACCTGCGCAACGTAATCGTCGAGCGCAACCGACTCGACGCGAACCCGGCCGTCGGCGAGAGTACGGCCGAGTCGAAGCAGCTCGCCAGGGTTAGCGGCCTGAAGCGATTGCGCCGCCTGAACAAGTGGGAAATGAGAGGTGAGAGATGAGAAGCCAAGCCCAGCGCAGAATGCAAGGACAAGCGCGAAGCGCCCACTGGCCTGATGCCGGCGGCGGTGAGACCGGCAGTGTGTGCTTCTCACGTCTCACTTCCCACTTCTGACTTCGCCGTCGCGCCCGATCCAGCCGCGAGCGGCCGGTCACAAGCGCGTTTTACACCCTGGCTGGCACCGGCACGGGATGGTCTTGTCCCCTTCGGTGTTGTAGTCGTAGGTGAGTTCCTCGCCCGGCCGGATCGTGCGGGCGGCGCGAATCCAGATCGTCTTGTCCACCACCTCCACCCAGCAATTCGGTTTGCACGAGTGGTTGATGAACCGCGCGACGTTGCCTGCGACGTTGGCGTCGCGGCTCCAGTTGCGGTTCACGCGGAAGACCCAGATGCACCCATTGCGGAGGTAACGGTCCTCGCGGTTCACGCTCTGCTTGTTCGAGATGAGCTCGCCCGCGTAATCGATGATCCGCTTGTTCTTGTTGATTGGTTCGAGCGCGAAGACGCCCCAGCCGTGCAGCTTCGAGCGCCTGCGGCGGATCCGCGGAAGTATCGGTGTCGACATCCGAGCGCCCAGTGTAACATCGGCCGCCGCGAGTGATAGAGTGTCGCGCGGAGGTGGCGCCCGTGAGATTCACGATCGCAGCACTAATGACCGCCCTCGCGGTCAGCGGAGCAACCATGCAGGGACAAGGACGACAGATCACGGTGCCTGGCGGCGGCACGCTGCCCTTCAGCCTCGGCGTGAAGGCCGACGGCCTCATCTACATCGCCGGCACGCTCGCCCAGGAGGGCGACATCAAGGCGCAGACCAAGAGCGTGCTCGATCAGATCGGGCAGACGCTGACGAAGTCGGGCTCGTCGCTCGCCAACGTCGCCGCCGTGCACGTCTATCTGAAGAACGCGGCCGACGCCGCGGCGATGACCGAAGTGTGGCGCCAGATCTGGCCGAAGGACGCGCCGACGCGGACGACCATCGTCGCGCAGCTGGTACAGCCGTCGGCGCTCATCGAGATGGCGATGGTCGCGGTTCCAAACGGCGGCGAGCGCGTCGTCGTCAACCCGGCCGGGTGGTCGAACGCCAACCCGTACAGCTACGCCATCCGCTCCGGCAATACGCTGTTCATGTCCGGCATCGTCTCGCGCAACACGAAAGACAACCAGCCCATCGAGGGCGACATGGCCACGCAGACCAAGGCGGTGATGGCCACCGCCGGTGAGCTGCTCAAGGCTGCCGGATTCGGCTTCGAACACGTCGTCTCGTCGCGGGTCTACATCACCGACGTCGCCGACTTCCAGACCATGAACCAGAACTACACCCCGAGCTTCCCGAAGGATCCGCCAGCCCGCGCGACCGTGGTCGCCGGCCTGCCGGGCCCCACCTACAAGGTGGAGATGACGATGACGGCGTATCGGGGGCCGAAGCAGGCGTTCACGACGCCCGGCCCCGATGGTGCGCCCGGCAAACCGAGCCCGACGCTGAGCAGCGCGATCAAGGTCGGCAATCGGGTGTACGTCTCAGGGATGCTCGGCAACAACGCAGAGAACAAGGGCGACATGACGGCGCAGACCAAGGAACTGCTCGCGCGTGTCGGCCGCACGCTGACCGCCGCCGGCTTCTCGTGGAACGATGTCGTCGACGCGATCGCCTACATCACCGACATCGGCAAGTTCCAGGGAATGAACGAAGGCTACAGATCGGTCCTCACCAAGGACTTCCCCACTCGCGCAACGGTCGGGACCGGACTCGTGGGCGCGGATGGCCTGGTCGAGATCATGTTCGTCGCTTCCAAATAGCCAGAGCGACGATTGCAAGTGTGCTAGCGTAACCTCATGGAAGGTATTTTTCCCGCCTGGGGGCGTATTCTCCAGGGCTATCGTCCCAATCTTTCCATCGAGATTACGCGCGAATGTCCGCTCCGCTGCCCGGGGTGTTACGCCTATGGCGATGAACACCTCGGCGGCGGACAGACGCTGCGCGGCCTGGCCGATTTCAAGGGCCAGGCACTCATCGATGGCATCCTCGACGTCGTCGCCAGGCATCGCCCGATTCACCTGTCCATCGTCGGCGGCGAACCGCTGGTGCGCTTTCGCGAGCTCGACGTGCTGCTGCCCCGGCTGGCCGAGATGGGCGTCTACAGTCAGGTGGTGACCAGCGCAGTGCGCCCGATTCCCGAACACTGGGCCGGCATCAAACATCTCCAGATCTGCGTGTCGATCGACGGGCTGCAGCCGGAACACGACGTGCGGCGGACGCCGGCGACCTACGATCGCATCCTGAAGCACATCAAGGG
>DATJFF010000163.1:0-120907 GCA_035495795.1 Vicinamibacterales bacterium
GCAATCGGCGTGTTCGACAATTCGGTGAACAACAAGAACAATCCCGATCCGAACGCGGAAGTGAAGTGGGGCAACATGACGACCGACGAGATGATGTTCGCGTCGATCGTCTACAGCATCGGCCCGCGCAGTTCACCGACCGGCGCCAGATAGGATCATCCCTCTCCCAGCCAGGCGTGGAAGGTGTAGTCGGAGCGCACGTAGCGGGCGCCAACCGCATCGTAGATCCGCACCGTCGCGATGTTGTGGTTCTGGGTCTGGGTCTCGGTGACCTCGCCGCTGGCGTGGTTCTCGGCCGCCAGCGTGCGAATCAGCCCGGCGTAGGCGCCGGGCTTGTCCCTGCGGCAGGCGCCAAGACTCCCCGCCCACAGCGTGATTCCCGTACCTGATACGGATTCGACGCGCCGCGTGCTGGCCCACCCGTGCAGCCCGCCTTCGCCGTTTTCGGCGACGACGACGCGGTCGGCCATGCGCCCGAGACAGCACTGCCGGGCCCACTCGAGATAGAACTCGGCGCTCCGCTCCGGTGGCAGGTGCGGATCGAGGTGAAAGCGCCCCCGGAAACCGCGGTACGAGTCCTCGGTGATCGCCAGCACCTCGTCGAGATCGCGCGGCTCGAACGGCCGCACCCGCCCGACTTCCCGCACCATGGTTGGCGCGGGTCCTCGCGGGTGCGTGAAGTAGGTGACGAGCGCGTCCATCAAACGGAACCCCGCCGACTCGAGCGCCGCCACGGCGTCCATGTCGGCCACGTCCACGCGCGCCGCGACGTGCCTGATGCCTGTTTCGCGCAGTCGGTCGAGGCTCGCCTGAATGGCCTCGGTGAGCGCCGCCACCGACGCGGATGGCCCGCGCAGCAGCCAGTCGATGCGGGCCATCGGCACGCCGAAGAACCGGGTGTCCCACTCGAGCGGCCGGCAGAGCGCGATCGTGGCCGCATCGGCTTCACCGGCCAGTATCCCGAAATGCCCTGGCGCCGTCTGGCTGCGCGCGATCTCGTGCTCCATGATCGTGTGCTGCCGGGCACGCGACCAGACGCGATAGTCTCGATACGGTTTGAAGGGATAGTGCGCCACCAGACGCTCGACTACCGGAGCGTCGTCGGCGCGCAGATCTCGGGCACCCACTCGGTTGTCATTCTAACCTCTCGGTTCACTCGAGCGGAGGGACCATCAGCTGGCTGACCCGACCGGAAGCGGCACGAACCGGGGAGTTCGAGCTGATGGCCTGCGCAATTCACGTGAGCTGTGGGGTTAGTGCCGTTTGGTAGAATCGACCCGCGCATGAGCTCACGAGTGCTGGCGCTCGACTACGACGGCGAGCGCGTCACGTTCGATGTCGAAGGCGATACCGCGTGGGGCGAGCCGGGCGTCCTGCTCGATCGCGACGACAACCTGGCGGCTGGCCGTCCCTGGGCCGCGGCCGGATTCACGGTGGAGCCGTTTCTTGCGCCTGCCGATTACGACCGGCTCGTTGCCGGCATCCAGGCGATTCTCGTCCGCCGCATTACGGCTGCCGGCATCACGGTGCCGGACGATTTCACGCTGGAACGGTACCACGACGTCGTGACCACCGATGCGGCGCACCAGGCGGTCTCGGATCAGGGCCCATGGTGCCAGCTGGTGAGCGATCTTCCAGTGCCGGTCGCGGTGATCGACGCGCGGATCAGCGAGATTCTCGGCGTGCGGGTGTCCACCGCCCCGCCGCACGCGGAGTTTCCGGAGCACTTCTGCTTCCGGGTGGTTCGTCCGCGAAGCCGCGACAACAATCCCCCGCATCGCGACGTGTGGCTGGATCGGCTCCGTCACGCCATCAACATCTACGTCCCGCTCGCCGGGAGCTCGGCGCAGTCCTCGCTGCCGCTGGTGCGCGGTTCGCACCGCTGGCCGGAGTCGGAGATTGAGCGCACCGTGAGCGGCGCCCGCGTCAACGGCGTCGTCTATACCGTGCCGTCAGTCGTTGGCGCGGCCCATCCGCTCGCGCTGGAGCGGCCGGATCCTGGGCCCAATCAGGTGCTGGTGTTCTCGCCGTACCTCATTCACGGCGGCGCCTACAACCAGCAGAGCGATCGCACTCGGGTGTCGCTCGAGATGCGATTCTGGCGCGTCGCCTGATGGCCAAGCTCGCCGTCGTCATTCCCGTCTACCAGGCCGAGCAGACGCTCGACGCGCTCGTGGCGGAGCTGGTGCCGGCGCTTTCCGCGGTGACCGCTGACTACGAAATCTGGATGGTGGAAGACGGCAGCACCGACGCGAGTTGGGCGGGTGTCGGGCGGCTGGCGGCGGCGAATCCGCGGGTCCGCGGGCTTCGCCTGATTCGCAATTTCGGTGAGCACGTTGCGCTCACGGCCGGACTCGATCGCGTCAACGCCGACTACGTCGTGATCATGGCCTGCGATCTCCAGGACGACCCGGCGGCGATCGCCCGGATGATCGACGAGGCGCGCCGCGGCGCAGACCTCGTGCTCGTCCGGCGCCTCAAGCGCCAGGACGCGTGGCTCAAGCGCCAGCTCGCCCGCGCTTTCTACGCCGTCATCTCGTTGCTCTTCCACATCGATTACGACTATCGGGTCGGCAATTTCCGTCTGCTCACCCGTCGCGGCGTCGAGTACTTCCGGCTGCACCGCGAGCGGATGCGCAACGTCAACGCGATCATGGCGCTGATGGGACTTCGCACCGCGTTCGTGGATGTCACGCACCGCCCTCGCCGTCACGGGCGGAGCACCTACACGCTCGCGCGATCGGCGCGGATGGCCGCGAGCGTGATCGTCGGCTACTCGGATATTCCGCTGCTCGTCTCGGGAGCGTTCGGCGGCGTGCTGCTGGTCGGCGCCTTGCTATGGGGGCTCTGGCTGACGGCGCGAACCTCCAGCGATGCGTCGATCTCCGAGACTGCCCTGCTGGCCGCAACCGTCTTCGGAATTGGCGGCCTGATTCTCGTCAACCTCGGCATTGTCGGCGCTTATCTCGGCCGCGCGGCGCGCGAGGCGAAGGAACGGCCGATGTATTTCGTTTCCGAAACTGCCGGGCTTCGAAGCCCGACTGCCGAAGACGCGCGCGTCGAAACGAGGTAGTTGCGACGCGCCGCGCGCCTGAGCCGACGGATCAACATTCCGCGTTCCCCGAAGGCGAGCGACGTGGGCTATCGGCGCCACGTGCTGACTCTGTGGAGCCGCTGCAGGATTAGCCGACCCTGCTCGTCGATCAGCTCACGCTCGCGCCGGATCGCCAGTTCAAGAGCTCCAAGGTCGCGCCGGTAAAGGGCGTCCATTCCCTGGGCATGCGCGTCGTCGAAGCGAGCCTTGAGTGCGCGAATCGCCTGTCTGTCGGCCTCGGCCGCGTCCGACTCGGGTCGTCTTGCCACGGCATCACCAACGCGAAATGAGTCAAGCATCACGCCACGACCAACTCTCCGGCCCACCGAATGAGGTTGGCGACCTATGGCGGCGCTGACCCGATCAGATGTCACTGCCTTCGGAACACGAGGCGATCGTTGAAAGATCGCGCGTCGATATCAGTACCCGCTTGCTCCCACGTCAGTGCCCGCGCGGTGTCGTCAAGCACCGCGACCACGGTAAATCTGACCGCGTCACCCTTCCGGAAAAAGGCTCGCACCGACCGGGGACTCAGTCTCTGCAGCGTCATCCTGTCGATCCAGGGATCGACACGAATTGGGAACTGTTCGTACCCTGAGGATCTGCCACCGCGCAGTATAGGCGGACCCGGGGCGGGCGCGATCACCTGAGCGCGGTCCAGGCGCCCGTGGTTACTCCTTCGCGTCCGATGACGGTGATGGCGGCAAATGAGGAAGCGCGTCGGAGTTGGCCAGTTGCTGCGGCTGCGTGCCAGTCACGTCCCAAGCTCGCTGGCAGGCACCGCAGCGATACGTCACGGTCGTGTGCTGCCCATCGGAGCGCGCCGCTTCGGGTTCACCCTCTCGCCGGCAGGAGGGGCAGAGCGCAAAGAAACTCCACGCATCGAGCAATTGCATATTCCCGTCGATCAGAAGCGCGATGACACCATACCATACGAACGAACATGAGAAGACTCTGAAGCGCTTTATTCATGGCAAGGCCATGCAGTGTCGCGAATGCGCGTCGAGAAAATATGAAGAACGATGACGTGGTTTGGAGAACAGGCGGGTGGGCAGTCAACAAAACGCAATCGAGCCGGCCGAGGATGGCCAGCTCGAAGACGAAGTGCGTGAATTGTCTAAAGGATTGTGGTGGACGGCAAGGGGATCGAACCCATGACCTCCGCATTGCGAACGCGGCGCTCTCCCAGCTGAGCTAGCCGCCCACAGCCAGAACCTCTTCATATTACACCACCATCGACAGTGCTCGGACGTGTGCGAGCCGCGTGTCTTTGAACCCCTGCGCTTTTGAACTATCGTGAGGGGACCGTGCGCAGCCTCGCATTCGTTCTGCTCGGTGCGCTGGCGCTTGCGCCCCGCCTCGCGGGCCAGAGTCAGGACCCAGCCGCACTCGCTGCGCGCATCCAGGCTCGCTACGCCACCATCAAAGACTTTCAAGGCGACTTCGTCCAGAGTTACGAGGGCGGCGTGCTGCGCACGAAGACGAGCGAGAGCGGAACGCTCGCGGTCAAGCAGCCGGGCCTGTTCCGGTTCGTTTACGCGAAACCGGAGCGGAAGGAGTTCGTCTCCGACGGAACGCAGATCTACACCTACCTGGTCGCCGACAAGCAGGTCATCGTCAGCCCAGCTCCGGGTCCCGGCGAGGCGACGACCCCGGCCCTCTTCCTCGCCGGCCGGGCCAATATTGCACGCGATTTCACACCTACGGCGACGACGCTCCCGTCTGCCCCGCCGGGCCTGATCGCACTGAAGCTGGAACCTCGTAAGCCAGATCCCGACTACCAGTGGTTTGCTCTCGGCGTGGATCCTGCTACCCTCCAGATCCGCCACCTGGTCGCCATGGATCGGCAAGGTGGGCGCTCGGCGTTCACGTTCAGCAATCTGAAGGAAAACCAGGGAATATCCGATAACACGTTTCGGTTCCGCATCCCCCGCGGTGTGGACGTGGTGAACAATGGCCCCCGTCAGCCGTAACCGTCGCCTGCTTTCCCGTTTGGCGGCCGTCACCGCCCTTGGGCTCTTCCTGCACGCGTGCGCGTCTTCGGGCGCGCTCGCAACGGCGCGCACCGCCGAGTCCAACCAGGACTACGACGCCGCGGTCGCCGCCTACTCCGCTGCTCTCCGCAAGGAGCCGAACAACAAGGACGCGCGGCTGGGGCTCGATCGCGCGAAGATTCGGGCCTCGCAGGATCACTTCGCGCGTGGCCGCCGCCTCGTCGCGACCGGCAAGCTCGAAGAAGCGTTGATGGAATACCAGATCGCCGCCGAGCTGACACCGGCCAGCGGCGACATCCAGACCGAGCTGCGCACCGTGCGCACGCAACTGCGCAACCAGATCGCGGTCCGCGAGGACGGCAAGACGCGCCTCGAAGCGCTCATCGATCAGAGCCGGACGGCGCCGCTCCCCGGCACCGACCTTCCCGAAGACGTCACGCTGCCCGACTCGCTGGTGTTCCGCGACGCCAGCGCCCGCGACATCTTCTCCGCCATCGCCCGGTTCGCGAACATCAGCATCGTCTTCGACCCGACCTACCGCGACCAGGTGGTGTCAATCGACCTGCGCAAGACGCCGCTCGACCAGGCGCTCACGTCGGTGACCAACGCGACGCGCACGTTCTGGCACGTCACCACTCCGCGGACCGTGACGATCATCCCGGACTCGCAGGCCAAGCGCCGCGAGTACGAGGAAGAAGTCGTCCGCACGTTCTACCTGAGCAACGCCGATCTGAAAGAGACGATCGACATCATGCGGATCGTGGTCGACGCGCGGCGGATCGCGGCGATGACCGCCACGAACGCGATCACGATCAAGGACACGCCCGAGCGCGTCGCGGCGGCGGGACGGATCATCAGCGCGATCGACAAGGCCCGGCCCGAAGTGGTGATCGACGTCGAGCTGCTCGAGGTCGATCGCACGCACCTCAACGAGTACGGGCTGCAGATCGCCTCGCCCGCTACCAACCCGACCGGGATCAACGGGCAAGCTGACATCAACAAGGAAGGGTTCACGTTGCGGGACCTGACGAGGCTGACGCAGTCCGACGTCTACCTCACGAATCTCCCCGCTCTCTACTACCGGCTGCTCAAGACCGATGGCGCGACCCGCATTCTCGCCAACCCGCAGCTGCGGACTGCCGAGGGCGCGGCCGCGCAGGCGCGCTTCGGCGAGCGCGTGCCGGTGCCGGTCACGACCTTCGCGCCAATCGCGCAGGGCGGCGTCCAGACGCAGCCGATCACGTCGTTCAACTACGAGAACATCGGCGTCAACATCGACATCACGCCGCGCACGCATCACGATGACGCGGTGTCGCTGGCGGTGAAGGTCGAGCTGAGCTCGATTTCGGGGACCGGCTTCGGCGGACTGCCGACCTTCGGCAACCGCTCCATCAACACCGTGATTCGTCTGAAGGACGGCGAGACCAACATGCTCGCCGGCCTGATTCGCGACGAGGAGCGCAAATCGCTGGCGGGCGTGGCCGGCCTGAGCGACCTCCCGCTGATCGGACGGCTCTTCGCTTACAACTCCAAGGAAACGAAAGAAACCGACATCATCCTGACGCTTACGCCGCACATCGTGCGGGTGCTGGACCTGACCCCGGTCGATCTCGCCGCGTTCCGCGTCGGGCGCGACGGCGCCGGTGGAGGCGTGGATCTGCCGCCGCTGCCCGTCCCTCCAGGACAGCAACAGCAGCCGCCGCGGCCGCCGAATCCGCCCAACCCGGGTGACGCCGCGCAACCCGCCGGTCCCGTCCTCGCGCCGACCGTTCCGGCAACACCGGGCCCGGCCACCCCGCTCAAGCCACCGCCACCACCGCCGACTCGCCCAGGCGGCAGCCGCGAATAGCAGCGAGACCCGTGGAGTAAGTCACGCGCGGCGTCATGTGGCGCGCGTGCTCGCTCTCTAGATTTTGCTGACGTCAGCGCCCAGGCTCTGCAGCCTCGGCACGAGTTGGCTGTAGCCGCGTTCGACGGTTTCGAGCGGCTCCACGCGACTGAGCCCCTGTGCAGCAAGGGCGGCGGCAATCAGCGCCATTCCCGACCGAATGTCCCGGCTGTCGAGCGGCTTGCCGCGAAGGCGGCACGGTCCGGTGACGATGATCCGGTGGGGATCGCAGAGAAAGAGGTCCGCGCCCATGCCGCTCATCTGCTCGAGGGCGAACAGGCGCAGCTCGTAGAGCCAGTCGTGGACCAGCGTTGCCCCGTCCGCCTGGGTGGCGAGCACGGTGACGAGGCTCACGAGATCGCTTGGAAAGCCGGGCCAGAGGCCGGTGGTGATGCGCCCCGCGCCGATCAGCGTGCTCGGTCGGACGCTGAACCGATCACCATCCTGGAGGCAGTCCACCTGCATCTTGCGCAGCACCGACGCGACCACCTCCATGTCCACTGGCCGCGCCCCGTAGAGATCGATCTCTCCGCCGGTGATGGCTGCGACGACCGCCCAACTCCCCGCTTCGATGTAATCGCCCTCGAGCCGTTTCTCGGCGCCGTTCAGCTTGGCTCCGCCTTCGACGCGCAGGGTGTGCGAGCCTTCCCCCTCGATCGCCACACCCATGCCGCGAAGAAACTGGCACAGTTCGACGACGTGCGGCTCGCACGCGGCGTGGCGGATCTCCGAGATGCCCGGCGCCGCCGCGGCCGCCAGCAGCGCCGTCTCCGTCCCGGTGACTGACGCTTCTTCGAGGTAGATGGAGGCCGGTTTCAGGCCCTCGGGCGTCTCCAGCCTATGGCCGCTGCCCTCGACGACTCTCGCGCCCATGGAAGTGAGCGCGTCGATGTGAGTACGAATGCTTCGGCGCGCCGGGAAATCGCCGCCCGGCGGCGCGACGTAGGCCTTCCCGAGGCGCGCCAGCAGCGGTCCGAGCAGGAGGACCGATCCGCGGAGCCGTCCGACGAGCGCGCTGTCCGGCTCGTGCTTCGACACTTCGCGGCACTGAATGCGCAGGGTCGTCGATCCGATGCCATTGACCTCGGCGCCCAGGTCCAGCAGCAGCCGGGCCATGACCTCGACGTCGGCGATGCGCGGGACGTTGGTCAGCACGCACGGCTGGTCGGTCAACAGGCACGCGGCAATCAGCGGTAGCGCCGCGTTCTTGTTGCCTTCGACGTCGATGCGGCCCTGGAGCCGGCGGCCGCCCTGGATGACGAGTGTGGACATGACGGGTTCGCGGGTTCTCGAAGTCCTAGGTTCTCACAGCCGGACGATTTCTTCCCGGAGTGTTACGCCGAACCGGTCTTCGACCTCGGCCTTGCAGCGATCGATCAGCGCTGCGATGTCGGTCGCTGTGGCGCCGCCGGCGTTGATGATGAAGTTGGCGTGGGTCGTCGACACGCGCGCTCCGCCGATCGCGCCTCCCTTCAGCCCGGCCCGATCGACGAGTGCACCGGCCGAGGGCGGGATGCCTTCAGGTATCCGGTCGCGTGAGGGGTCGGGGTTCATGAAGATGCAGCCGGCGCTCGGCGATTCGAGCGGCTGGGTGCGCTTGCGAAACGCGAGCGACTCCCGCGCGACGGCACGGAGACGCTCGGGATCGGCTCCTGGCACGGCGCGGAACGCCGCCCACAGCAGCACTTCGCTCGAGCGCTTGAGCCGGCTGTCGTCGTAGCCGAACTCCATCCGGTCGGCAGGCGCCTGCAGCAGCGTCCCGTCAGGCCTGGCCAGCCTCACGCTTTCCACCAGGTCGCCGATGTTCACCTTCTTCCAGTGCGCATTGCCGTAAATGGCGCCGCCGACCGTCCCCGGCGTCCCGGCCCACGCTTCGAGCCCGGCAAGGCCGCGATTGATCGTCCATCGCACCAGTCCGTTGATCGTCACGGCTGCGTCCGCCTTGACGAGTTCCCGGCCAACCAATGCGATTTCGCCGCCGCGAGGCCGAATCACCAGTCCGCGCACGCCGGCGTCGGGAATGAGCACGTTCGAGCCCCCGCCGAGCACGCGAAAGGGCGCACCCTGGTCGTGAGCGATCTTGATCGCATCGACCATCTCGTCGCTGCTGCGCGTTTCGACGAGCGCGTCGGCCGGCCCGCCGACCTTGAAGGTCGTGAACGGCGCGAGCGGAGCATCGGCGTTCACTCGATCGGCGCCGAACCGGGCGATCAGCGCGGCCACCAGCGCCGGTGACCCGCTCACGACCGTGCCTCGCTCGCGCGCGCCGACAGCATCTGCGCCATCAGCTCGCGTTCGCGCGCGATCAGGGCCGCTACCGCCTCGCGCTCGGTGCACCGGTCGAATTCGATGAACTCACCCGGCGCGAGCTGACCGGCGAGGCAGAGATCAGCGGTAATGACATAGCCGATCTTCGGATAGCCGCCCGCAGTCTGCCGGTCCGCCATCAGCAAGATCGGTTCGCCCGCGGCAGGCACTTGAATCGCGCCCATCGCCAGCGGCTCGGAAATCGGCTCGTCAGTGATCTGTCGCGGCAACGGAGGACCCTGAAGACGATAGCCCATCCGATTCGAGCGCGGAGAAATTCGGAAGCTCACCGTCGTCAGAGCGCGCCAGGCATCGTCACCGAACCAGCGCTCCTGCGATCCGGGCAGCACCCGCAGACGCGCACGTCCGGCGGTTGGGAGCGTCAACCCGCGGGCACGGACGGTAGGACGCGCGGGCGACTCGTTCACCGGCACGACGTCCCCGGCAGCCAGCGCACGGCCACTTACGCCTCCCATTGCGCTCACGAGATGGGTGGCGCGGCTTCCCAGGACGGGCGGCGTCTGGATGCCGCCACCGCCAACCGCCAGATAGGCGCGCGCGCCAGTGTGGCGTTTCCCGAATCGCACCACCTGGCCCCGACGAACGTGGAAGCTGATCCCGGTCGGCACCGGATTGCTGTCGATGGAAACATCGAAGTCTGCGCCGCACACCGCCAGGGTAACCGGCACCTCCGCTATCAGCTCGGGACCGATCAGCGTGATCTCGAGCGCGGCCGCTTCCGGTTCGTTTTCCACCAGGTGATTGGCGAGCCGGTGCGAGAACACGTCCATCGGTCCGGCCACCGGAACGCCATCGAGCTGGTGTCCCCAGCGTCCCAGGTCCTGGACGGTGGTGAGCAGGCCCGGCTTGACGATTCGCAGCCCCGCGCCGGTCATACCGGAACGAACCTGACCGTGTCCCCCGCCGACAACAGGCTTGCCGGGTCGCGCGACGGATCGAACATCGTGCGATCCGTGCGGCCGATCAGTTGCCAGCCGCCGGGGCTATCAATGGGATAGATACCTGTTTGCTGGCCAGCGATCCCCACCGAGCCTGCCGGTACCCGGTCCCGCGGCACGCGACGTCGCGGCGCCGCGATCGCGGCCGGGACCCGGCCCAGATACGCGAAGCCAGGAACGAATCCGAGCATGTACACGCGATACGCGGTGCCGGCATGAAGGTCGATGACCTCGTGGGGCGAGCAGCCGGCGAACCGCGCCACCTCTTCGAGATCCGGCCCGTCCTGGCCGCCATACTGCACCGGTATTTCGATGACGCGCGCTTCCGGTAGCGTCGTGATCGTCTCGAGGGTTCGCCCCTCGACGCCGACGGCACGCTCGAGGGCCAGAAGGTCGGTCCGCAGCGGGTCGAAGTGCACACCGAGCGTCGCATAGCCAGGAACGACGTCGCGGACACCGGGCAGCTGACGGGCACGAAGGGCGTGCCCGAGCTCGACAACCCGCTCGTTCACCAGCGGATCGATCGCCGGTTCGAATTCGACCAGGAGCAGCGTGTCGCCGGCGAGGCGGACGTTCATGCCAGCGCCTTCAACAGCTTGCCGTGAATCCCGCCGAAGCCGCCATTGGACATCACCACGATGAGATCGCCGGCCTGCGCTTCGGCGGCGACAGTCCGGACGATCGCATCGACGTCGGGCAGGTGCCGGGCGGGCACGCCGGCTGCGGTGAGATCGGCCACGAGCTCGGCCTCGGACAGTCGCTCGGACTCGGGAAGACTGGACCGGAAGACGGTGGCGATCACTACCCGATCGGCCTCGGTGAATGCCGTCGCGAAGTCCCTTTGGAACACGCGCCGGCACGACGAGGCAGAACGCGGTTCGAAGATCGCCCACACCCGCTGGCCAGGCGCAGCGCCGCGGACGGCGCGCAAGGTTTCGGCCACCGCAGTCGGATGATGCGCAAAGTCGTCATAGACGACGACGCCACGCTGCTCCCCCACCACTTCGAGCCGGCGCTTGACCCCGCGAAACGCGAGCAGGCCCTCACGCAGCACATCCAGCGGCACTCCGAGATCGATGCCGACTGCCAGCGCCGCCAGGGCGTTGCGCACGTTGTGAACGCCCGCCATTGGAATCCGAACCTCGCCCAGATCCGATCCGGCCCGCAGCAGCCGGAAGCGCGTGATGGCAGGTTCGAGCAACACGTCCACCGCTCGCCATTCCGCGGATTCGGCGGTCCCGAATGTCTGGATACGGCTCCGCACGAGCGGTGTCAGCGCCGCCGCTTCCGGGCTGTCGACGCCAAGCAGCGTCAGTCCCCCGCGCGGGACGAGATTGACCAGCCGCCGGAATGCCAGGCGCACGGCGTCCAGGTCCGGATAGATGTCGGCGTGGTCGAACTCGATGTTGTTCACCACCGCGATGGTCGGCACGTATTTCAGGAACTTCGCCGTCTTGTCGAAATAGGCGCTGTCGTATTCATCTCCTTCGATCACGAAGAGGCCGCCGCTTCCGAGCCGATAGCTGGCGCCATCGGCGCCGAAGTTGCGGGCGATGCCGCCGACGAGGATGCCGGGATCCAGACCGCCATGCGTCAGCAACCAGCCGGCGAGCGAGGTCGTTGTCGTCTTGCCGTGCGTGCCGGCAATGACCACCGAACTGCTGCCCCACAGGAAGAAGTCCCTGACCGCTTCGGGCAGGGAGCAGTAGCGCATCCGCCGATCGAGCACCGCTTCGAGCTCGACGTTGCCGCGTGAGATGGCGTTGCCGACCACGACGAGCTCCACCGATGCATCGACGTGTTCGCCGCTGTAGCCCTCGAGCAGCTGGATGCCCTCGCGGCGCAGGAAGTCGCTCATTGGCGGATAGACGTGCTCGTCCGAGCCGCTGATCTCGTGCCCGCGCTGTTTGAGCAGTGCGGCCAGCGTCCCCATGGCGGTGCCGCAGGCGCCTATCAGGTGAATTCGCATCGTGTCACTCGACTGCGGCTTCTTCGATGACCAGCGACGGAGGACTGGCCGTAACGTGGGCGCGCACGCCGATCGGGATCGACAGCGGCGCACCGCGGGTGTGGCCGAACGGCAGGCCGAACAGCACCGGGCCCGGGAAACCGCGCGTGAACTCGCGCAGCACGTCGCGAATCAGCACTCGCCCGCCGGGCTCGTCACAGCCGCGGAACTCGCCGAACACGAGCGCCCCGGCTCGCGCCAGCACGCCGCTCTGCGCCAGCTGCGTCAGCATGCGGTGGACTCGGTATGGCCGCTCCGAGACATCTTCGAGCAGGAGGATCGCGCCGCGCGGGAGTTCGAGTGCCCAGGGGGTACCGAGCATCGAGACGATCTGGGTGAGCGTGCCACCGAGCGTCACTCCCCACGCGTCGCCCTCAACCAGCGCTTCCATGCCGCCCGCGGTCAGAGCGCCGAGCGGCTCGGGACGCATCACGGACCGGAGGAACGTCGATTCGTCGTAGGCCGCCGGGCCAGCCGCCAGCCGCCCCTCGACCATCGGACCGTGCAGCGAGATCACGCCGTGCGCGAAGCTCCAGCAGAGCAGGGCCGTAATGTCGCTGTAGCCAATCAGCAGTTTCCGGCCCGCTCGCATCACGTTCGCATCGAGCAGCGGCAGCAGCTGCTGGCTCCCATAGCCGCCGCGCATCGCAATCAACGCGGCGATCGACGGGTCGGCCCACGCCTCGTGAAGCAGCCGCGCGCGGAGGTCCGGCGGCCCGGCCTCGAACGCGGTCCGGGCGAGGATGTCCGGCGAGTAGACCGCCTCGAATCCGAGCCGCCGCAGCTCGGAGGCGCCGGCCTCGAGCTCCTGGGGTTTGAACCCGCTGGCCGGGGCAACGAACGCGATGCGATCGCCGGCCTGAAGGCGCCGTGGGCGAATCACAGGAACGCTGCCATCTCCTCGGCGACGGCGCGATGCGCATCGGAGCCGACGACCTGCCGCCAGGCGCGGCGCCGGTCGCGCGTGGCCGATCGGTTGGACAGGAATCGCTCCTTCGCTCGCTTCAGCCGCCGTTCCGCTTCGTCGAGGCGGGCTTGCGGGAGATCGCCGGTTTCAACGGCCCTGACCAGCGCTTCGAGCGCCTGCGCCTGCAGGTCGACGTTCCCGCTGCAGATGAGCATCGCGTCGCAGCCGGCCTTGATTGCCGCGACCGCCGCCTCGGGAACAGGATAGCGGGCGCTCACCGCCTTCATCTCGAGGTCGTCGCTCAGGATCACGCCGTCGAAACCGAGTTCCTCGCGCAGGAGGCGCTGCACCACTGCCGGCGACAGCGTCGACGGGCGGTGCTCGTCGAGCGAGGGAACGAGCACGTGCGCGGTCATGATGAACGCCACACCCTCGGCGATTGCGGCGCGGAACGGCTCGAACTCCACCGCGCGCAGCCGGTCTGGGAGGTGTTCGACGAGCGGCAATTCCTCGTGGGAGTCGGCGCTCGTGTCCCCGTGTCCTGGGAAGTGCTTGCCGCAGGCGGCGAGCCCGCCGGCCTGTAAGGCACGGACCACGACCCTGCCCAACCTGGCCACGTCGGCAGCCGATTCGGCGAGCGCACGATCCCCGATCACCGGGTTCTTCGGATTCGTGTGGATGTCGAGCACCGGTGCATAGTCGAGCGTGACGCCGACGGCCGAGAGCTCGGCGGCGAGCGCGGTTGCAAAGCGCGATGCAAGCTCCTCGGATCCTGCGCGCCCCAGTGTTGCCATCGGCGGCCACACCGTAAATGGCGCCTTCAGGCGAGCGACGCGTCCGCCCTCCTGATCCACGCTCACCCACAAGGGTTGCTCGGCCCCCATCAGCTCGGCCTCGGCGGCAACTTCGCTGACCTGCTCGGGCGATTCGATGTTGCGGCTGAAGAGGATGATTCCCCCGAGATCGAACTCGCGCGCGAGCGCGCGGAGCTCGACGGAGAGATCGTGCGCGGGAAAGCTGCCGATGAGAAGCTGTCCGATGCGGCGTCGTGTGGCCAGAGGCATGGTGCGCCCAGAATTATAATTGGCCGTGCGCATCACTGCGTCGGCTCCGACACGCATCGACCTGGCCGGCGGCACCATCGATATCTGGCCGCTCTACCTCTTTCACCCGGACGCGCAGACGCTGAACGTCGCCATCAGCCTGCGTGCTCACGCCTCGATCGAGGGGCGCGATGACGATCGGGTGGCGCTGGTGTCCCAGGACACCTGCCGCGAGGTCGTGCTCCCGGCAGGCGATGCGCTGCGCGACGACCCGACCCTGCCGCTGCTGGGCCGTCTGGCCCACCATTTCGGCGCCCGCGGCATCACCCTCTCCACGCGCGGCGAATCGCCGGCCGGGGCCGGCATCGCGGGATCATCGGCGCTGAACATTGCGATCTGCGGCGCGCTGAATGCGTGGACCAGGCGAGGGCTGGGTCCCGACGCCATTCTGGAGGTGGCCAAAGACATCGAGGCGCAGGTCATCAGCGTTCCGACCGGCCTCCAGGACTATCGCCCCGCCCTCTACGGAGGCGTCGCCGTGGTCGAGCTCGAGCCGGGAGCGGTCCGACGGGTGGCCCTGGACGTGGATATCGCGGCCCTGCAGAGCCGGCTGGTCCTCTGTTATACCGGCGAGCCGCGCAACTCGGGCACCAACAACTGGGAGATCACGAAGCGCCACATCGACGGGGACACGCACGTCTTCGACTGCTTCGAGCGCATTCGCGATACCGCGGTAGCGATGCGGCGGGCGCTGGCCGCCGGCGAGTGGGACGAGGTCGCGCGGCAGCTGGCGATCGAGTGGACGAACCGGAAGCGGCTGGCGCCGGGCGTGAGCACGCCGGCGATCGACGACCTGATTGCCGGCGCGCTGGCCGCCGGGGCGCAAGCGGCAAAGGTCTGCGGAGCTGGCGGCGGCGGATGCGTGGTCACGATGGGCCCGCCTGAGCGCACGCCGGCAATTCGGGCGGCGCTCGCCACGGGCGGCGCCCGGCTGCTCGATTTCCGAATCGAAGCCGATGGCCTCCGGGTTAACCCCTCAGTCCACTTGAGTTGAGGATCCATCAGCGTGTCAATCCGTGGGAAACTGGCACGAAGTACGGCTGTTCGACCGGATCGAATGCTCAACACAAGTGAATTGTGGGGCTAGATAACACCGCCGTCGCGCGGGTGCTGGGGCAGATTGCCGATCTCCTCGAGCTGAAGGGCGAGAACCCGTTCAAGATCCGCGCCTATCGGAACGCCGCCGACGTGGTGGGCCACGCCGCCGAGCAAGTACGCGACATGGACGCTGCCGCGCTCCGCGCGTGGGCGGGAATCGGCAAGGACCTCGCTCTGCGCATCCTCGAGATTGCCGCCACCGGTGACTGCGCCATCCGCCAGGAGCTGCTCCAGCAATACCCCGTCACGTTGCTCGACGTGATGACGCTCCAGGGGCTCGGCCCGAAGACCGCCGGCCGGCTTTTCACCGAACTTGGCGTCTGCAGCCTCACCGAGCTCGAGGCCGCGGCCAAAGCCGGCCGGATTCGCGTCATGCGCGGCATGGGGGCGAAGAAGGAAACGCTGATCCTCAAGGCCCTGGAGGAGCGGCAGCAGCACTCCGGCCGCCATCTCGTCGCCGATGCGGCACGGGCTGTGGACGCGCTCGTGGAATGGTTGCGCGAACGCATGCCGGCCCTCGACATCGTCGCGGTCGGAAGCCTCAGGCGAGGCGCCGAGACGTGTGGGGACGTCGACCTGCTGGCCGTCGGCGCGCCTCCGGAGGTGCTCGAGTTCTTCGTCGCTCACCCGCTCGTCGAGCGCGTGCTCGGCCGCGGCGACACGAAGGCGTCGGTGCTGCTCCGCGGCGGCCTGCAGGCCGACCTTCGGGCGGTGCAGTCGCACGAGCGCGGCGCGGCGCTGCAGTACTTCACCGGCTCGAAGGCCCACAACATCGTGCTGCGCGATCGCGCGCTCGAGCGCGGCTGGCGGCTCAACGAGTACGGGCTGTTCCAGGCGTCCGACGAATCGCGGATTGCGGGCGAAACGGAGGAAGGCATCTACGCCGCGCTCGGAATGGCCTACGTGCCCCCGGAGCTCAGGGAAAACCGCGGCGAGATCGAAGCAGCGATCGAGCGGCGCCTGCCCGCGCTGTTCGAGCCCGGGCAATTGCGCGGCGACCTGCACATGCACACGACCGAGACAGACGGGCGAGACACGCTGGAGGTGATGGCGGCCGCGGCCAAAGCGCGCGGCCTCGAGTACATCGCGATCACCGACCATAGCCAGAACCTGGCGATGGCCAATGGCATGAACGAGGAACGGACCCTTGCTCACGCCGACCGGGTCCGCCGGATGAACGGCCGCGGCAACGGCCTGGCGCTGCTGGCCGGCATCGAATGCGACATCCTGCTGGACGGCCGGATGGACCTCGCCGACGATTGCCTCGCCGCGCTCGACCTGGTGATTGCCTCGGTGCACTCGGGACTGTCGCAGTCCGACGAAGAGATGACCACGCGGCTGATCAAGGCCATCGAGCACCCGCATGTCGACGTCATCGGCCATCCGACGAACCGCATGCTGCTCCGCCGGCCGCCCTCGAAGGTCCACATCGAAAAAGTGATCGATGCCGCGGCCGCCAACGCAGTGGCGCTGGAGATCAACTCCAATCCCAACCGCCTCGATCTCTCGGACAGTCATGCCCGCCTCGCCCGCGAACGCGGGGTCAAGCTGTTGATCTCGTCGGATGCGCACTCGACATCAGAGCTCGCGTTCCCGCAGTGGGGCGCACTGGTCGCCCGCCGCGCCTGGGCGAACCGTGACGACATCCTGAACGCGCAGCCACTGGCCGTATTCCGGAAGTCGATCAAGCGCGGGCGCTGAGGGTTTCTGCCTTTTGCCTTTTACCTTCTGCCTTCTGCCTTCTGCCTTTTGCCTTCTGCCTTGGCAGGTATACTTCCCGTCCGTGGATCCCGTTTCCGAGATCAAGCGCCTCTACTTCTCTGCCTCGAAGGCGTCGATCCAGAAGGACCTGACGCGTGCGATCGAGCTGTTGAAGCAGTTGCCGAACGAAGAGGAGCGCGAGCGGGTGGCCGTGTACATGGACGGCCTTTCGCAGATGCGTTCGGAATGGGCCGCTACTTCTCGGACAGCGCGATCTTCTTCTTCGCCGCGAGGCGGAGCGGCTCCGGCACGTTCCGGTCAATCGAGACGCCGCGGAGATCGCGGTCGTTCAGGCGATTGAGGAAGTTGAGGGAGAGCGCCAGGGGCGTCTTCGGGTTCTTCGTGAGCCCGAGCAGGACGCCGTAGTTCTTGACCCAGGCACGGGTGTGGCCAATCGTCCGGAGGATGTCTTCCGAGACATTTGCCATCCGGGCGAATGACCCTACTTCCTGCTCGCTGAGCTTCGGGCAGCTGAGAACCGCGGTTGCCACCATCTTGTTGGGATCGCGAATCAGCGCAGAGCGCATCTCCCGCGTCCCCTTCAACGCCGCCTTCACCTTCTCGGGCACGCTCATATCGGCGATGCGCTTGGCGGTGTCGGCCTTCTGCTCGGCCGACTCTTCCTCCTCGCCATAATCGGTGTCGTCAGTGTCCACGAGCGGCGTGTCGGGCGCCGGCGATAACTCCGATGCGACGATGCCACGGCTGGCGAAGAAGTCGCGGAGCTCGGTTGGCGTCTCGGATTGAGCCAGCAGTGCGGCGAGCTGGGCGGCAGGCAGCCTGGTCAGGGTCCGGTCCGCAGTGGTGCGCACCTCGGCGTCGGAATCGGCGCTCAGCAGGACGAGCAGTCCGAGCTGCTCGAGGGGCCGCGGCGCGACCGCGCCTTCGGCCGCCATCAGGCGCAGCTCGCGCGCGACTTCGCCGCGCCGGAAGAAATCCAGCAAGGGGGTACGCAGGCCGACGTCCATCAGCGTCCCGAGAGCAGCAGTGGATAGTCGTCGCGGCCGATCCGGACGGAGAACGTTTCGCCCGCGGCTCCGAGCCGGCGGCCGACGCGGCCGTTGATCCCGAACTGCACCGCCGCGGCGTTGTCGCCCTCGAGCTCCACTGCGTCCGAGAACGCCAGCCGGAACGACTCACCCGCTTCGAACGCACGCTCGACCACCAGGCTACCGTCGGCGATCACGCGGAGAGCGCAGCGAGCCGAGACCGTGACCAGCATTGCGACCGGCCGGACTGCCGGCGGGGGCGGCTCGCTGAACCCGCCTGCCGGCACGATATCCGGCTGCCACGCGCCAGCGTCCCGGGGCGCGGCCGTCACCGGAGAGTGGTACCGCTGCGAGGTTTCCAGCCGGGTGAAATACGCCACGCCAACGACCAGCGGCACGATCGCGCCGATCATCGCCAGGGCCTTGCGCAGGAAACCGGTCCACCGGCGTCGTCCGGTCTCGATCGGCGGCGCCGCGCCTGGCATCGGCAGTTCGTCGGGATGTTCGGCGAGAAAGGCGATCAGGGTCTCTTCGGGCGGGAGGCCGACTTCGCCAGCGAACAGGCGAACGAGCGAGCGGCGGTAGATACCGTCGGGCACCACCTCGAGGCGCTCGCTTTCGAGCGCCGAAACGACCCGCGTCGACACCTTGGCCACCTCGGCGATCTGCCGGTGCGAAAGGCCGCGCGACTCGCGCGCCTCCTTGAGGCGCTCGGCCACTCGAAGCGGACGCTGCCCTGGGTTGGCCACCACGGTTCGGTTTCTGGGGGATTGTGCGGTTGCGGCGCCTATCGGCGTCACTGCCGCTACTTCGAGTGTAGGGTTCCCCTCAGGCCCTGTCAAACGCCATCCGCACGGCGCGCACCCGTTCTCGCACGCTGGCAACGACGTCTTCCCCTCGTATCGGCAGGAAGCATCCAATACCTGCGAGCCCAACCGCGCCCGCATCAACGATTTCCTGGACGTGCTGGGGGCCCAGGCCTCCAATCGCCAGCACCGGCACCGTTCCGGCCGCCCGGACAATCGCCGCGAGGCCCTTCCAACCGAGCAGACGAGGGTCTTCGGGCTTCGACCGGCTCGGCTGAACGGTGCCGGCCACGAGGTAGTCCGCGCCTCGCGCGGTTGCCGCTCCAGCCTCGTCGTGGATGGATCGGCCGACTACCCAGACAATCCCTGCGGGCTGCAGGGTTCTGGCCTCGTCGATTCGGATGGAACGCTCGGTGAGATGCACGCCAGCCGCCCCGGTGGCGAGCGCCACGTCAGCGCGGTCATTGATGACGACGCGGTGTGCACTTTCCGGCACACCGGTGAACACCGCACGCAGCGTTCGGACCAGCGTGCGGGCATCGACATCCGGTTCGCGAATCTGGACGAAATCGGCGCCGCCTGCCAGCGCGCCTGAAACCTGTGCTTCCAACAGCGATGGCCACTCGTCGTCAGCCGCGCCGGTCTCGGACACCAGCCGACGCCGATCGGTCACGACCATGACGCGCGGCAACCGGCTCGCGTCAGCCATCCTGTCCGGCGGTCATTGGGCTCTCCCGCCCGCCGACGATCCCGGCGAGCTCCACGAGCGCGAACCAGATGTTGATCAGCCCCAGCCCCGACACGGCGCCGCGGACGTAGTTGTTCGTGATGAGCAGGTGGATCGCGGGCACGATGTCCGCGAAGTAGTTGCGCTCCCAGAAGCGCGACCAGGGAATCAGAAGGAGAAGCAGCCCGATTTCGAGCAGCAGCGCAGTCAGGAGCAGCCGACGGAACAGCAGATTAACCCCTCACTCGATCGAGTTGACCTGCCGTCCGTCCCGCGGCGAGGCGCGTCAGCCGCGCGCCTGCACCTTGGACAGCTGATCGATCCGGAGCCCCACGTCGCGGTACCCACCCGACTCGGCTTCGAGCTCCACGAACACCGCCAGCGCGCGCGATCCTTCGCCCGCCGCTTCGAGGGTGCTGGCCAAATCGTACAACAGGGCGCGGCCGGCGTCAGGTGTCGGGGCCGGCGCCTCGGCGGCGCGCTCGAACCACTCGATCGCCCGGGTCAGCCGCTGCTGCTCCAGGTGCAGCCGGCCGAGCATCGAGGCCGCGTCGAACCGCTGGCGCGAGGAACGCGCCGCGTTCTCGAGGGCGGTGATCGCGTCGTCGATCATTCCCATGTCCTGGTAGGTGAGAGCGAGGCGGTACTGCTCGGCCGCCGCGTCATCGGACGAGGCGGGACGCTCGGCGTCGTCGCTGGCCTCCCGTTTCTGGGCCTTCCCTTTTTTGGAGGACGGAGCCGGGCTGGCCGGAGCCGAAACCTTCGCTGCCGGGGCCGCCGACGCCGCAGGTGCGGCTCCCCCGGCGGGCGTGCCGCCGTTGAAGTCGGTCCCCTCGTTGAGGTCGATGAAGTCCGCGGCCAGGAACGGGCTGTCGCCGCTCAACCGATCCGCGATGATGGCGTCGGGGTCTGCCTCGCCGAGCATCACCAGCGACTTGCGGAAGCGCTCGATGTTGGCGCGATTCCACGGCTCCCTGGCAACCAGGTCCTCGCTGATGATGCGGGCTTCGAGTCCGCGGCCAACCTCGAGGTAGGCATCAGCCAGCTGCGCCTGTGCCTCGGCCAGCGTCGCCTCCAGCTGACCGTCGACGCAGATTTCGACCAGTCGCATCAGCGCGACGAGATGGAACCGGACGCGGGTGACGAACTCGTGCAGCGCCGCGGCCGCGGCTGCGTAGTCGCCGCCACTGACCGCCGCGTCGGCAACCACGTCGATCAACTGGTAGGCAGCCTCTGGCGTGCTCTCGGCGAGGCGGCAGCCGACCACGACAGCGGCCTCTCGCCGCTGCGGGTCGAGCCGAATCGCGGTGGCCACGGCACTCCGGCCCGGTTCGAGCTCCCCCTCCGCGAGCAGCGCCTCGCCAAGCGCGAGCCACAGTGTCGGGTCGTCGCCAGCAGAGTCCGGTGACAGATACGGCCGGGCGCGCTTCAGGTCTCCCGCCGCGGCTAGAGCACGAGCGACGCCGGACGCAGCGGCGATGTCAGCGGGATCCAGGGCGACGATGTCCGCCAGCACGGTCGTGCGGTCGTCGTTGCGGCCGGCTTCGAGCAGCTTCTCGGCAACCTCGCGGAACTCGCGGAGCGCCGTGGTGTTGTCGCCGATGCCGGCGGCCGCCCGCGCCGCGACGAGCCTGGCGTCCAGGTCCGCGGGATCGAGCGTCCCCATCCGCACCGTGAGCTCGGCCGCGCCCCTCTGATCGCCGCGCGCCTTGCGTCGGTCGGCGAGCTGGTTGAAATACTGCTTGGCGTCTGCGAGCAGGCCCTGCCTGGCGGCGATCTCTCCGAGCTGGAGCAGCGCTGCCTCGTCGCCCGGCTTGATCTTCAGGATCTTCTTGTAGAGCGCGCCCGCCTTCGGATAGAAGCCCTCGCTCTCGAGGTGGTCGGCAATCCTGACGTAGTGGCCGATGCCCTTGTCCACCTGGCCGGCCCGTACGTAGAGGTCACCGAGCGCGTTGGCGCTGTTCCAATCGCGCGGCTGGGCCTCGACGATCTTGACGTACTCGGCAATCGCCGCGTCAATCTTCCCCAGCTTCAGGGCTTTCTCGGCGCTCTTCAGCGCCCCTTCACGATCGAACGACGGCACAGTGATAGCCCTCAGGCGATAGTGTCAAACAGCGTCGGAGGCCTGAACGACCGCCGGTGCTGCACGGAATAGCCAAATTTGGCCACGGCCGCCAGGTGGTCAGCGGTGGCATATCCCTTATGTCGGTCGAACCCGTACCGAGGATCAGTGGTGTGGAGCGCTTCCATCATGCGGTCACGCGTGACCTTGGCCATGATGGATGCGGCCGCGATGGCCGCCGAGCGCCGATCGCCGCCGATGACCCCGCGCTGGGCCATTGGCAGGTCCGGAATCCGAAACGCGTCCACCAGCACGGCGTCCGGGAGGGGGGAGAGCGCCAGGACCGCCCGCTGCATCGCGCGCAGCGTTGCCTGGTGGATGTTAATGCGGTCGATTTCGTCGGGATCGACGGAGATCACGCGCCACGCCACAGCTTTGCGCGAAATTTCCTCGAATAATCGATCCCGGGCCGCGGCGGTGAGGATCTTGGAGTCGGCGAGCCCGGCGATGTGCCGGTCGGGATGCAGGATGACGGCGCCCGCCGTCACCGGCCCGGCGAGGCAGCCCCGTCCGACCTCGTCGACGCCCGCAATGTAGACGAACCCATAGCGCCGCAGCGCGTTCTCGATGGTTCGGCGAGCGAGGGACTTGCCCACGGGCGGGGGCCACGGCCCGGAGCCGTCCGCTCCGGGCCAGGACGAACCTGTGTGCTAGCTCTTGCGAACTTCCTTCATCCGTGCCGCCTTGCCCTTGAGGTCGCGCAGGAAGTACAGCTTGGCGCGCCGGACCTTGGCCGAGCGGACGACGTCCACCTTCTGAATCGTCGGGGAATGCATCGGGAAGATGCGCTCGACGCCCTGGCCGAACGACACCTTCCGCACGGTGAACGTGGAGCGCACGCCGCCGCGACGCAGGTTGATGATGACACCCTCGAAAACCTGGATGCGCTCCTTGTCGCCTTCCTTGACGCGCACGTGCACGCGCACGGTGTCGCCCGGCTTCATGCGGGGACGCTCGACCAGTTGTGCCTTCTCCACCATCTCCATCGCGGTCATGACTGCAGACTCCCTTCTCACTCCGACTTCGGTGCGGCCGTGGAGGTCCACGCCCGCAACCAGCTTTCTTCTTCCTCGTCGAGCGTCGCCGCCGCCAGCAGGTCCGGCCGCCGCTCCCATGTCCGCCTGAGCGCCTGCTGCCGCCGCCATCGCCGGATCTCGGCATGATGGCCCGACAACAGCACGTCCGGCACCCGCTGCCCCTCGTATTCGGCGGGCCGCGTGTAGTGCGGGTAATCGAGCAGGCCCCGCACGAACGAATCACCTTCCACCGACTGCTCGTCGCCGACGACGCCGGGAACGAGCCGCGACACGGCGTCGATCACCACCAGCGCCGGGATTTCCCCGCCCGAGAGGACGTAGTCACCAATCGAGATCTCGTCGGTGACCCAGCGCTCGCGGACCCGTTCGTCGATGCCCTCGTAGCGCCCACAGAGAAGCACAATCGGGCTCCGGCTCGCCAGCCGCCCCGCGTCCTCCTGGGTGAAGCGCCGCCCGGCCGGCGTCAACAGCACCACCGCCCCGGCTCTCCCCCGCTCGGCCTCCATCGCCTCCATCGCGGCGAAGAACGGCTCGGGCTTCATCACCATCCCCGGGCCCCCACCAAACGGCACGTCGTCGACGACATGGTGCCGATCCGTGGTGAAGTCCCGAAGGTTCCTCACCCTGACGTCAATCAGGCCACGTTCCCGGGCCCGGCCCACGACGCCCTCCGCGAGGCCGGCCTCGACGATGCGGGGGAAGATCGTGACGACGTCGAAACGCATCTTCGCTTTGAAAGTTAACAGTTCAGAAGTTTAGAGTTGCCAGTTGAAGTTAACAGTTTCAGTTTGCAGTTTCAGTTTGCACGGCGCTCTGTGCGATCGACCCCTCTTCCGTCCTTCTCACTGTCACTTTGACCGCAACTGCTAACTGTCAACTGCAACTGTGAACTTCAACTGGCAACTCTAAACTGCCTAACTTTCAACTTTCAAAGCGTCAGAGATCAGAGATCCAGGAGTCCTTCCGGCGCTCTGACGACAATCTTCCGTTCCGCCAGATTCACCGAGCAGATGTCCTCTGCCAACGGAATCTCGTGGCGGCGACGTTCGCCGGCGACGATCAGCCGGCTCTGCCCCATCTCGCCTTCGACGCCGACGACGCGCCCGATGCGCTCGCCGCCCGGATCGACCGCCTCGCACCCCACCAGCTGATGGTGGTAGTAGTGCCCTGGCGGCAGCGCCGGCTGTTCCTCGGGGCGAATCCGCAACTCCGCGCCTTGGTACCGCTCGGCGTCGGAGATGTTCCCGACCCCTTCCAACCCGATGACCGGGCGCCCTTGGTGGATGCGCGCCGCGGTCACCTGCACTGTCTGCCGCGAGCCATCCGCCATGCGCACCTGGAATCGCGCCCCGACCCGGAACCGATCGTCCATGAAGTCGGTGTGCGGATTCACGATCACGTGACCCTTGTTCCCGTGCGTCCGGGCCACGATGCCAACGAGAATCAGGTCGTCCCAGTCCGGGATGCTGGCCGGCTCTCGACCGGCTCCCGGTTCCCGACTCCCGACTCCCGACACCGTCAGTCCCGGATGTCGAGCGTGACCCGCTTGCCGGATGCCTCGCCCGCGCTCTGCAGCAGCAGCCGCAGCGCCGCGGCGGTACGCCCCTGACGCCCAATTACGCGGCCGAGGTCGCCGGGCGCGACGTGCAGCTCGAAGACGGTGCCGCCGCGCCGCTCGGTCTCCCTGACTTCGACGGCATCGGGCGCATCGGCAAGCGCCCGGGCCACGACTTCAACCAAGCCCTTGAGATCGGCCGCCACGTCGATGCCTACGCGGTGGGCGCGACGGGCTCGGCCGTCACCGGCACTGCCACCACGCCGCGATCCCTGGTCAGGTGTCGGGCCAGCAGCGTGCGCACCGAATCCGACGGCCGCGCGCCCTTCGAGATCCAGTGCTCCACACGAGCCTTGTCGATCTCGACGACCGCGGGCTTCTGGCGCGGGTTGTACATCCCCAGCACTTCGAGGAAGCTCCCCTCACGCGGCGAGCGCGCCTCGGCCACCACCACGCGGTAGAACGGCCGCTTCTTCGAACCCGTCCGACGCATCCGGATACACAGCATGTCTAGTTGCCTCTCACCTTTGCTTTTGCCTTCTGCCTTCTGCCTTGTGCCTTTTGCCTTTTGCCTTCTGCCTTTTACTTCATGAGACTGAAGGGACTCTTCTTCTTCTTCCGGGGCGGCGCCGGAATCGGGTCGCCCGTCATCTGGCCGACCATCTTCAGCATCCGCTGCATGTCGTTGAACTGCTTCAACAGCCGATTGACGTCTTCGACCGCCGCGCCGCTGCCTCTCGCGATCCGCTTCCGTCGGCTCCCGTCGATGATTTCGGCGTGGCGCCGCTCATCGGGCGTCATCGAGCCGATGATCGCCTCGACCCGCCGCAGCTGCCGCTCGTCCGGCTTGTGCTCGGCGAGCTGTTTGAGATTCCCCATGCCCGGAAGCATCCCGAGGATGTTCTCGAGCGGGCCCATCTTCTTCAGCGTCTTGAGCTGATCCTTGAAGTCCTCCAGCGTGAAGCCGCCCCGCCGGATCTTCTGTTCCAGCCGCTCCGCGTCCCCCTCGTCGATGACCTCTTCGGCCTTCTCGATGAGCGACAGCACGTCGCCCATGCCGAGCATGCGCGACACGAACCGGTCGGCGTAGAACGGCTCGAAGTCCTCGAGCCGCTCGCCGATGCCCATGAACGCGATCGGCACGCCGACGACCGACACCACCGAGAGCGCGGCACCACCGCGCGCATCGCCATCGGCCTTGCTCAACACCACGCCGGTGACGCCGATCTGCCGGTTGAACTCGCCCGCGCTCTTGATCGCGTCCTGCCCGGTCATCGCGTCGGCGACGTAGAGCAGATCGCTTGGGCCGACCGCCTCTTTGATCGCGACGAGCTCCTGCATCAGCTCGTCGTCGATGTGCAGGCGCCCTGCCGTGTCGACGATGATCACGTCGTTGCCGACGGCCCGGGCCTCGGTGAGCGCGCCCTTGGCGCGCACCACCGGATCCATCTGGCCGGCAGGATCGTGGACCCGCACGCCGGCTTTCTCTGCCACCACCGCCAGCTGCTGGATGGCCGCCGGGCGGCGGACGTCAGTGGACACCACGATCGGGTGGCGCCCTTGCTTGCTCAACCACTTCGCGAGCTTGCCGGTCGTGGTCGTCTTGCCGGAGCCCTGCAGCCCCAGCATCAGAATCACGCGCGGCCGCGCCGCCGTCTCGACGAGGCCGCCTTTCGCGTCGCCGAACAGCGCGAGCAGCTCGTCGCGCACGATCTTGACGACCTGCTGGCTCGGCGTCAGGCTCTTCAGGACCTCCTGGTCCATCGCCCGATCGCGGACGCGATCGACGAAGGCCTTGACGACCTTGAAGTTGACATCGGCCTCGAGGAGCGCCATCCGGATTTCCCGGAGGACGTTCTCGACCGTGGCTTCGGTGAGACGCGACTCTCCGCGAATCGACTGGAAGACGTCCTGTAGGCGCTGGCTCAGTTGATCGAACACGGAAGTACCCTGGGACCTCGCCGGCGCACCCCGACCGCCCCGCCTCCTGAACGGGCAGTGGCGACTTGGCGCAAACGCTTATCCTAGTTGAGTTTCGCGGCTTTCGTCAAACCGACGTGAGCCGGTGCCCCAGCTTGTCCTTCTTGACCTTCAGGTAGCGGCGCGTCGTTTCGGAGGCGGGGATCTCGAGCGGCAGGGTCGAGGCGATCGACAGGCCGTAGCCCTGCAACCCGACGAACTTCCGCGGGTTGTTGGTGAGGAGCCGCATCGTCCGGATGCCCAGGTCGCGGAGGATCTGAGCGCCGATGCCGTAATCGCGCTGGTCCGCCTTGAACCCGAGCTGCTCGTTGGCTTCGACAGTGTCGAACCCCTGATCCTGCAGGGCGTAGGCGCGGAGCTTGTTCGACAAGCCGATGCCTCGCCCTTCCTGATTCAGGTAGAGCAGGACGCCGCGGCCCTCAGTGGCGATGCGCTTCATGGCGGCGTGCAGCTGCGGACCGCAGTCGCAGCGCGCCGAGTGGAACACGTCGCCGGTGAGGCAGCTCGAATGCACCCGCACCAGCACGTTCTCGCCCGTGGAGATGTCGCCGCGGACCAGGGCGACATGGGTCTGCCCATCGATCATGCTCTCGTAGCAGTGGATGCGGAACGGGCCGTCTTCGGTCGGTAGCTCGGCTTCGGCAACCTTGCGCACCAGGCCCTCGGTGCGCATCCGGTATCGGATCAGGTCGGCTACCGTGATCATCAGCAGCTTGTGCCGCTTCGCGAAGCGCGTGAGCTCGGGCACGCGCGCCATGCTGCCGTCGCGGCTGGCGATTTCGCAGATCACGCCGGCAGGATAGAGGCCGGCGATCCGGGCGAGATCCACGGCAGCTTCGGTCTGTCCGGCGCGCACCAGCACACCTCCGTCGCGGGCGCGCAGCGGGAACACGTGCCCTGGTCGCGCGAGGTCCTCCGGCCGGGTCTTCGAGTTGATCGCCGTCAGCACGGTCCGGGCCCGGTCCGCCGCCGAGATGCCGGTCGTGGTGCCCTTCTTGGCCTCGACGCCGACGCAGAAGGCGGTGGAGAACTGGGTCGAGTTGAGCTGCGCCGGCACCTGAAGAGGAATCTGCAGCGTGTCGAGCCGCTCCCCGGTCATCGGCATGCAGATCAGGCCCCGCCCGTAGGTCATCATGAAATTGACCGCGTCGGGCGTGACCTTTTCGGCGGCGATCGTCAGGTCCCCCTCGTTCTCGCGATCCTCGTCGTCGACCACGATCACGAGCTCACCACGGCGGATCGCGGCGACGGCATCCTCGATCGGTGCGAAAGGCCCGTTTGGAGCGGCCCGGCGGGCCAGGCGAAGCTTCGAGGCAGAGGCGCGGTTCGGTTTCATGGGCGTCGCGCGTCGACGGCGCGCACTACATACTTCCCTATCATGTCGCATTCCAGGTTCACCTGGTCAGCCGGCCTGAGGTGCTGGAGTGTGGTGTGGGCCCACGTGTAGGGGATGATCATCACGTCGAACGCCTGATCGTCGAGGCCGGCCACGGTCAGGCTGATGCCGTCCACGGCGATCGAGCCCTTGCGGATGAAGAGCGGCGACAGCGCCGGCGGAAACTGGATGGTCAGCCAGTGGGAATCAGCCTCGGGCCGGATGGCCTTGACCACCCCGGTTCCGTCGACGTGACCCTGCACGAAGTGGCCGTCCAGCCGCCCATCCATCCGCATCGGGCGTTCCAGGTTGACGTGTTGGCCGGGCTGAAGCCGGCCGAGCGTCGTGATTCGAGCCGTTTCGGGACCGATGTCGGCCACGACGTGACCATCTTCGATGACGACCACGGTCAGGCAGACGCCGCTGACGGCCAGGCTTGCCCCGGGCGACAGCGCTCCTGCCAGGTCGGTCTCGATGCGAACCCGGAGCGCGCCGGCCACGGTCGTCGCCTCTTCGACGCGGCCGGTTGCCTCAATGATTCCGGTGAACATCGAATTCCATCCAGCAGTCCGGCCCAAGTTGGGTCACGGTCCGCAAGTCACCTTCCGGGACGCCGACGATCCCGTTGCCGAAGAGAGGAACTCCCCCGCCGAGACGCTGCGGCGACACGATCAGGTGCACCGTATCGACCAGGCCTCCGTCGAACAGCGTCCGGTGAATCACGGACCCGCCTTCGACCAGCAGCGCGCTGACGTCGAAGGCCAGCAGCGCCCGCAGCGCACCGGCGATGTCGTCGCCGCTCGGCACCACGGTCGCGCCTGCAGCGCGGAGCGCGGACACGCGATCCGCCGCGTGGGTCATGGCTCGGTTGCTGGTGAGTATTATCACCGGCCCGTCGGGGAGCGTCGAGAGCAGCCGGGCCGCGGGCGGAGTCCGCAGCCGCCGATCGAACACCGCGCGCACGAGCGGCCGGACGCGTGCCGAGTCGCGGACCGTCAGCAGCGGATCGTCAGCCAGCACCGTGCCCGAGCCGACCGCGATCGCGTCAACGACCGCTCTTACGCGCTGCACGCGGCGATTCGCCTCGGCAGCGGTGATGGGAGTCCGCTCGCCCGGACGTGCCGCGATGAACCCGTCGGCGCTCGATGCCGCCTTCACGATCACCTCGGGGCGGCCGAGGGTTTGGACCGTCACGAACGCTCGATTCAGCCGGCGCGCCTCCTCTTCGAGGACCCCCACGTCGACTTCGATGCCGGCAGCCCGCAGTTCGGCGATTCCTTTGCCGTTGACGAGCGGGTTCGGATCCGTCATCGCCACGACGGCCCGGGCGATGCCGCTCGCGATGACCCGCGTGGTACACGGTGCCGTCCGTCCGTAGTGGCAGCACGGCTCCAGCGTGACGTAGAGCGTTCCGCCGCGGGCCAGAGGACCGGCCTGGTCGAGCGCGAACACTTCAGCGTGCGGCGCGCCGGCCCGGGGATGGCGGCCCTGCCCGACGATCACGCCGCCGGCCGACACGACCACTGCCCCGACCATCGGATTCGGCGTGGTCACTCCGGCGGCGCGGGCCGCGTGGAAGAGCGCGCGGCGCATCACGTCGGCGTCGGTCACCATTTCTCCCGGAAGAGCGCGTCCGCGTACTCCTCCGCGTTGAACGGCAGCAGGTCGTCGATGCCTTCGCCAACGCCGACGTAGCGGATCGGCAGCCCGAGATCGTTGGCGATGGCCACGGCCATGCCGCCCTTTGCGGTTCCATCCAGCTTGGTGAGCACGATACCGGTGACGCCGGCGACGCCCATGAACTCGCGCGCTTGCACGAGGCCGTTCTGTCCCACCGTCGCGTCGAGAACGAGCAGCGTTTCGTGCGGGGCACCGGCGATCTCGCGCGAGGCGACGCGGCGGATTTTCTCCAGCTCCTGCATCAGGTTCGCGCGTGTGTGCAAACGCCCGGCCGTGTCCACGAGAATCACGTCGCGGCCGCGCGACTTGCCGGCGGTCATCGCGTCGAACACGACCGCGGCCGGATCCGAACCTTCTCGGGCACGCACCATGTCGACGCCGGCGCGGTCGGCCCAAATCTGCAGCTGATCCACGGCGGCGGCGCGGAAGGTGTCGGCGGCGCAGATGAGCGGCGCGCGGCCTTCGCGTTTCAGCTGGTTCGCGAGCTTGCCGATCGTCGTGGTCTTGCCGGTGCCGTTGACGCCAACGATGAGCACCACCCGCGGCCCGCCCGGCTGCGGCGCCGGGTTGGGGCCGCGATCGGCCGATCTCAGGACCTGCAGTATTTCGTCGCGGACCAGTTGTCGCAGTGACTCGCCCCGGCGCTGGCGCGCCGCGACGGCGTCCACGATCTTCCGCGACGCTGCCACGCCGACGTCGGCCATCAACAGCACTTCTTCCAGGCTCTCGAGCGTGTCGGGATCGATCGTGCGCGAACGTTGTTCGGGTGCGTCACTGCCCCGAACGAGGTCGTCGAAGCGCTCGGCGATCTGCTGCGCCGTGCGCGTGAGCCCCTGCTTCAGCTTGTCGAACAAACCCATGAGTGGTGTGCCTGCGACCTAGTGGAGCGTATCAACGAATTCTGCGGGGCCCGGCATCGGACATAAGTCCCATTAGGCGTGCTCGGCCTTCTGCCTGCGTCCCATCAGTTCGCGCAGGGCCGAGGGCGGATCCTTCCGGCCGGAGAGGACCTCCGCCATCTGTTCGGTGATCGGCAGCTCCACGCCGTGGCGCGCCCCAAGCGCGAGAGCGGCCTCGGTGGTCCGTACGCCTTCGGCCACCATCTTCGTGCTGGCGACCACCTCGCCCAGGGACCGGCCGCGTGCCAATTCGGCCCCGACATGCCGGTTGCGGCTGAGGCCGCCGGTACAGGTGAGAACCAGGTCGCCGAGGCCGGCCAGACCGGACAAGGTTTCGCGGTGACCGCCCATTGCGACCGCCAGCCGCGTCAGTTCGGCCAGGCCGCGGGTGATGAGCGCGGCGAGCGCGTTGTGGCCCTGCCCCAACCCTTCGACCACACCGGCGGCAATCGCGATCGTGTTCTTCATCGCGCCGCCGATCTCGACGCCGATCACATCGGGTGTGCCGTAGAGCCGCAGCCAGGCCGATCGGAACTCGCTCTGTACATGTTCCACGGTGTGCGCCGATGGCGAGGCGACGACCACCGCGGTCGGCAGCGAACGGGCCAGCTCCACGGCGAAACTCGGGCCCGAGAGCACCGCGACATCTCCCGCGGACGGCAATTCCTCGACGAGCACTTCGCTCATGCGCTGGAGCGACTGCTCTTCAAGCCCCTTGACGGCGCTCACGACGAGGGTTCCCGGACCGAGATGCGCCGCCATTTGCCGCGCGACCGCCCGAACCCCGTGAGACGGCACCGCCACGACTGCAATCGAGGCGCCGGCCAGCACTTCGGCAACGTCGGTCGAGATCGCCAGGCCGGGAGGAAAGACAACGTCAGGCAGATAGATGGGGTTTGCGCGGCGGGCCCGCATTTCGTCCACGAGCGCTGCGTCCCTGCCCCACAGCGTGACGTCGTGGCCGATGCGGGCCAGGTGCACGGCGAGAGCGGTGCCCCAACTCCCCGCCCCGATGACGGCAACTCGCTGCATGTCCGGTTCAGTTGACGACGGCGCGCTGGCCGAGCCGGCGCTCCGTGCCGCGCACCAGCCGCGCGATGTTGCTGCGGTGCCGGAAGAGAATCAACACCGCCGCGCCGGTCGCCGCGAGGCTGACCGCGTCCGACGCCCCGAACGACCATTGCATCGCCGGTAACGTCACCGTCGCCAGCACCGATCCGAGCGACACGTAGCGCGTTGCCCACGTCGCGGCGAGAAATACGCCGGCAGCAATCGCCGTCGCGAGCGGAGCCAGCACCGTGAATACGCCGAATGCCACCGCCACGCCCTTGCCGCCGACGAACCGAAGCCAGACGGGATAGATGTGCCCGACGATTGCTGCCAAACCGGCCAGCGCTTCGGCGTGTTCGTGATTGGCGGCAAACAGTGTCCGCGCCAGCAGCGCGCTGCCCGCCCCCTTGGCCATGTCGACGAAGAGGACCAGGACGCCGAGCCAGCGGCCCGCACTGCGGTAGACATTCGCCGCGCCGACATTGCCGCTGCCGACGCGACGCAGGTCAACGCCGCCGCGGCCGCGGGCAATCAGGAAGCCGAGCGGAAGCGAGCCCAGAAGGTAGCCGAGTAGCGCCGGCGCCATCTCCTGATCTTACCGTCAACGGTGAAGGCAGAAGGCACAAGGCAGAAGGCAAAACGGCACGAAGGGTTGCTCCTTTCAGCAGCCCGTCAGATGACCGCGGCAGAGCTCCTCGTAACCGGCGCCGGCCGGCAGGCCGCGGCTGCGATACAGCGCGACGTGCGTGACGGGCGACGCGATACCGGTCACTGCGGCGTCGGCAAGAATCGCGGGCCAGTTCACGCGGTTCGAATCCGTCTTCACCCGGGCGAGGGTGAGATGCGGATGAAACGGCTTCGCCTCCGTTAGGTCCTCGCCTGGCAGCAGGCCTCCTATCCGCCGGCTGATCTCCCGCTCGAGGAGCCCGAGCTCACGCGCGCCGTCGGTGACGCCTACCCAGATGGCGCGCGGGTGACGCGGCGAGGGAAACGCGCCAAGCCCGTGCCAGGTCACCGAGAACGGCGCGACCGGTAAGGGCTCCTGGATCGCGGCGACGATCGCCGGCACCCGTTCGTCCGGTGGTTCGCCGAGGAAGCGCAGCGTGAGGTGCAGTCCCTGCGCCGCGACCCACACGAGGCGCGGCGGCTCGCCGCGAATCTGCTGCAGACCGGCTTCGATGCGCGAGCGGGCCCGGGCGGCAGCTTCCCGGACCTGGTCGCCGACGCTGACCGCGACGAACAGCCGCATCAACCCCTCAGTTCACCTGGTGTAACAGCGATCGGCCCGCTGATCCGGCGGGATCGGGCACGATTCGGGAGTTCGATCCGATGGCATGCGCAAGCGAGTGAGCTGTGGGGCTAACGCCGCCAGATCCAGTCGATGTCCCAGGGAGCGCCAATGAGCCGGCGTCGCACGAGATCGACGGCGGTGACTGCGGCAAACGTCTTCACCATCTCCCGGCCGCCGAGGAACCGGCACACTGTCGCATCGGTGTCGCGCGGCTCCCGCCGTGCGACCGCGATCCACACCATGCCGACCGGCTTCTGGTCGGACCCGCCGCCGGGGCCGGCAATGCCCGTAATGCCAATGGCGATGTCGGCGCCCGATCGTGTCAAGGCGCCCTCGGCCAGCGCTCTCGCGACCGGCTCGCTGACCGCGCCATGCTGCGTCAGCATCTCGTCAGGCACGCCGAGCAGGTCACGTTTCGCCTCGTTGCTGTAGACGACCCACGAGCGCTCGACGTAGTCGGAGCTGCCGGCGATGTCGGTGAGACGCGATGTGGCAAGGCCGCCAGTACAGGACTCAGCCAGGGCGATGCGCCATCTCCTTGCCCGCAGCATCTCGCCGACCGTCTGCTCGAGCGGGGCTCCAGTCGCATTCACGACATCGGCACCAAGCTCCCGTTCGAGCGCGGCGACGGCGCGATCGAGTGCATCTTTGCCCGCGACCATGTCGGTGACCTGCGCCGACAGGTGCAGCTCGATGAACCCGGGCGAGGCGAGGATCGTCGTGTCGATCCGCGGCTGTGCGGCCTGCCACGGCCGGTAGATCGCGCTGACCTGCTCGTCCACTCGCGATTCGGAACGACCCGCAATCCGAAGCGCGCGCCGCAACAGGCGTCGCCCCCCGGCAACCCGCGCGAGCCGCTCGGCGATGGGGCCGCTCATCATCGGCCGCATCTCGCGCGGCGGCCCCGGGAGGAGCGCGACGATCCGGTCATCCCGTTCGATGAGGAGTCCTGGCGCGGAGCCGCGCGGGTTCTCGATGACCGTGGCGCCTCGGGGCACCATCGCCTGCCGCCGGTTCACTTCGGGCATGGCGATCCCCCGGGCCGCGAAGCGGGCGCGAATGGCTTCGACGATCGCGCTGTTCTCGTCGAGCGGCAACTGAAGATGTGCGGCCACGACTTCCCTGGTCAGGTCGTCATCGGTAGGGCCAAGGCCGCCGGTGAGGATCAGGATCCGGTGTCGGTCGAGCGCCTGAGCGATAGCCGCGCCGATCTCCCCGCGATCATCGCCGACGACCGCCTTGTAGGCGAGATCGATGCCGAGACCGTTCAGCACTTCCGTGATGTAGAGCGAGTTGGTATCGGTACGGGTCGGTGTCAGCATCTCGCTTCCGACCGCCAGCACCACCGCCTTCAGGGACTCGTTCATGCCAGCATCCACGCCGGCAACGCCCACAGCCCGAGACGCAGCACCAAATGCCCGTAAACGCCGGCCATTGCATCGTCGAGCATGATGCCCCAGCCTCGTGGCGCGCGCTCGAGGCGGCCGGCTGGAAACGGCTTCACGACGTCGAAGATGCGGAACAGGATGAAACCGGCAATGACGCCAGTCAACGACAGCGGCAGCCCCGCGAGCGTGATCAGCATCCCGAGCACCTCGTCGATCACCACCGGCCCCGGATCCTCGGCGCCGAGCACTTCCTCAGCGCGCGTTGCCGCCCAGACCCCCACGGCGAACACCGTCACGATCACCCCAGCCTCGAATGCCGGGTGGTTTACCCAACGTACGACCGCATACAGCCCCAGTGCCGCGAGCGAACCAGCCGTTCCGGGCGCGACCGGGAAGAATCCGACGTAGCCGAAGGTGGCAATGATCAGTCCAAGCCGACTCACCCGACCACCACCCGGGTGCCCGCCAGCCGATCGTGCACGGCGCGCCGGTCGGCGCCGAAGAGAGCCGGCACGAACAACATCCCCAGCGTGGCAACCGCGGCGATGCAACCGAGCGCGCGGACGACCGCCCCGGTGATGTCGACGCCGCGGCCGTCATCTCCGGTGACGCGGATGCCCGCGAGCATCTTCCCGATCGTCTGCCCTCCGCCGACCGTGAACCCGGCCAGGTAGAGGAAGGCCAGCACGAACAGAAACCCGGCCATCGGAACCAGGCGGATCGTCAGCGCATCGTCGACCGTCGGCGTCAAGCCGGCGATCCGCAGTGTGAGCCACATGACGCCCGCGTCGATGGTCAGCAGGAGAACGAGATCGACGATCGCGGCCGCGAGGCGCCGGCCGACACCTGCCGCTTCCGGCGGTGCCGGACGAGCCGATGGCGGCCGAACACTGGAAACAGGTTCGGTTGTTTCCGCAACCAGCGGCAAGGCCGGGGGCGCTTCGGCCCGCGCGGGGCGCGTGGTCGTGCGGCGCGGCTTCGGCACATCGTGCCCCGGCCGCCTGACGGCCAGCGGATTGCCGGCCGGCCTCGGCGAGAACAGCGGCAGGTCCTCGGTCTCCTCCTCCGGCGCCGTTCGCGGCGCAGCGGCCGCCGACGCGTCTGGTTCGCCAGCGCCGGTTCGCGCCATTACGGCAAGCGGCAGCGGCGTCGCCCGCTTCGGCTCCGTCCGGCCGAAGCCTGCTGCGGCGCGTTCGTGCAGCGGTTCGGGCGCTTCGCCGATCAGGGTGTCGTCGGTGAGCTCGAGGTCTACGAGCGGGGCCTCAGCCGCCGCCGTGCGCAACGGCAGCTCCGCCGATGGCGCCGGCGCGACGAGCGAAAAGTCGTAGCCGCAATTGCGGCAGCGTTCCGTCGCCTCGAAGCCGAGATAACCACACTTCGGACACTTCATTCCGGTGGCGTTGGAGAAGCGGATGATGAGGATGTTGCGCTGCTGGTCTCGGCCAGCGCGAACGACAGCAGCTCGCGCTGGATGTGCGCCCGCATTTCGTCGGCGGAGAGGCGCAGCGGATCGCCGGCCGGTACGCGCTCGAATTCCGCGAGGGCATCGCGCAGGCGGCCGCTCTCGAAGAGATCGTGTCCCCGGCGCATGTAGGCTTCAGCGACGGTCGGCACCGGCAGCGGAGCGTTGACCTCGGGAATGGCCGACATCCGTGTCGCCGCCGCCTGAACCGGCCACAACGCCTGCCAGCTGCTCGAGGTCCACAGCCACCAGCCGGCCACGCCCAGGACCGTCAAAGCGATCGCGGTCAGCGTCCAGAAGCGGCGGGCCGGCATCACCTCCGGACCCGATTCCGTCACCAATCGGCCCGGTGTTGTGACCCGTGGCCGTGGCGACGGGCGCTGCGTTCTTCCCGGACGCGCCGCGCCGACGTCGAGCCGCTCGATACGATCGAGCACGCCGATGGTCAGGTCCTGCGAGGCGCCGCGATCCATCGCGTCGCTGAGCAGGGCGCGCGCGTGCTCGACGTCTCCGCGATCGAAGGCCACCATCCCCTCGTGGACGAGGGCCTCGGTCTGCCGCTGCCGCTCCGCCTGCGCGCTGCGTGCCCGCTCGATGTAGGCCCGCGCCCGATCGTGATGGCGGTCGAGAAAGAGGACGCGCGTCCACAGATTGATTGCCGATTCGAAATCGCCGGCAAAGTAGTGATCAAGGCCCGCGACGAGCAGTTGCTCGATGCGCGCGTCGCCCCGCACTGATCCTGGCGGATCGGTTGGCACCGAAGACGACGACTGCGGATCGGCCATGACCTTAAGTGCTGCACAGTATAGCACTTACACCGGCACCACAGGTGCGGCGGGTGCGACAGGTGCGATAGGTGCGGGGGCCACGTCGCACCTATCGCACTAGTGGCACCTGTCGCACCCGTCGCACTCGCATTTAGCTGTGGTACAAGCGAACGGGTCATGGCCATCATCGAATCCGTTCCGAACATCAGCGAAGGCATCAGAACCGACGTCGTCGCGCGTATTGCCGATGCGCTGGGAGCCGTGTCCGGCGTGCGCGTGCTCGACGTGCAGTCCGACGCCACCCACAACCGAAGCGTACTGACTCTGGCAGGCGACGCGGCGGGGCTGCGTCAGGCGATCCCGAGGCTGGTGTCGATGACGATGGAGGCGGTCGATTTACGAACGCACCGCGGCGAGCATCCCCGGCTCGGCGCGGTGGACGTCGTTCCGTTCATTCCGATCGAAGGCGCAACGATGGCTGACTGCGTCGCGCTTGCGAGGGACATCGGCAAGGACGTGGCGGATCGGCTCGGCGTCCCCGTCTACCTTTACGAGGAGGCGGCGCAGCGGCCCGATCGGCGCAATCTCGAAGACATCAGGCGCGGAGAGTTCGAGGGGCTCGCCGAGAAGATGGCGAAACCAGGTTGGGCACCGGACTTCGGCCCGTCGCAGCCTCATCCAAGCGCCGGCGCCACCGTGATCGGCGCGCGGATGCCGCTCATCGCCTACAACATCAACCTGGCGACGAACCGGCTCGATGTCGCGAAGAAGATCGCGACCGCTGTCCGCATGAGCAGCGGCGGCCTGCGATTCGTGAAGGCGATGGGACTGCCGCTCGAGGATCGAGGCGTCGTGCAGGTGTCGATGAACCTGACGAACTACGAGAAGACGCCGATCTTCCGGGTCTTCGACCTGGTCCAGCGGGAGGCGGCGCGCTACGGCGTCAACGTGCTGGAAAGCGAGATCGTCGGCCTCGTCCCGCAGGCGGCATTGATGCAAGCTGCGGAGTACTACCTGCAGCTGGAAGGCTTCTCGGCACAGCAGGTGCTCGAGAACAAGCTCCGCGAGTAAGAAAAGAGACCACGAAGACACGGAGAGCACGAAAGAAGACACGAAGAATCCCGTTGGGGGAAGCGCGTGACACCCCAGAAAGAATCTTCGTGAGTCCTTCTCGTCCTTCGCACCTTGGTGGTTTCTTTGGGACAGCTACTCGTCGCGCCGCGGGGCGATGCCGAACGACTTCATCTTCTTGTAGAGATTCGAGCGCTCGACGCCGAGCATCTCGGCGGTCTTCGACATGTTTCCCTGTGAAGCGGCCAGCGCGCGCAGGATGTAGTCCTTCTCGAACTGATCGCGGGCTTCGGCAAGGCGCCCCGTCGCGGCCGGGGCCGGCTCGATCGGGGCGTCGCCATCCTGGCCGAGGAAGGCAAGGTCCTGGGCGGTGATCGCGTCGCCGGTGACCATGATGATCAACCGCTCGACGATGTTGCGCAGTTCGCGGACGTTGCCGGGCCATTGATACTGCTGCAGCCGCGCCATCGCCTCGGACGCGAACCGCTTCGGCCGCTTGCCGTACTCGGCCGCCATCAGCGCCATGAAGTGCTCGGCCAGCAGCGGGATGTCCTCGGGGCGATCGCGGAGCGGCGGCACGAAAATCGGGATGACGTTCAGCCGGAAGTAAAGGTCTTCGCGGAACCGGCCGTCGCGAATCTCCGCCGGCAGCTCCTTGTTCGTAGCCGCGAGCACCCGGACGTCCACCTTGATCCGCTGGGTCCCGCCGACCCGCTCCATCACCTGCTCCTGCAGCACCCGCAGCACCTTGGCCTGCGTCTTCAGGCTCATGTCGCCGATCTCGTCGAGGAAGATCGTTCCGCCGTCGGCCTGCTCGAACCGTCCCGGCTTGTCGGCGACCGCGCCGGTGAAGGCGCCGCGCGCGTGTCCGAAGAGCTCGGATTCAATCAGCTCCTCGGGAATCGCGGCGCAGTTGACTTCGACGAACGGGCCGCCGCGTCGGCGGCTCAGTTGGTGCACGGTCCTTGCGACCAGCTCCTTGCCGGTCCCGTTCTCGCCGAGGATCAGCACCCGTCCGTTGGTCGGCGCGGCCATCGCGACCTGCTCGCGCAGGTGCCGCATCGCCGGGCTCTCCCCGACCATGATTTCCTGGCGATCGACGCGGGCTCGCAGCGCGCGGTTCTCGGTCTCGAGATCGCGCTGCCGAAGCGCATTGCGGATCACGAGAACGGTTTTCTCCAGCGACAGCGGCTTCTCGATGAAGTCGAACGCCCCCATCTTGATCGCACGTACCGCCGACTCGATGTTGCCGTGACCGGAGATGATCACGACCTGCGCGTCCACGTGTCGCTCCTTCAGACGCTGGAGGGTGGTGAGGCCGTCGATCCCGGGAAGCCAGATGTCGAGCACGATCACGTCGTAGGATCGCTGCGCCACGCGCTCGAGGCACGCCTCGCCGGTGCCGACCGCCTCGACGTCGAAGTTCTCGTCGCGCAGGACGCCCCCGACCGACGAGCGCACCCCGGGCTCGTCGTCTACGACCAGGATGGCTGGCATGCGGTGTCGATCACGATGGCAGCTCTATCGTAAACCGCGTCCCGCGAGGCGCGTTGTCGGTGACGTCCACCGATCCGCCGTGCTCGGCCACGATCCGGCGGACGATCGCCAGGCCCAGCCCGCTGCCACGTCCCTTGGTCGAGTAGTACGGCAGGAACAGCTTTTCGCGCTCGCCTTCGGGGATCCCGGGGCCGTCGTCGGCGACGACGATCCGGATGAACCCGTTGGGGTCGTCGCGCGCCGTTTCAATCGCGATCGTGCCGCGGCGGTCGGTGGCTTCGATGGCGTTGTCGATCAGGTTGATGAGCACGCGTTTCAGCTGGTCGGGATCGGCACGCACCTCGCTGACTGCCGGGTCGAAGCGGCGTTCGAAACGCAGGTCGGTGAACAGCCCGTCATAGAGCGACAGCGTCTCATCGATCAAGGCGGGCACGTCGGTCGGTACCGCGCGCGGTGCCGGCATCCGGGCGAACTGCGAGAACTCGTCCACCAGTCCCTTCAGCGATTCGACTTCGCCGACGATCGTCGAGGTGCACTCGCGAACGAGCTCTTCGAGCGGCGGATCGAGATTCGTGAGTTTCCGCCGCATCCGCTCGGCTGACAGCTGGATCGGCGTGAGCGGGTTCTTGATCTCGTGGGCGAGGCGGCGCGCGACCTCCCGCCACGCGGCGACCTTCTGGGCCCTGATCAGCGGGGTCACATCGTCGACGACCAGCACCGTGCCGTCGTAGCTGCCGTCAGCGTTCAACACGCGCGTGGCCACCGCCGCAAGATGCCGCTCCCGGCCCTCACGGACCAGCGCGATCTCCTGGGCGAGGGAATCGGTCCGGGCCCTCGCCGACTGGTCCAGCAGCTCGTTCACCGGCGCCAGGCCGGCTCGCGAGAACACGTCCACGGCGGTCCGGCCGGTGACTGACGCGTCGAGATCCAGCAGCCGCGTCGCGGCGGCGTTGATAGTGCCGATGCGGCCGGTGCGGTCGATCGACACGACGCCGGTCGCAATCCGATCGACGACGGCCTCGATGTAGCGGCGACGGCTCTCCCCTTCCTGGTGCTTGCGCTCGAGATCGAGAGTGGCGCGCTCCAGCCGCCGCCGGCTCGAGGCGACCTCCGCGGCCATGGTGTTGAACGCGTCGACCATCGCCCCGAACTCGTCGGCGGCTTCGTGCTGAATCCGGTGATCGTAATGGCCGGCGCCGATCTCGCGCGCCGCTTCGGACAGCGCCTGGACCGGTCTGGTGATCCGCTTGGCCAGGTACAGCCCCAGCCAGGTCGAACCGACGAGGATGAAGAGTGTCACCATCACGAAGAACGAGACGTAGACGCCGGCCAGCGGCTGCCGCAGCACGCGCAGCTGCGAATAGTCCTCATAGGCCTGCGTCATCCGTCGCGATCGCTCGGCAAGGCTGCCGGACAGATACGACGAGGCCACGATGACCCCGGTGATTGCGCCGTTGGCCCGCACCGGCTGCGCCACGCGCAGCAGCTCGCCGCCTTCAGGAAGCGGCTCGAGCACCCACGGCGTGGGCTCGCCGCCGTTGACGACCTGGCTGGCCAGCCGCTCTGTCGAGCCCCGCGCCGAGGCTTGGGGAATCGTCGGCGACGCGACGTCGACAACCGGCACCACCGACGCCGTGCCACCTTCGCTGCGCGACACGCGATAGACCTGTACAAGACCGGGCCGTCGTCCGGTGACGCTCGTGGAAACCAGCGCCCGCACCCGCGTCACGTCGCCCGACGCCAGGTCCAGCTTGGCCAGTTGATCGGCAAGCTCCGCCGCGTGCTCGCTGACCGCGCGCTGTTGTTCCTGGTAGTAGTCGGCGGCGATGCTGTTGGCAGACGAGAGGATCTCGTCAACGGGAGTGTTGAACCAGCGGTCCACGGCGGTCAGCACCACCCGGCTGCCGACGAGCAGCACGAGCACCGCCGGGATGACCGTCATCCCGAGCATCGCGAGCACGAGCTTGGCTCGGAACCGCGCGAACGGCAGGCCCCGCCGCCCTTCGACGATCGACTTGATGACGTTGCGCGCCAGCAGGAACACCAGCGCGAGCAGCATCGTGAGGTTCGTCGCCGACAGGGCATACAGCACGACCTCGGCCAGGAAGTCGGGCGCGAGCCGCGACGTCCGCTCTTCGACGACGAGCAGACCGGCCAGCACCGCCAGGAGCATGACGATGCCCGCCAGGATGAGCCGCGGGTTGTCGCGGAACGGCCGGCGCGCCGCTGCAGGCGTGGCCGGGCCCGTGGCGGCCGGGCCTATGGCGGTCGACGATCGGGTGGTGGGCACCGGCCGTCCGCGGGGATTACTCCTTCGTGCCGCGAAGGGCCCGCGCCTCCTGTACGAAATCATCGACGTCGCGGAAGTCGCGGTAGACGGAGGCGAAGCGCACGTACGCCACCTGGTCCAGCTTCTTCAGCTCCTGCATCACCAGAGCGCCGAGCTCCTTGCCTGAAATCTCCTTGTCGGGGCGCTCGTTGAGCAGCTGCTCGGCCTTGTTCGCAATATCCTGCACGTCCATCGTCGTCACCGGCCGCTTCTCGATGGCTTTGAGCACCCCGGCAATGAGCTTCTCACGCTCGAAGCGCTCGCGGGTCCCGTCTTTCTTGATCACCATGCTCGGGATCTCGTCGATCCGCTCGCGGCTGGTGAAGCGGCGGCCGCATTCAGGATTGAGGCACTGGCGGCGACGCCGGATGGCCAGGCCTTCTTCGATCTCACGCGAATCGACGACCCGGTCTTCCAGAAAGCCGCAGTAGGGACACTTCATGCCTTCACCTCGACGGGTTCAGGGGTCTCCGCCATGTGCTTGATCCCATGCAGGCTGAGGCCGTCGCGGACCGCGAACCAGAGCCCCAGGAGTGTCACCGGCACGTACGACGTTGCATGCAGCAGGATCGCGGCGCCAATGGCCGCGTTGTTGTCGGCAGCGAAGAAAGCGGTGGCGCCGAGGCGGAAGGCTTCGTGGAACCCGCCGACACCGCCCGGGGTTGGGACGGCGACGCCCACGACCAGCAGCGCCAGCATCAGCCACGATCCGACCATCGGCATGGCGATGTGGAAGGCGCGTGCCACCGCCCACGTTTCAGAGCAAATGATCAGCCACAGCACGATCGACCAGCCGAGGCTCGCCACGAGGCGCTCCGGGCGGCGCAGCACGCCGAACCCGTTCGCGAGCATGGTCGCAATGCGGCCGAGGAGACCGGCCAGCCGTGCCGGAAGCCATCGATCGGCGCGCCTGAGCCACACCTGCAGCCACTCCGGGTGCCCGGCCAGCACGAACATCAACGCCAGCGACAGCACCGCGACCGGCGCCATGACCAGGCCGCCGAGACGAATCGCCGCGAACAGCGCGGAGTCTCTGGCCGCCATGCCTGGATCGAACGCGAGAAGGTAGGTCGCCAGCAGGACCAGCACCGCGACGAGATCGAGAATGCGCTCGACGATGATCGTCGCGAAGGTGGAGGTGGCGCTGAGCCCTTCGCGGCGCGCCAGCAGGTAGGGACGGATTACCTCGCCGGCTCGCGCGGGAAACACCGACGACGCCGCGAAGCCGATGACGGTGGTCCGGAATGCGACCGAGAAGCGCGTCGGGCCGAGCGGCTCCAGCAAGTACTGCCAGCGCTGGGTGCGGACTACATAAGTGAGCATGGTCAGCGCGATCGCGAGCAGCAGCAGCTCGAGCCTCGCGGTCCGCACGCCCTCCGCGACGCGCGTGAAATCGGCGTTGCGAAGGAAGAGCGCGACCAGCCCGATGCCAAGGGCCGACACCAGCAGGGTGCGGAATGCGGATCGCAAGACAGCACCATGTTATACGCAAGCCGCGCCGTTTCGATTGTGGGGCGGAGAACCGAACTGCCGTGCGCTCCGCACATTAGCCGTATTCGTTCGGCGAGAGCTGGAGCGAAATGGTTGCCGGCGCGTGTCGCATAGGTAAAGCGTCTTGCGCTGGCACGACGCGGCCGCTAGGATCGAAGCCTTCGTGACGATCGCCGCTCCCGTCCTCGATACCGATCTCTCCGAATTCCCGCTGATCCGCCGCGGCAAGGTGCGCAACGTCTACGACGTCGGCGACGCGCTCCTGATGATCGCGACCGATCGCATCTCGGCCTTCGATTACGTACTGGGGTCCGGCATTCCGGACAAGGGCCGGATCCTTACCCAGCTCTCGGCGTTCTGGTTCGCCCGCACGCAGCACATCGTGCCGAACCACGTGATCAGCACCGACGTCGCCGACTACCCAGTGGCGCTGCGGCCTCACGCCTCGATGCTCGAAGGACGTTCGATGCTGGTGCGCCGGACTACTCCGCTGCCGGTGGAGTGCGTTGCGCGGGGCTACGTCTCCGGCTCGGGGTGGAAGGACTACAAGGCAACCGGCGAGATCTGCGGCCACGTGCTCCCGGCCGGCCTGCGCGAATCGGCCAGGCTGCCGGAGCCGCTCTTCACACCGGCCACGAAGGCGGAATCCGGACACGACGAGAATATCAGTGAGGCGCTGGCCGCCGCGGTGGTGGGCGCCGATCTCCTGGCGCGTCTCAAGTCGCTTACGATGGCGCTCTATCAGTTCGGCGTGGACCACGCCGCCGCACGCGGCATCATCCTCGCCGACACGAAGTTCGAGTTCGGCCTGACCGCCGAAGGCGAGCTGCTGCTCATCGACGAGATGATGACTCCGGATTCGTCACGATACTGGCCGGCGGACCAATACGCGCCGGGCGGTCCGCAGCCGAGTTTCGACAAGCAGTACGTGCGTGACTACCTCGAGTCGATCAGCTGGAACAAGCGCCCGCCGGTACCGTCGCTGCCTGAGGACGTAGTCGCGCGGACCCGCGACAAATATCTCGATGCGTTCCGTCGCCTGACCGGCGCGGAGCTCGTGACCGGCGCCTGAGTGCGAACGGGACTTCGTCGTGCGTGAGATCCTCGATCAGCTCGTCGCGGAGATGGTGGACAAGGGCATCCGGTACGAAGACGCGCAGCGGGAGTTCGAGAAGCGCTTCATATCGCGGGTGGTGCAGCAGAGCGCCGGCAACCTGAGCCGGGCTGCCGACACGCTCGGCGTGCACCGCAACACGCTCACGCGCAAGATCAAGGATCTCAAGATCCGGGCTCGCTGACGCTCGGCGGGCTGGCTGCTCGCGGCCTTCGGGCCGCAGGCGCAGCCTCGCTGCCCAGGCCTCGCGCCTGGTGGCGCTCGTCCGGCCGCGCAAGCCGCGCGTCATGGAGGACCCGGGACAGGGTTTGGGGATCCGGGTGGTTGAGTCCCGTGCTTCTTCCCCGCAGCCGCGAAGCGGCTGCCCGACGAGCCGCAACGCGGCGAGGCCTGCGCCGGCAAAGGCCGGGGCCTGCGGCGCGCGGCGACGAGGCCCTTGACAGGGCGCGCACCGCCTCCCTACACTTAGCAGTCGGCAATACTGACTGCTAGCCTCGCAAGGGGTCGAGTGCTAGCAGACGTGCAGCACCCCTGTTAGCACCACATAACCTCGGCGGTAGGCCCCGGGCACTGTGCTGCGGGCCCTTGGCCGGGGTTCGGCAACCCCTCGCGTAGACGGAGTAACGAGCATGGCGTTGAGACCGCTTCACGACCGCATCCTCGTGCAGCGCATCGAGGAAGCAGAGCAGAAGGTTGGCGGCATCATCATCCCCGACTCGGCCAAGGAAAAGCCGCAGCAGGGCAAGGTGATCGCCGTCGGGGCCGGCAAGGCCGACAAGGACGGCAAGCGCATCGCGCTGGACGTCAAGGAAGGCGACACCATCCTGTTCGGGAAGTACTCAGGACAGGAAGTCAAGGTGGACGGCGAGGATTACCTGATCATGCGCGAGGATGAAGTGCTCGCCGTGGTCGAAGGCAAGAAGTAGGACGGAGACCGACGACAATGGCAAAGCAGATCATCTACGGTGAGCAGTCCCGCCAGGCCATCCTGCGCGGCGTCAACCAGCTCGCGGACGCGGTCAAGGTGACCCTCGGCCCCAAGGGGCGCAACGTCGTCCTCGACAAGAAGTTCGGCTCCCCCACCATCACCAAGGACGGCGTGACGGTTGCCAAGGAGATCGACCTCAAGGACCCGCTCGAGAACATGGGCGCGCAGATGGTGCGCGAGGTCGCGAGCAAGACCTCGGACACCGCCGGTGACGGCACCACCACCGCAACGGTGCTGGCCCAGGCGATCTATCGCGAGGGCGCCCGCAACGTGGTCGCCGGCGCCAACCCGATGGAACTGAAGCGCGGCATCGAGAAGGCCGTCGAGGCCATGACCGCCGAAATCAAGAAGATGGCCAAGCCGGTCAAGGGCAACATGATCGCCCAGGTCGGCACCATCTCCGCCAACGCCGACGAGACCATCGGCAAGATCATCGCCGAGGCCATGGAGAAGGTCGGCAAGGATGGCGTGATCACGGTTGAAGAAGCGAAGACGCTCGAGACGACGCTGGACGTGGTCGAGGGCATGCAGTTCGACCGCGGCTACCTCTCCCCCTACTTCGTCACCGATCCCGAGCGCATGGAAGTGGTGCTCGAGAATCCGGTCATCCTGATCCACGAAAAGAAGATCAGCTCGATGAAGGACCTGCTGCCGGTGCTCGAGCAGGTCGCGCGCCTCGGCCGTCCGCTCCTCATCATCGCCGAGGACGTCGAGGGCGAGGCCCTGGCCACGCTCGTGGTCAACAAGCTGCGTGGCACGCTGCAGGCCGCGGCCGTCAAGGCCCCCGGCTTCGGTGACCGCCGCAAGGCGATGCTCGAGGATATCGCGACCCTCACCGGTGGCCGGGCCATCACCGAGGATCTCGGCGTCAAGCTCGAGAACATCAAGATGGAGGACCTCGGCAAAGCCAAGAAGGTCACCATCGACAAGGACAACACGACGATCGTCGAGGGCGCTGGCGAGAGCAAGGCGATCGAGGGCCGGGTCAAGCAGATCCGGGTGCAAGTGGATGAGACCTCGTCGGACTACGACCGCGAGAAGCTGCAGGAGCGGCTCGCCAAGCTCGTCGGCGGTGTCGCCGTCATCAAGGTCGGTGCCGCCACCGAAACCGAGATGAAGGAGAAGAAGGCCCGCGTCGAGGACGCGATGCACGCCACCAAGGCGGCCGTCGAGGAGGGTATCGTTGCCGGCGGCGGCGTGGCGCTGATCCGCGCCAGCAAGGCGCTCGAAGGCCTGAAGCTCGAGGGCGATCAGGCCGTGGGCGCGGCCATCATCAAGCGCGCCATCGAGGAACCCTGCCGCTGGATTGCCACCAACGCCGGCCAGGAAGGCTCGATCGTCGTGGCGAAGGTGAAGGAGAGCAAGGGCGACGAGGGCTTCAACGCGGCCTCGGACGTCTACGAGGACCTCGTCAAGGCCGGCGTCATCGACCCGGCCAAGGTGGTCCGCAACGCGCTCCAGAACGCCTCGTCGATTGCGTCGCTCCTCCTCACCACCGAGGCCCTGGTCTCGGAGATTCCCGAGGAGAAGAAGGAAGCCGCGCCGGCGCCCGGCGGCGGCATGGGAGGCATGTACTGAGCGACGAGATCTGGTGATCTCGTGAGCTGGGGATCTGGAGATCTGATCTGGTGATCTGAGGATCTTTCGATCTATCTGGTGATCTTGTGATCTGGGCCCGGCGGCCTTTTGGCTGCCGGGCCTTTCTTTTTTTCCCGCTCCACCCAGCCTCAGGCGTAGTATTCCTTTCGCTCGACTCGGTGCCCTTCATTTCGCGTTGTACGGGCTGGTCGTTTCCGTTACTAGTCAGCGGGCTTTACCCTCACTCGGCGTCTTGCGGTGCTATCGGAAGGAGAACCCCTATGCGACGTTTCGTGGTAACCGGAATCCTTGTCGGCCTGCTCGGTTGGATTGCCGCCGTCCCGGCTCAGGCTCAGGACAAGTCGGCACGCGGATCGGTGACCGCGGTTGGCATGGACACCGTCACTGTGAAGGCCGGCGCCCAGGAGCTCAAGCTCACGGTCGATGGGAAGACCGAAATCATCGCCGAAGGCGCGGGGACAGCCAACCGCGCGGCGGTTGCCAAAGGCGCCGCTGGCGCCAAGCTCGCCGATCTCGTCAAGGTCGGCGAGAATGTCGAAGTCAACTACCGCGAGGCCGGCGGCATGATGCACGCCACCACCATCCGCAAGGTGCGTTCGACCGGTGCCGGCGGCGGCGGCGTGTCAGAACCCAAGGCGGCGACCCCGATGTCCAGCGGCACGGTGACCGCCGTGTCCGGAACCTCGCTGACCATCTCCGGCGCGAGCGGCGGTGGCGGCAAGTTCACGCAGACCTTTACGATCGACAGCGCCACCCACGTCGTCGCCGAAGGTGCCAGCACCGCCAGCGCCAAGGGCAAGGTCACCATCACCGATCTCGTGAAGAAGGACGACTCCGTCCAGGTGACCTACGTCGAGAGCGGCGGCACGCTCCGGGCCACCGAGGTCCGCAAGCGCAACACGAAGCCGTAACCCGCGCGTCGGCGCGGACGACATCGGGCCCGGGCACGACATCGTGTTCGGGCCTTGCCTTTTCAGGGCACGCTCGGCCGCTCGGTGGATTTCAGGAACTCCGCCAGGTACGGCCCGAACACCTGTGGCAGTGAATGCGTGCCGTGCCCGCGCGTCTCGTCGGAGACCGGAATCAGCACGAATCTGCTGTGCGCCACCCTGCCAATCAGGTCCCGCATCATCGGCAGCTCCGGCGGGTTCACGAAGTCGTCGGCGGAGTTGATGGCCAGCAGCGGCGCCGTGATCTCGCCGAGGTGCGCCGATGGGTCGTAGTCCTCGGACGCCTGAAAATGGTAGATCGTGTCGTTTGCATCGGTCGTCTTCAGCCGCGTCTTGATCTGATCCTCCAGCCACGCGTCGGCGGCCGCGTGCGTCGGGAACTGTTTCTGCCATTGCAGCGGGACGCTCGTCGCCAGGAGCAGGAACCCGAGCGCGCTGGCCATGCCGCGCGGCGGCTCGGAGTACTCTCCGCCCTTCCAGGTCGGATCCGTGACGATTGCGTCGACCAGGAGCTTGCGCCAGACGCGATTGCGCCCTGCCACTTCGACTGGATTGCTGGCCAGCGGCACCAGCCCGCGCGCGAACGACGGGTACATGTACCCCCACACCCACGCGTGCATCGCGCCCATGGACGTTCCCATGATCAGCCGCAGCTCGGAGAGCCCGAGCGCCTCGGTCACCAGCTGGTGCTGTAGCCGCACCATGTCGGTGTAGCGGTATTTCGGGAAGCGCATGTGCAAGCCATCGCTCGGCTTGCTCGACTGCCCGTGCCCGATGTTGTCGGGAAGGATGATGAAGTAGCGCTCGGCATCGAGCAGCTGCCCCTTCCCGAACAGACGGCCGGCGTAGTTCTCGGACACGAACCCCCGCCCGCTGCCACCGGTGCCGTGAAGGATCATCACCGCATTGCGGACGACTCCGTCGGCGTCCTTCCGCGGCTGACCGATCGTGCGGTAGTGAATTCTGACTTCCGCGGCGCGGTCGCCGCTCTCGAACCGCACGTCGCGCGCGATGAAGTCGCGCTCCACGGGCGGCGGGTAGCTGGCCTGCGCGACGGCCAGGGACGGAAGGGCGAGGAGAAACGCGAGCGCTTGGATGGTGCGGGTCACGGCACGAATGTAACCCGGCTCAGGACTTGGGCCGCAACTCCTCCGAAAATTCCAGGATTGCTCGCATGCTGGCGAAGCGGCTGGGGGTGAACGCGTCGGTCGGGACGCGGGCGCCGGTCGTCTCTTCCACGAACAGCACCAGGTCGAACAGCGCCAGCGAATCGACGACCTCGCGGAGGTCGTCGTCGAGCGTCAGGGTGTCGCGGTATTGACGGAAGCGGCTCTTCAGGTAGCCGCGAAGCTGTGCTTCATTCACGGGGAGCTCCTCTGTCGAGCAGGTGACGCTGGATCTTGCCGGTGGCCGTCCGGGGGATACGCTCGGAGCGCACGAACCGTCGTGGAACCTTGTGGTGCGAGAGGCGCTCGGCGCAGAACGCGCCGAGCTCGACCGGGTCGAAGGCGGCACCAGGCACGACATACACCCAGACGACTTCACCCAGAAACGGGTGCGGCACCCCAACCGCTGCCGCGTCGGCAACGTCCGGGTGCGTCGAGACGACCGCCTCGATTTCGGCCAGGCTGATGCGCTCACCCGCCACCTTGACGATGTCCTTGGCCCGGCCGGTGATGAAGAGGCACGCGGTGCCGTCCAGGTACCCGACGTCGCCGGTATTGAGCCACCCCTTCTCGAGCACGCCTCCGGTCGCATCGGGATCTTCCCAGTAGCCCTGCATGACGTTCGGACCGTGCAGCCAGATCGCGCCTTCCGCACCGGCCGGCACGGGGTGGCCTTCACCGTCCCTGATCTCGATCGTCATCCCGGGAAGCACGCGGCCGACCGACTTCGGCTTCGCCGTCAGTTCATCATGAGGCAGGAACGTGGCCCGCGTCGACGACTCGGTGAGGCCGTACATCGAGAAGATCGCGACGCGCGGCCACCCCTTCGCCAGCGCCTCCGTCGTCCAAACCGGCAGCGCACCTCCTGAGGTCGTGATCGCGCGCAGGGCGCTCGGCACGGTCTCCGCCAGGTTCGATGAACGGGCCAGCATGTTCAAGTGGAACGGCACGACGCTGGCGATGGTGCAGCCCTCTTTCGCGAGTCTGCCGAGCAACAGAGGCGCGGACCCGCTCTCCTCGATGAGCACGACTGACGCGCCGGCGGCGATCGCGGAAAGCAGGTTGCTCTTTCCGTAGGTGTGGGCCAGCGGCAAGATCAGGCCGTAGCGGTCATCCTCAGTCATCTCGAGGTACCGGCAGACTGCCTCGACGACGAACAGGATGTTGCCGTGACTGAGTACCACCCCCTTCGGCAAGCCGGTGGTGCCCGACGTGAACACGACCGACGCGGGGGCATCGGTGCTTGGCGGAGCGACTGGCGCTCCCGCATCCGTGCCGCACTGTTCCAGGAAGGTGTCGAGCGAGAGCGTCGGGGCACCGACGACGATGCCTTCGAGATCGTCGCGGTCGGTCAGAACGAGCGCCGGCCTGACGCGATCGAGCAGGCGCGCGATGGTCTCCTTCTCCTCGCCGCGTCCGATCTCGACAGTGGTCGCACCCGCGAGCAGCGCGCCGAAGTAGGCCACGACATAGGCTGCAGAATTACCGGCGACGAACGCGACATAGGGCCGCTCGCAGGAGATAAGCGTGCCGCAGATCCGCGCTCCGGCGGCGGCCCGCGCGCCCAGTTCCTGGTAGGTCCATCGCTGTTCCCGCCAGACGAGCGCTTCCCGCGCCGGATGGCGCGCGACGGCGTCCGCGAAGAGACCGGCGATCGAGAAGCTGGTCACGACGACCGCGCGATTACGTCAGCAATCGCGCGCAGAAACTGGCCATGCTGCTCCACGTATCGCTGGATTCCACCAGCCCGTGAAGCACGGCGTAGAAGCAGGACGTGAGCACGATTCCCATCACCGACCAGAGGCGGCTGTCTCCGAGGCCCGCGAAGCGCTCGGGAAAGCGGGTCGGCAGGGCCAGGACCGCGTATATCGCCGCAGCGTTGGCGAACCAGTAGATCAGGCCGGCGACCACGTTGGATACCGAGCTTTCGCCGGTGAGAATATCCGGCGAAATGTGCAGGATACCGGAGGTGAGGAGCGCGCCGAACACCGCCAGGAACAGCTGCCGGTGCCGGCGCATGATCGGGAAGAACACGAACGTGATGATCCATTCCCGGGTCAGGATGTTCCAGCGCTGCCAGTGTTCATTGGGTGTCCGGGCCAGCAGCCAGTAGTTGAAGTTGCTCCGCACGCCGATTCCGAACAGCCGGACGATGCCGATGAACACGTTGAAGCGGAGCACGATGCCGCAGTAGTACGAGACGTAGTGGACGTACGAGGTCGCGAGCAGTGTGAACCCATGGACCGAGGCCAGCGGAAAGCGCGCCAGGAACCGGCTGCCGACCGATTGTGCAAATGACGCCGCGAGGGCGATATACAGGGCCCGCATGCCGGCCCAGCGCGTCGCCCGCAGGCGGTCGTCGCTCGCCGTACGCAGATCGTCGTAGGTGATTGCCGGACAGGTCACGAGACGGCACGAAATGTAGCTTGCGAACTCACGCAGCGACAACCGTCCGCGTGCCTGGCGGTGCGCCGAATACCAGAGCATCGGCATCAGCACCGGCCAACCGCCCAGGAAGACATCGACGGCGTCACCGGGCAGCAGCCGCGCCATCAGCACCGTGCACACCAGGCAGAAGCCGGCGACGACGAACGACAGCCGCAAGGGCGAAAGTGGAAGCTGCAGCAGCAGGTAGGTAGTGCCGACCACCGCCGCAATCGGGAGGGCGGATGGCGCATCGAGGCCGCCGTCGAGAACCGCGAATGGGAGGACCATCAGCGCGAGCAGCTTCAGCCGCACTTCGGTGGTCGAGAAGAACGTCAGGAGGAATGCAGCCAGCGCGATGGGAACAATCGGCGACAGGTGCGGGAGGCCGGCCAGCACCGGCCTTGGTTCGGGGTGCTGGAGCATGTAACCGCCCAGATACCGCGCGAGCAGCCAGAAGCGCGGTTCGAGGACGATGATGCCGATGGCGGCGAGCCCGAACCAGAGGAATTCCGAATCCTGGATGCGGGTGGACAGCGAGGCCGCGGCAGCGAACGCTGCTACGGGCCGGCGCTGGGAGATCGCTTCCGATGACTGCACAGACTGCACGCTGCGAGGAATCCTTCCCCGGGTCAGGCAAAGCGGGTTCCGCCGCGGTCGGGAACCGTTCGTCTGGCTTAAGTCACTGAGAAAATTGGGGTTATCTCAGGGTTTGCCGGATCGTGAAACGTCGGGTTGGAGCCCGGAAGTCAACCTCCGCGGCGATTGTTGTCGGCACATTTGTGTGATTCGGGCCTGAGGCGAGCACCTGACTACCCTCAAAAAGTCACACGAAACAGCTTCGGCCAGAGCTTGCCGGTAATCAGGAACGTCCGATCGGCCGGGTCGTAGGCGATCCCGTTCAGGACGTCGGCGCCGAGCCGCTCGGCGGGCTGCAGCAAACCTGCCGCGTCGATTCTCGCGGTCACGCGGCCGGTCTGCATATCGATGCGGACGATCGTGTCCGTCGTCCAGACATTCGCGTAGACATCGGTGCCGACACACTCGAGCTCGTTCAGCCGCGGCAGCGGGCGGCCGTTCTCGGTCACCTGAACGGTCCGAGTGACCGCGAACGTGCCCGGATCGCGCACCGTCAAGCTGTCGCCGCCGTTGCTCATGACGAGCGACCGGCCATCGTGGCAGAGGCCCCAACCCTCACCTTGGTACGCCATCTCTCCGACGCGGTTGAACGTGTTCTTGTCGTAGACGAAGACGCGGCCGTGTTGCCAGGTGAGCTGGAAGAGGCGGTTCCCGACGTCGGCGAGACCCTCCGCGAAGTAGGGAGCGTCGACTGGTACTTGCTGCTTCACTGCCCCGCTCACCAGATCGACCTTGCGAAGCGAGGAGCGGCCGACCAGGCCCGTGCTCTCGTAGAGGATGCCGTCGCGCCAGATGAGGCCCTGCGTGAAGGCCTGGACATCGTGCGGGTAGGTCCGGAGGACCCTCACCTTGAGGATGGCAGGCGTCACCGCATTCGTTTGCGCGAGCGAGCCGCCGGAGGGCGCGCCGGCGAGCACCGCGGCGACAACGAGAAGCGAACCAGCTGCGCGCATCGCGCGAATCTCACCGGGTTCCGCGGCTCAGCGGAGCGTGAACGTCAGCTCGATGGTGATGATCACGGGAACCGGCTGGCCCTGGCGCATGCCGGGAGAGAAGCGCCAATTGCGAGCCGCCTTGATCGCTTCCTGGTCGAGCCCGAAGATCGGATCCAGCGACTTGGTGACCTTCACCTCACCCACCGAGCCGTCTGGCATCACGATGCACTCGAGCCACACCGAGCCCTGGACCTTGGCGCGCATCGCATCCGCGGTGTATTGCGGCTTCACCTCGCGCAGGACGCGAGGCAAGGTGATCCCGGCGCCAGGCCGGAAAGCGCCGCCGCCGGTGCCGCCGCCGTAGCCGGGCCCGAGGCCGCTTCCGGTGCCAGGGCCGCTTCCGCTGCCGGTACCGGTTCCCGCTCCCCCTCCCGTCCCGGAGCCCTGCGATTCGCTTACGGGCGTCTCGCTGAGGATGGCACCGGGCAGCTGCTGTTCTGCCGCAGCCATGTTGACGACGGGCAGGTTCATGGCCGGCAGAGGCTCGGGCTCCTCCACTTTGGGGGGCGTCGGCGCCGGCTTCTTCTCGACCGGAACCGTGATCTTCTCCTTGCCAGGCACCTCAGCAGGACGGGGGGGCTCGGGGCGCTTGTTGCCGCCGCCACCGCCACCACCACCCGGCCCTTCAATCGGCAGGAAGACAAGTCGATCGACCTTCAGTTCGGGCTGAGGCTCGAAGACCCTTGGCTCCGGCCGATACTGAATCACCAGGATGGCGATCAGCACCATGATCGCGTGCGCGCCGACCGAGGCACCCGCGCCCACCCGCGACTGACGCTCCTCGAGCGAGAAGTGAATGTCGATCGGGCGGTCCGGCCGGACGTGGAGCGGCCCTTCCGCTGCGGGCGTCGCGATGGTCGGGTCAGCCATCAGAACAGTGGTCCCACGGCCATTGTGACCGAGCGATCTGGCACAAACAAGTGCAAAGCCAGCGCCATGCCGTTTTGACGCCTCAGGTGTACATCCGGCTTCGGTGCTACAATTTGCGTTGAGGTGGCCGCCCGCCGTCCTCGAGGAGACTCGCTCACCATGGAGGTCCTAGCCTTGTTCGGACCAATCGGCCTGCCAGAGATGTTGATCATCCTGGCGATCGTCATTCTCATCTTCGGCGCCAATCGCCTTCCCGAGCTCGGTCGCGGAATCGGAGCCGGGATCAAGAACTTCAAGTCCTCCATCAAGGACGGTGAGAAGTCCGAGTAACGCCTAGAGCAGCACCCGGGAGTCACCGACTCTCCGCGTGACTCGCTCGCGATCGAGAAACTCCAGCAACGGGATCGCATACTTGCGGGTGATGCCGTAGCGATCCTTGAACTGGGCGACGTCAATTCGCACCACCCCGCCCGCGCCCTCGGCCTTGAGGGTCGCCATCTCTCCCTTCAACCGATCCAGCGCCTCCCTGTGCACGACCAGGGTATCGAGCCGGACCAGCGTCTTCTGTCGTACCAGGTAGGCCGTCGCGGCCTCGGTCACGTCCGGGGATACGCCGGCGCGCTCCGCGATTGCCGCGCGGTCGGGCGGCGTCAGGCCGGCCTCGCGATACGCCTCGGCAACCTTTGCCACCGTCTCCTCTCCGCCGGGGAGCGATGCCTTGTGCGAAGGCAGCGCCAGCCGCTCGCGATCCACGATGGCCTTGGCCACCACGAGCCGGCGCATGGCCGCTTCGAAAATCGCCGGTTCGACTCCCGTGAACACGCGAGCGCGCGCTTCTTCCCTGGGCAGCCCTTCGCTGATCGGCTGCTGTTCGTGGAATGTCCCGACCAGGCGAAGCACGGCATCGCCGGCCGCCGCGATGGCCGGCGCGGCCACCAGCAAGTCTCCGACTTGAATCACGGTTCCCAGCCGCTGGAGAGCGGCAACTCTCTCGCCGACTTGCGCCGGGCGAATGCCGGCCCGGGCGACGGCGTCGCTGACCGGCACCCCACGGAGGCCGCGGTCCCGGATCATCGCCCCGAACGCTGCCGCCGAATCGGCCCCTTGCAGCTCGCGCAGCCGGCCCAGGCCCGCGGCACTGCGGATGCGCGGCACGGTCGGCGCTGGATCGAGGACGGTCGCCGCGCCAATCGTGAACGGCGGCGAATAGCTGCGGAGGATGACACGATCGCCACGCGTCAGCACGGCCGGCTCCTCCAGCCGCAGGCGCGCGAGGGCGCGGCCGCCGCTTTCGATCGCCGGCGCATCGGCTCCGGCAATCGAGATCCGCGCGAGCACCTCCGCTGTCCCGTGATGGACCCGAACCCGCGCGCCATGGCGGAGCGGTCGTGTCGAGGGCAGCAACTCGATCTCCACGTCTGCCCGCCGCGTGACTGCGAGCGTTTGCGGTGCGGCCAGCGTCTGGCCGCGACGGACATCGGCCGCGTCGATGCCCCCAAGGTTGATGGCGGTTCGCTGGCCGGCCGCGACCCTGTCGCGCGACTGTCCGTGCACCTGGATACCCCTTACCTTCGCCGCCTGGCTTCCCGGCAACAGCGCGAATTCCTCGCCGACGCCAATCTGCCCGCCGACGAGTGTCCCGGTTACGACGGTGCCGAACCCCTTCATCGTGAAGACGCGGTCGATGGGCAGCCGCACGGCGCCGGCTACCGGCCGCTCGTCAACGCGGGCCGCAGCCGCTTCGAGCACGCCTCGGAGCTGGTCCAACCCCTCGCCGGTCCGCGCCGACACCTGGACGATCGGTTTGTTCTCGAGGAACGAGCCGCGCACCAGGTCCGCGACCTCGAGCGCGACCAGCGCCCGCGTGTCATCGTCGGCCGCGTCCTGCTTGGTGATCACCACGCAGCCGTCGGACACGCGGAGCAGGCGGCAAATGTCGAAATGCTCGCGGGTCTGCGGCATCACGCTCTCGTCGGCGGCGACGATCAGCATCACGAAGTCCACGCCGCCGACGCCGGCGAGCATCGTGCGGACGAACTTTTCATGTCCCGGGACGTCGACGAACGCGACCTGCGCCTCGCCGATTGTCGCGTGCGCGAAGCCAAGCTCGATGGTGATGCCGCGCGCCTTCTCTTCCTTGAGTCGATCGGGATCGATGCCGGTGAGTGCGTGAACCAGCGTGCTCTTGCCGTGATCGATGTGCCCGGCGGTGCCGACGACGAGGCGAGTCATCGCTTCTTGCGGAACGCCCGCTCCTTCTTCCCAGGACGCTGCGCGCCCCGTCGCGGGCGCTTCACGGTCGTGCGCGGGCGCGCCTCGCGCCGTGGCCGGGCGGCGCGCACCTTGCGCCCAAGCGGCGCCTCACGCGGCGCGTCGAGCACCTGCTCCACCGCCAGGTCGATCATCCGGCGTTCGAGGTCCACCCGCGCGATGCGCACCCGCACGTGCTCGCCGAGCCGGTAGATTCGGCCGCCCCGCTCGCCGACCAGCGTGTGCGCCCCTTCGGTGAACCGGTAGTAGTCGTCGGCAAGCGTCGAGATATGCGCCAGGCCCTCCACGTAATGATCGACGAGCTCGACGAACAGCCCGAACGGCGCGACGCCGGTGATGTAGCCGTCGAAGCTCTCGCCGACCTTGTCGGCCATGAACCGCACCTTCTTCCACTGCAGCAGCTCGCGTTCCGCCTCGTCGGCGCGCCGCTCGCGCTCGGAGGTGTGCCGGCCGACCTCCGGCAGGGACAATTCCAGCGCTTCGCGCCGCTCCTCCGTCACCCGCGTGTGCTGCAACTCGCGGAGCAGCCGATGAACGACCAGATCGGGATAGCGACGGATGGGGGACGTGAAATGGGTGTAGCTGGCCGCGGCGAGTCCGAAGTGACCCATGTTCACCGAGTCGTAGCGCGCCTTCTGCATCGTCCTCAGCATGAGGAAGGCGATTGGCCGCTCGACCGGCGTGCCGCGGATCTTCTCGACCAGCGCCTGGAAATGCCGCGGCGTCGGGCCGCCGTCGGGCGCGTTCAGCGAGTAGCCGAGCGTGCGGATGAAGGCCTCGAACTCCTCGACCTTCAGCGGGTCGGGCTGCTCGTGGATGCGGTAGAGCGACGGCATGCGTGCGTCTTCGAGGTGGCTCGCCACCGTCTCGTTAGCGAGCAGCATGAACTCCTCGATCAGCCGGTGGGCAACGTTCCGCTCCGAGGCAATGATGTCTGCGACCAACCCCTCGGTATCCAGGATCACCTGAGGTTCCGGAAGGTCGAAGTCGACCGATCCACGCCGGCGACGGGATTGGTTGAGGACCGCGAACAGATCTGCCATCAGCTCGAAGGCCGGGACGAGCGGCGCGTAGCGCTCGCGAAGCTCCTCGTCGCCCGTCAGGATGGCGTTGACGGAGGTGTAGGTCATGCGCTCGGTGCTGCGAATCACGCCATCGTGGATCTCGTGCCTGACGACGTCACCATGCGGCGTCACTTCCATCAGACAGGACTGGACGAGCCGGTCTACGTGCGGCTTGAGGGAACAGAGTCCCGTGGCCAGCGCCTCGGGAAACATGTGGACGGCGCGCTCGGGAAAGTACACCGACGTGCCGCGCTCGTATGCCTCGCGATCGAGCGCGCTTCCCTCTTTCACGTAGTGCGACACGTCGGCAATGTGGACGCCCAGCCAGTAATGACCGTTCGGCAGGCGCTCGATCGAGATCGCGTCGTCGAAATCGCGCGCGTGCTCGCCGTCGATTGTGACCACGATGCGATCGCGAAAATCGGTTCGGCCCTTGATGTCGGCTGGACGCACGGCGGGGCCGATGCGCTCGGCTTCGGCGATCGCTTCGGCGCCGTGTCCGTCCGGGATGTCGTGCTTGTGCACGATGATCGCGGTGTCTACGCCGGGATCCTCGAGACGGCCGAGCACTTCACTGACCGCGCCCTGCGCCGGCTGTCCCGCCGCGGCGTGGCGCGTGACCTCGACGACGACCATCTGCCCCGGCTCGGCGTTCGCGATATCGCGGCGCCCGATCAGGACATCGTCCATGCTGCGGCGGTCGAACGGGACGACATAGCCCTGGCCGACGCGGTCGCGCTCGAAGCGCCCGACGATCTGGCGTGGCGGAGGCGCGCTCGGCCGCGGCGGCCGGCGGCCCTGCTCGCGCGGCAGCGCGTACAACTGGCCTCGCACGAGCACGAGCGATCCATCGGATAGAAGTTGTCGAAGCGCCCGTTTGGCGCCGGCGCGCTCAAGGCGCGGAACGCGGAGGAGGCGGAGGATTTCGTCGGCCCGCGCGGGCCGGGAGAGCCGATCCCGTAATCGGGTCAGCAGTTCAGACTTGTTCACTGGTTCACTAATAACACTTGCAGGTCGCCGACGTTGGTGTCGGTGCGGCCCGTCCGCACGGTATCGCCGAGCGGACTGAAGAAATGGAAGGAGTCGTTGCGCGCCAGCACGTCGGCCGGTGACGGCAGGCCGCGCGCCGCGGCGCGGGCCAGCGATTGCGCATCGACCCACGCCCCGGCGACATCGGTGAGCCCGTCGATCCCATCGGTGCCAATACTTGCTGCGACCGCATCGGGCACAGCGCGCATCGGTTCGACGAGCGCCAACGCGAACTCGAGATTTCGTCCGCCGACTCCGTCGGCACGCACGGTGACGGTGGTCTCGCCAGACGAAAGCACGCAGACCGGCCCGCGGTGCCGGCGGGCGTCGGCGATGGCTGCCGCGAGCCAGGCTGGCGCGGCATCACGCGCTTCCCCGGTAATGCGCTCGGAGAGCATCGCCACGTGGTAGCCCTTGGCGTGCGCCGCCGCGGCCGCGGCTGACACCGCATCGGCTGCGCGGCCGACCACGAATCCAGCGGCTCGCGCCAGCCGCTGATCGCCGGGCTTCGGCGTATCGGGGATGCGGCCGGCGAGCCCATCGTCGATCCGCGCGCGGAGAGCGGACGGGAGCCGGGCTGCGACATCGCGTGCCGCGAGCGCATCCGCGACGTCCTGCCATGTCGACGCGTCAGGCCAGCCGGGCCCGGATCCGATGACGCCGAGGTCATCGCCCACGACGTCCGAGAGCGCCAGCGTCGTCGTCAGGCCTGGACAGGCTGCCGCGAGCCAGCCGCCTTTGACCAGCGACAGATGCTTGCGGAGCGCGTTCAACTGATGGATGTCGGCGCCAGCCAGCATGAAGGCCCGCGTCGCGGCCTGTTTGTCCTCGAACCCGAGCCCCTCGGCGGCTTCGGCCATCAGCGCCGATGCCCCGCCGGAGACCAGCATCACGAGGTGCTCGTCCGGACCGACGGCCCGGGCCCGCCGCAACGCTTCGCGCGCCGCCTCACGGCTGCGCGCGTCGGGAAACGGATGACTGCCGGCGATGAAGTCGAGTGTCGCCGGCATGCCCGCCACGGGGTGGGAACCTATAGCCAGCGCCGTCTTCACTCTCAGCGCGGGTAACGCCATCAGTGCCGTGGCCATTGCCGGTGCGGCTTTGCCTGCGGCGACCATGTGCAGGGGTCCCTGCACGAGCCTCTCCCGTGCCGCGGGCAGTTGCCACGCGCGCGCGACGACACGGCTCGCCGACACGCCATCCAGGGCGGCGCGAATCACGTCGTGCAAATCAGTTGTAAGGGCTGGGGTCAGTGGACTTTGAGGGGGTCGGACCAGGCAGAAAGCCCGGTGACGACGTCGAACTCGCGGAGGAGCCGGGCCATCACTTGATCGGCGTCGGCCTTGACCGAGAGTTGTTCGAGGTCGGCCATGACGCGCTGGAGCGCCCGTTCGACCCCGCAGATGGCCTGCTCGGAAAAGTACTCACGCTGTTCCTGCAGGCACTGGTGATGTTTGAGAAATTCTTCGCGGTAGAACTCGATGAGGGCGGGCGAAATGAGCGGCGTAGATGCAGTGATCGCCGCGCGACGGTCGGTGAGGAAGTTCGGGACGCGGTTCCGTACCCTCGGCATGTCCGACCCGACCAGTGTAAAGAGTTTGTTAAGCTCTTGTCAACGGGCTGCACGCGAGGCGATGACACCGGCGAGAGCGCCTACCGCCAGCCCCGCGAGTGTCAGCAGCAGAACCTGGGATACCCCGAGGAAGTCGACTGTTCCCCCTGACAGCACCCCCACCGCCGCGCCGCCTAACCACCCCTGAAAGAGCCAGAAGCCGATCCGGAGCGCAACCAGCGCGACAATCGCCCCGATGCCGCCGAGCAGCAGCCCTTCGATGATGAATGGCCCGCGAATGAAGCCGAGCGGGGCACCGACGAGCTGCATGATGTCGAGCTCGTCGCGCCTGGCGTGCAGCGAAAGGCGAACCACGGCCGTCACGGTGAAAGCGGCGCCGAGCAGGAGCACCACAGTGACCGCAAAACCGGCGGCGCGGATTCCGGCGATGAGCGACAACACCCGCTCGAGCCAGCGCCGATCGAACTGCACGTCGGCAACCCCGTCGAGGGGCGTCACGGCCTCGGAGAGGGCCGCAGCGGTGTCGGCCACGCGCGGTCCCGCTTGCAGCCGCACCTCGAACGACGCCGGGAATGGATTGGTGCCGACGGTCGTGCTGACGTCTGCCAGCTCGGGGAAGTCGGTTCTGAATCTCTCGAGCGCTGCTTCCTTCGAGAGGTAGTCCACGCTCTGCACACCGGCGTCGCCGGACAGCCGTGTCCGCACCGCCTCGCGTTCCACCTCCTGGATGTCGTCGCGCAGGAACACGGAGAATTCGGCCGACTCCATCCATTGGCGGACGAATTGCTGCAGGTTGGTGGTGACGAGGAGGAACCCGCCGAGGGCCAGGAAGGCGATGGCAATCGTCCCCACCGACATGATCGCGCCGCGCCCGCCGCGAATCAGGCTGGCGCGAGCCTCCTCGAATGCGAAGGCGAGGAGGCCCTTCACGCGTGCTTCTCTCCGGTGTCGAGCCGGCCGTGCTCGAGATGGATGCTCCGCTTGCCGATGAAGCGGATCAGCTCGGGGTTGTGCGTCGCGACGAGCACGGTGGTCCCGCGCAGGTTGATGTCGCGGAACAGCTTCATGATCTCGATCGACAGGTCGGGATCGAGATTGCCGGTCGGCTCGTCGGCGAGGATGAGTTGCGGGTCGTTGACCAGCGCGCGGGCGATCGCGATTCGCTGCTGCTCGCCGCCCGAGAGCTCGGGCGGGAAGGCTTGCAGGCGATGCTGCAGCCCCACCCACTTCATCACCTGATACGTGCGGCGGCGCTGCTGATCGATCGGGATGCCGAGGACGCGCAGCGCGAACGACACGTTGTCGAACACGGTCTTGGTGGGAATCAGCTTGAAGTCCAGGAACACGAACCCCACCGTGCGCCTGTAGGCCTGGACTTCAGCCGGAGCGAGGCGGGCGAGGTTGCGTCCGGCCACGACCACGTCCCCTTCGGTCGGGCGCTCCTGGCGCAGCAGCAGCCTGAAGAGCGTCGTCTTGCCGGCGCCGCTCGCGCCGGTGAGGAAGACGAACTCGCCTTTGTCGATGGTCAGCGTCAGGTTGCGAAGCGCGTAGAACCCCCCGCCGTACGCCTTGCTGAGGTTCTGTGTTTCGATCACGGCTGACCGATCGCCTTCTTGAGGAGTGCCGTGACCACTTTGGGATCAGCTTTCCCGCGCGAGGCCTTCATGACCTGGCCCACGAGGAACTGGAACTTGCGGTCCTTCCCTGCCTGGATCTCCGCGATCACGTCCGGGTGGCCGTCGACGACGGCGCGAACGTGCGGCTCCAGCGCACTCGTGTCCGAGACCTGCGCGAGGCCCTCCGCCTCGACGATCTCGGCAGCCGAGCGGCCTGTTGCCAGCATCGTCGCGAAGACGTCCTTGGCGACGGTCGAACTGATGATGCCGGCATCGACGATGCGGATGAGCCCGCCGAGCGCGCCGGGCGACACGGGAAACGCTTCGATCCGCACGTCCTGCTCCTTCATCGTCCGCAGGACCTCGCCCATCACCCAGTTGCTGGCCGCCTTGGGCTGCGCGGCTGCCGCGGCGGCTGCCTCGAAGTAATCCGACAGGCCCCGCGATTCGGTGAGCAGCGCCGCATCGTAGGCCGGCAACGCGTACTCGCGCTCGAGGCGATGGCGCCTTGCTTCAGGCAACTCCGGCAGCGCCTCGCGAAGCGCGTCGCGGCGAGCCGGTTCCACGACCAGCGGCGGAAGGTCCGGCTCCGGGAAGTACCGGTAGTCGTGCGCTTCCTCCTTGCTGCGCATCGAATACGTCTTCCCCTGCGCCGCGTCGAACAGGCGCGTTTCCTGGACGACGCGGCCGCCGTGCTCGACGACGTCGATCTGGCGGCCGATTTCGTACTCGATGGCCTTCTGTAGGTAGCGGAACGAGTTGACGTTCTTGACTTCCGCCTTGGTGCCGAGGGTGGTGGACCCAATTGGGCGCACCGACACGTTCGCGTCGCAGCGCAGGCTCCCCTCGTCCATGTTGCCGTCGTTGACGCCGAGCCAGACCAGCAGCTGCCGCAACCGCTCGAAGAAGAGAGCTGCTTCTTCCGCAGACCGCATGTCGGGCTCCGAGACAATCTCGATCAGCGGCACCCCGCTGCGGTTGAAATCGAGATACGTCTTCCGATCCGAGTCGGCGAACCCTTCATGCAGCGACTTGCCCGCGTCCTCTTCCATGTGAATGCGGGTCAGGTGGATGAACTTGCGCTGTCCGTCCACGTCGATCTCGAGACCGCCGCCCCTGGCGAGGGGCCACTCGTACTGCGAAATCTGGTAGCCCTTCGGGAGGTCTGGATAGAAGTAGTTCTTCCGGGCGAAGACCGAGCGTTCCTGCACGTCGCAGCCGAGCGCGAGCGCCGCGGTGACCGCGAAGTCCACGGCGCGTCCGTTCAGGACCGGGAGCGCGCCGGGCAACCCGATACAGACCGGGCAGACGTGGGTGTTCGGTGGCGCGCCGAAGTCGGTCGGACAACCGCAGAAGATCTTGGTGCGGGTCAGGAGCTGCGCGTGAATCTCGAGACCGATGACGGGTTCGAAGCCGGACATGTGATGAATGCGGAAGAGCGTAACTCTTCCGCATTCTACATGGCCTGCTTTCGCCTTGTGCCTTCTGCCTTGTGCCTTTTGCCTTCTGCCTTTTCGTTAGACCTTCGGTCCCGCGTCCTTGACCGACGCCGGAACGTCGTTCTCGAACGCCTTGAAGTTCTCGGCGAACATGCGCGCCAGCTTCGCCGCCTGCTGATCGTAGGCGGCGCGGTCGGCCCACGTGCCGCGCGGGTCGAGGACGTTGGCCGGCACGCCGACGCAGCTGGTCGGCATATCGACGTTGAACACGGGATGGCGCTGGTAGCCGACGTGATCGAGCCCGCCCGACAGCGCGGCGCGAATCATCGCCCGGGTGTAGGCAATCTTCATCCGGTGCCCCACCCCGTACGGACCGCCGGTCCATCCGGTGTTTACCAGCCAGACACGCGACTGGTGCTTCTCGATACGCTCGCCCAACTGCCTGGCGTACACGTTCGGATTGAGCGGCAGGAACGGCGCACCAAAGCAGGTGCTGAAAGTCGCGGTCGGCTCGGTGACGCCCTTCTCCGTGCCCGCAACCTTCGCCGTGTATCCCGACAGATAGTGGTACATCGCGCTTTCAGGCGAGAGCCGCGCGATCGGCGGCAGGACGCCGTAGGCGTCGGCGGTCAGCATCACGATGTTTTCCGGATGGCCGCCGATGCCCTCGAGCACCGCGTTGTCGATCAACTCAATCGAATACGCGCCGCGCGTGTTCTCGGTCAGCGACGCGTCATCGAAGTTGAGCGCGCGGGTCACCGGATCGACGACGACGTTCTCGAGCACCGTCCCGAAGCGGCGGGTCGTGCCGTAGATCTGCGGCTCGGCCTCCGCGGAGAGCTTGATCATCTTCGCGTAGCAGCCGCCCTCGAAATTGAAGACGCCGCGGTCGCTCCAGCCATGCTCATCGTCGCCAATCAGGCGGCGCTCCGGATCGCTCGAGAGCGTGGTCTTGCCGGTGCCCGACAGCCCGAAGAAGAGCGCGGTGTCGCCGTTCGGCCCGATGTTGGCCGAGCAGTGCATCGAGAGCACGCCCTGGAGCGGCAGGACGTAGTTGAGCACGCTGAAGATCGACTTCTTGTTCTCGCCGGCGTAGCTCGTGCCGGCGATGAGGATTTCTCGCTTCGCCAGGTTGAGCGCGATGACGACCTCGGAGCGGGTCCCATGACGCGCCGGATCGGCCTTGAACGAGGGTGCGCAGAGGACGGTGAACTGCGGCTGGAAGCCGGCCAACTCCGCCGCCGGCGGGACGATGAACAGGTTTCGGACGAACAGATTGTGCCAGGCCATTTCCTGGACGAAACGCACCGAGAGGCGATATGCGGGGTCGGCGCCGGCGTAGAGGTCCTGGACGAAGAGTTCCTGCTGCCCGAGGTGCGCGACCAGGTCGGCGCGGAGCGCGTCGTATTGCGCGGCCTGGAGCGGCTTGTTGACCTTGCCCCACCAGATGTTTCCGGTGCTGGACGGCTCGTCGACGACGAACTTGTCGTTCGGCGACCGGCCGGTGTGGGCGCCGGTGCGGCAGACGAGGGGACCGTCGGCGGCGACCACCCCTTCACCACGCCGGATGGCGTGCTCGTAGAGAACTGCTGCCGGAAGGTTCGCGTGGACGGGCTTGCCGGCCCGAATCCCAAGCGCGTCCAGTCCCGGATCGGCCTGTACCGTACTCATGTGTAAGCGACTCCCGTGCCGCCATCAGTCGCGGGCGGCATATGAACTATCGATCGTACTGATGGGTCCCGCGGCAAGTCAATAACTTAGAGCCATTCGTGGTGCAACTGCTACAATTTGCGTAAACAGGTCCGGGCAGACCTCCGTAAACCATGGCAGGACGCAACACAGCCGGCGCAGACGTTTCGCCGCAGGCGAAGCCTGGTGACGTTACCTCGTCACCGGCGTCGCTGCTTGCGGCGGAGATAAAGCGCCTGGTGGCCAGCGGAGAGCGAGACGAGGCCCGCGAGCGCTTCGGGGCGCTCGTGGCGTTGCTCCAGCGGCGGGCCCTGCGGGTGGCCTTTCACTATCTGCGCAACCCGGCGGACGCCGACGAAGCGGTGCAGGACGCATTCATCAAGGTCTTCCTGCACATCGAGCAATATCGGGACGACCTGTCGTTCGACGTGTGGTTTACGCGCATTCTTGTGAACGCCTCACTCGACCGGTTGAAGGCCAGGACGCGGCACGATCGGCTGGTGACACCAGTTACCGACGAGCAGGACCAGCGCTCAGTGCACCAGGTGGCGACCGGTGAGCCGTCGAGTGAGCGACGGTTGCTGGCGCAGGAACGGTGGGCTCGCGTCTCCCGTGAGGTCGCGGCGCTTCCAGATCGCCAGCGTCTGGTGTTCACGCTCAGTCAGGTGGACGAGCGCACGCCTGGCGAAATCGCGGCGGCGACGGGAATGAGTCCGGCCACGGTGCGGGTGCACCTGTTCAGGGCGTTGCGGAAGTTGAGGGGAGTGCTGGGGGAGGCGGGATGACCTCACACGACGATTCAGGAGCAAGGCGTCGCGACATCCTTGACGCTTATCGAGCGGCGGCGCGAGCCGATGCCGACGCCCATTTCGATGACCGCGCACTCGAGGCGCAGCGGCAGCGAATCCTGGCCCGTCTCGAGCAGGCCGGTCACCGTGCGAAGGTCCTGCCCTTCCCCGGTGCGCTGGCCACCACACGTCTCGGCGCCAGCACCAGCCGCCGGTGGATCAGCGCCGCGGCAGCCGCCGGCCTTCTCGTCGGCCTGCTCACCGGCCAACTGCTGCACGTGATACCCGGAAACAACTGGAGCCGCGCCGATCGCGGACCGTTCGCGCAGCCGGTGGCCTCGCCGCGACGGGCGATTGCCCCGGCCGTCGTCCAGACGTCGCTCGATCCGGATAACGTGCTTCTCGACGCCATCGATGCCGCCGTCGCGCGGCATGCCGTGACGGATCTGCGGGCGTTCGACGACCTGACCTTCAGCGATCCCGACTGACACGGATGCCGGCGCTGATCTTCAGGAAGGGCCTCGACCTCAAGCACGAAGTCGCGGGCGTGCTCGCCGCCAGTTACCACTCGGAACTGGTCGCCCGCATCAAGGAACAGGATTACCGCTTCACCTCGGGCCGGCTCACCGTGCACCTGGCGCGGGAGTTCGGCTTCTGCTACGGCGTCGACCGGGCCGTCGACTACGCCTACCAGGCCCGAAAGCGCTTCCCAACCCAGCGCGTCTACCTGACCGGCGAAATCATCCACAATCCCCATGTCAACGATCAGCTCCGGGCGCAGGACATTCGGTTCCTGAGCGATCCGGGCCAGCCGGCCGAGCCGCTGGGTGCTGACGACGTGGTGATCCTGCCCGCGTTCGGCGTGACGATCGACGAGCTCGCGCGCCTCGATCGGACTGGCTGCACGCTTGTCGACACCACCTGCGGCTCGGTCCTGAACGTCTGGAAGAACGTCAAGCGCTACGCGCAGGAGGGCCTCACTTCGATCATCCACGGCAAGTACTGGCACGAGGAGACGCAGGCAACGGCCTCGCAGGCTGTCGCCAACAACGGCGGCCATTATCTCGTCGTCCTCGACAAGGCCCAGGCCGAATATGTCTGCTCGTACATCGTCAACGGCGGCGCCCGCGATGCCTTTCTGACCGCGTTTGGCGACGCGATATCGCCCGGGTTCGATCCCGACCAGCATCTCCAGCGGATCGGCTGCGCGAACCAGACAACGATGCTCAGCTCGGAGTCGGTCGAGATTGGCGAGATGTTCCGCGAGGCGATGAAGGCGCGATACGGCGACGAGGGTCTCGCCGATCGGTTTCGGGCCTTCGACACCATCTGCTCCGCGACGCAGGATCGGCAGGATGCCGTCATCCGGCTGCTCGACGAGCACAGGCTCGACCTGATGGTGGTGATTGGCGGCTACAACAGCAGCAACACCTGCAACCTTGCGCGCATCTGCGCCGCGCGCGTCCCTACCTATCACGTCGCGTCTCCGGACGGGCTCGTCTCCCCCGCGGAAGTGCGCCATCGGGATGTCGAGTCCAGGCTGGAAGTGACCACAACCGAGTGGCTGCCCGCGGACGGGCCGGTCACGGTCGGGATTACATCGGGGGCCTCGACCCCGGACAACCTGGTCGAGCAGGCGATCCGGACGCTGGAAGGGTTCGCCACCGCGTCCCGCCCCTGACGTGCACTCCCCCGTAAACACGGTCCCGCGCAGCGTCGTAAGGCGGGTAGGTATGCGCGGTAAGTGGTTCATCTGTCTCGTTTTGTCTCTCTCGGTCACGGCTTGTACCGGGACCGCGTCAGCGCAGAGCTTCAAGTGGTGGCAGGACGACAAGTTCAAGGAAGAACTGGCCCTGACCGCCGCGCAGGTAACGCGTCTCGAGGAGATCTTCCAGACGCTCCAGCCAACGCTGAAAGGCCAGAAAGAAACCCTCGACAAGCTCGAGGCGCGTCTGTCGAAGGTGATCAACGATCCCCGCTCCGACGAGGCGACGATGCTCCAGGTTTCCGAGCGCGTGGAAGCAGCGCGCGGCGAGTTGAGCAAGTCGCGGACGCTCCTGCTCTTTCGGATGCGCCGCATCCTGACGAGCGATCAAGATGTCAAAATGAAGGCGCTGCACGAACAGTGGGTTCGTGACCGCCGCAATCGTCCCAGCACTAGTCAGAAGCCCCCCGCATCGGGTCCGCAGGAGTGAGGCCGTGGTCTGTACGGAAGGAATTATGAGGAACAGTGTGTGTGTCATCGCCGCCGCCGCGATTTTTGCGGCGGCCCCCGTTTACGCCCAGTCCAAGCAGGCTGCCGACGATGCCGCCCGGACGGACGCGGTCGTCAAGCAGGCGCTCGCCGGTTACCAGGACGCGCTGAAAACGCTCGATACCCAGTCCGAGCCGGATCCGCAGTCGCCGATCGGTCGCATGGCGCCCGGCGGCACGCGGCCGCTGAGCCTGGAAGAGAGCGTCGCCCTCGCGCTCGAACAGAATCTGGACATCCAGGTGTCGCGCCTCGACCCGCAGTCGGTGGATTTGCAGGTCGCGGGATTCCGGAACACCTATCGCCCCTCGCTGACCTCGACATTGGGACAGCGCGGCGCGACGGTGCCGGCGACGACCACCCTTGCCGGCGGCACCACCGGCGTAAACACCGACACCACGACGTATAACTTCGGCGTCGCCCAGCCCCTCACCTGGGGCGGCGGTTCGTTCGCCGTCGCGTGGAACAACGCCCGCGCCAACTCCACCGACATCCGCGTCAACTTCAACCCCAGCTTCACGTCGTTCCTGACCGCCAACTACACGCAGCCGCTCCTCCGCGGGTTCAAGATCGACAACACTCGCCAGCAGCTGCAGGTGTCGATGATCAACCGCGACATCTCCGAGGAGTCGGTGAAGGCAACTGTTGCGCAGACGGTCGCCAATGTAAGGAACGCGTACTGGGACCTGGTGTTCGCGCGCAACTCGGTGGACGTCGCGCGTCGAGCGCTGTCGCTCGCCGAGCGGCTCGTCGCCGACAACGAGGCGCGGGTCGAGGTCGGCACGCTGGCTCCGCTCGATATCGTGCAGGCCCAGGCCGAGGCCGCGACGCGCCGCCAGACGCTGGCCGCTGCTGAAGCCGCGGCGTCCACCGCCGACCTCGCGCTCAAGCGCTATCTCGTGACGTCGACCGAGGACCCGCTCTGGCGCCAGGAGATCGTTCCCGTCGACGTGCCGTCGCTCGAGCCGCCGCCGACCGACGTCGAGGCCGCGGTCCGTCGCGCCGTCGCGGAGCGCACCGACGTCATCACCTCGCGCAAGACGCTCGAGACCAACGACGTCAATATGCGCTACTTCAAGAACCAGTCACTGCCAGCCGTGGACTTCAACGCGACCTATGGCGCCCAGGGCATTGGCGGCGTCCGCGCCATCCGCACGGGCAGCGGTGCCGACGCGACGGTCACCGGCACGATCCCCGGCGGGTATTCCGACGCGCTCTCCGCGCTCACCAATCGTGACTTTCCGAACTGGAACGCGGCGGTGACGATGACCTATCCGCTGTTCGGCAACCAGGCGGAAGCGCAGTACGCGCGGGCCCGCGTTCAGAGGCAGCAGACCCAGACCCGGCTTCGCGCGCTCGAGGTTTCGATTGCCGCCGAAGTGGCCAACGCCGCGTTCACCGTGCAGGCGAACCTGCGCCGCGTCGAGGCGGCCAGCGCCGCGCGCGAGCTCGCGCAGAAGCGGCTCGACGCCGAGCAAAGCCGGTTCGAAGTCGGCCTCACGACCAACTACTTCGTGGTCCAGGCTCAGCGCGATCTGCGTGACGCGGAAAACACCGAGCTCCGCGCGCTCGCCGACTACCGCAAATCGCTCGTGAACTACGAGCGGGCACAGGTGGCTCCGGCGAGCGGCGGCACCAACGGCGCGGCCAACGCGACGGCCACGGCGGTTGCGATCAACGCCGTCGGCGGCACGCAGTAAGGATGGGGCCGGGCGGGGATCGAGATTCCTATATGCGCAAACTCGTGATTCTCGGGTTGCTCGTCGCCGCGGCCGGCGGCGCGGCAATCTACTTCGGCGTGTTCTCGAAGGAGCAGACTGCAGCCGCCGCTGGCGGCGACCAGTCCGGCGTGGGCGGCGGCCCTGGCGGCGCTCAGGCACGCCCGGGCGGCGGTCGGCCTGGCGGCCCGGGCGGCGGCTTCCGCCCGCCGATCACCGTCCAGATGACCGAGGCGGCCAAAGGAACGATCTCCGCGAACATGACCGTCGTCGGCAACCTGATTGGCGAGCAGACGGTGGACGTGGTGCCGCGCGCTCCGGGACGTCTCGTCACCGTGAACGTCCAGCTCGGCGATCGTGTGAAGCGCGGCCAGCTCCTCGGGAAGATCGAAGACTTCGAGATCGTCGAGCAAGTGAAGCAGGCCGAAGCGTCGCTCGAGGTCGCGAAGGCGACCATCCGGCAGCGCGACGCCGATCTCAAGGTGGCCGAGCTCAACTTCGAGCGGTCCAAGAACCTGTTCGGCCGGCAGCTGCTCGCCAAGCAGGCGCTCGACGACGCGGAATCGCGCTTCCTCGCCGCCCAGGCTCAGCTCGATCTGTCGCGGGCCCAGTCGACGCAGACGAGCGCCCGGCTCGACGAGTTGCAGATCAACCTGGGCAACACGCGCATCATTTCCCCTGTCGACGGGTTCGTCGCCAAGCGCAACGCCGATGCGGGCGCCTGGGTGTCGAATAACGCGCCAGTCGTGTCGGTAGTCGACATCTCGCGCCTGCGGCTGGTCGCCAACGTGGTGGAGAAGGATCTCCGCCTGGTCAACCAGGGCGATCCGGCCACCTTCGAGGTCGATGCTTTCCCCGGGGAGACGTTCAAGGGGCGTATCGCCCGCGTCGCGCCGGTGCTCGATCCGGCCACCCGCACCGCGCCGATGGAGGTCGAGATCGTCAATACCCAGAACCGCCTCAAGCCGGGCATGTACGCCCGGGTGCTGCTCGAGATCGAGGAGCACAAGGACACGACGCTCGTGCCGAAAGTGGCGGTAGTGGACTTCGAAGGCAAGCGCGGCGTGTGGATTCCCGAGGGGGAGAACAAGGCGCGCTTCGTCGAGGTGAAGCTCGGGCTCGAGGACGCCGAACGAATGGAAATTCTCGAGGGCGTCAAACCCGGAGATCGTGTGGTCACCGACGGCGCAGCGTCGCTGCGATCGGGTGACACGATCGTCGGCCCCGGACAGAATGCCGAGGGCCAGGGCGGCGGCCGGCGCGGCCAGGGTCGCGGCCCTGGTCAGGGGCGGCAGCCCGGCGCCGGCGGCGCCTCGGGCGCTCCACCGCCGCGCGGCCAGTAGCAGACCGCACGAAGACAGAGGCACCCACCATATGAGCATTCCTCGTCTTGCGATTCACCGGCCGGTGACGATGTTCATGATCAGCTTCGTGATCGTGCTGCTTGGCGCGATCTCGCTGACTCGGCTGCCGGTCGATCTGCTGCCCGACACGCAGTTCCCGAGCATCACGGTGCGCGTCAACTACACCGGGGTTGGACCGCTCGAGATGGAGGAACTCGTCACGCGCCCCATCGAACAGGCCGTGAGCGCAGTCGCCGGGCTCGATCGGGTCGAGTCCACATCCAATGAGGGCAACGCCAACGTGCGGCTCATGTTCGCTTGGGGCACCGATCTCAGCGAGGCGGCCGATGACGTCCGAACCCGCATCGATCGCGTCCGCGGCCGGCTGCCGGAAGAGGCCGACCCGCCGACGATCTTCAAGTTCGATTCGAGCGCGATGCCGATCATGGGCATCGGCGTCGAAGGCGACTACGACCCGGTCACGCTGCGCGAGCTCGCCCAGAACGACCTGTCGCCCCGCCTCGAGCGGGTCGGCGGCGTCGCGGCAGTGACCGTCGACGGCGGCCTGCGCCGCCAGATTCGCATCGATCTGTCACGCGAAAAGATCACGGCGCTCAATCTGTCGCCGGATCGCGTGGTCCAGATCATGCGCACCGAGAACCAGAACATCCCGCTCGGCGAGATCAACGACGCGAGCCGGACGTTGCTGCTGCGCAGCCCCGGCCAGTTCACCAATCTCGACGAGATTCGCAACACCGTCGTCCTCACCCGCGCCGGCGTTCCGGTCTACCTCAAGGACATCGCCCAGGTCAGGGACGGCGCCGAGGATCGGCGCAACGTCACACGGATCAACGGCCGTCCCGGTATCCGGATGCGCGTCACCAAGCAATCCGGCACCAATACCGTCCAGGTCGCCGAGGGCGTGCGGAAGGAGATCGAACGCATCAACCGTGAGGTCTCGGGCATGCGGCTCCAGCTGCTCGACGACCAGTCGGTGTTCATCCAGCGGGCGATTCACAGCGTCCAGGAGCACGCGATGATCGGCAGCGCCCTGGTCATCGCCATCATCTTCCTGTTCCTGCGCGACCTGAAGTCGACGCTGATCATCTGCACTTCGATCCCGATCTCGGTGATCGGCACGTTCGCCCTGCTCTACTTCGGCGGCTACACGCTGAACACGCTGACCTTCGGAGGGTTGGCGCTGGGCATAGGCATGATCGTGGACGCCGCGATCGTGGTGCTCGAGAACACCTACCGTCACCTCGAGATGGGCAAGGACCGCATCACCGCGGCGATCGACGGGTCTGAGGAGGTCTGGTCGGCGATTCTCGCCTCGACCCTCACCCATATCGCGGTCTTCGTGCCGATGCTGTTCCTCACCGGCGTGTCGAGCATCATGTTCGGGCAGCTGGCGGCGGTCGTATCGTTCTCGCTGGCGATGTCGCTGCTCGTGGCCGTGACGATCGTCCCGGTGCTGTGCTCGCGGCTGCTCGACCCGCCCAAGCACGCGAGCCAGCGCAGCGGGCTGAGCCGGCTCGTCGATCGCGGGCTCGATGGCCTCGACGCGTTCTACGCCCGCTCGCTGCACATCGCGCTCCGCCACCGGCCGACGGTCTTCGCGATTGGATTCGGCCTGTTCGCGGTCGCCATCTACCTGCTGCCGCGGATCGGCTTCGAGTTCCAGCCGACGACCGACGAAGGCGAGGTCACGGTCGACACCGAGCTGGCGGTCGGCACCCGCATCGAGAACACGGAGGCGGCGCTGATCCAGCTCGAGAACCGGATTCGCGAGCAAGTGCCCGAAGCCACGATGCTGATCACCCAGGCGGGTGGCGGCGGAGGCGGCGGTGGCTTCGGCAACCAGTCGACACACCGCGGCAGCATCCAGGTCCGCCTGGTGCCGCGATCCGAACGCCAGCGCTCCAACGAGCAGATCTCAATGGAGTTGCGGCGGCAGCTGTCCGGCATTCCCGGCGTCATCGTCCGGGCACGAGCCTCGGGCGGCCAGAACATGATGCGCGGCATGGGCAACCCGAACGGCGGCCGCGTCGCGGTTGAGATCATGGGGCACGACCTCGACACGTCGCGGCGCCTCGCCGAGGACGTCAAGACGCTGATGGACTCGACGCCGGGGGTTGCCGATTCGCGGATGCAGCGAGAGGAAGGAAGGCCCGAGCTTGCGGTGCGCGTCGATCGCGACAAGGCGGCCCTGCTGGGCATGACCGTCACCGGCGTCGCCGAGACAATTCGCACCAACGTCGCCGGCACCCAGGCAGCGATGTTCCGCGAAGCCGGTAACGAGTACCCGATCGTGGTGCGGCTGCGCGAAGAGGACCGCGGCGAAGTGTCGTCGGTCGGCGACGTGCTGATCAGCGCTCCCGGCGGCCAGGTGCTCCCGGCCAAGAACGTCATGGTCATCGATCGCGACACCGGCCCGGTGTCGATCGAGCGCAAGAACCAGGAGCGGATCCAGCGGGTCAGCGCCGAGAACGAAGTCACGCTCAGCCAGGCCGTCGCGGCGGTCGAATCGCGGCTCGGCGAGATCAACGTGCCCAAGGACTTCGCGGTCGGCTTCGGCAGCGAGGTCGAAGAGCAGGCCAAGTCGTTCCGCGAGCTGCAGCTCGTGCTGATCCTCGCGATTATCCTCGTCTACACCGTGATGGCCTCGCAGTACGAGTCGCTGCGCGATCCGTTCATCATCATCTTCTCGATCCCGCTGGCGGCAATCGGCGTGGTCGGCATGCTGCTGTTGACCAAGACCGCCTTCAGCATGCAGGCCTACATCGGCGTGATCATGCTGGCGGGCATCGTCGTCAGCAACGCGATCCTGCTCGTGGATTACACCAACACGCTGCGCGAGCGCGACAAGATGACGCTTCGCGATGCGATCGAGACCGCGGGCCGCCATCGCCTGCGTCCGATCCTGATGACCTCGATCTGCACCGCGCTCGGCCTGGTGCCGATGGCGCTCGGCATCGGCGAGGGCGCGGAACTGCAGGCGCCGCTGGCCCGCGTTGTCATCGGCGGCCTGATCACCTCGACGATGATCACGCTGGTCTTCGTGCCGGCGATGTATACGCTGTTCGAGGAAGGCGTGCGCGGGCTCTTCAGGCGGGGGCGCCCGGCAGCGACCGAAGCAGCGCACTGATGGTGGATCCGGTCACCGGGTCCTGCCAGTCAGGGGCAATCTCCGCGAGCGGCGCGAGCACGAAGCGCCGCTCGCGAAATCTCGGGTGCGGCACCTCCAGCCCTTCCACCTTCAGCACCTGGGTTCCGTAGAGGATCAGGTCCAAATCCAAGGTTCGCGGTGCGTACCTGTAGGGCCGCTCGCGGCCGTCCAGCCGCTCGATGGCGTGAAGCGAGGCGAGCAACTCCCTCGGCCCGAGCTCGGTCGTGCCGATCGCGGCCGCGTTGAGAAACGGCCCCTGCTCATCAGGGACGCCCTCAGGCGCCGTTTCAATGACGCGAGAGACGCGGATGTTCTCGAGGAGGCGGGAGAGCTCGCCGATCGCAAAGGTGAGGTGGGCGGCGCGATCGCCGATATTGCTGCCGAGCGAGATGGCGACAGGCGTGCGGGACACGCCCGTGGATGCTATTCCATCCAGCGCGTGGGCGCGACGACGCCGACCCGCGTGTTGATCGAGAGGTGGGTACCGATGAGGTCGTCCCGCCCGGCCGCCGCCTGGTCGAAGATGCGCTTGTGCTCGAGCATCTCGCCGAGCACGACGTTCAGCATCCGCTGGTGGCGCGCGTGCGTCACCGTTTCGACCTTCGCCTTCCAGGTGTCGACGAACTGCTGGTTGGCGCGAGCGTCCTCGGCTGCCAGGGTCTGCCAGCCGGCCGCGCCGCCGGGCACTGTCACCGCCGGCCGGGCCGGATCCGCCGGAATCGAACCGCCGACGTCGAGCAGCGCATGCTGCACCCAGTAGACGTGGGTCTCTTCGCGACTGATGACGTACTGGTAGGCGTTGTTAGCGTCGTAGGCGCTCACGTGACGCGCCACCTCTTCGTGACGGATCAGCAGCGCCAGACGCGCCAGGTAGAAATCGCGGAGCAGGTGCTGGAGCTCGCCGCTGACGTTGGTCACGCCTTCTGCTTCTCCTTGCAGGTGATGCACACCCGCGTCCACGGGATGGCGTTCAGCCGGGCCTCGGCGATCGGCTCGCCACAGTCGCGGCAGATGCCGTAGGTGCCCTTCTCGATGCGGACCAGTGCCTCGTCGATGGCCTGGAGGATCTTTGCGTCGGTCTGCTTCAGTCGCAGATGGATGTGCACTTCGTTGTTGCCAGCGGCCTGGTCGGCCATGTCGCCCTGCCGCCCGGTGTTGTGCTCCATCTGCTGCTGGAGGGGTTTGAGGCCGGCCGCCTGGGTCAACTCCGCCCGCTTGCGCTGCAGCGACTCCTTATAGACCGAAACGTTCATCGACTAGCTACTCCCTGTGCGGCCCCCGGGGAGGGGCACCAACAGTTAAGTTTACCACGCAGGGGTAGGGGGAGGTGCGACAGGTGCCGCTGCGGGAGGTGCGACGGGTGCGGCAGGTGCCGGTGCGAAGGTGCGACGGGTGCACAGGAGCGGAAGGTGTTCTCTACTCGGCACGGAGCGTCGAGAGCGGTTTGCGCTGGAGGACGTCCCAGCTGGCGCCGATGCCGACGGCGGCCACGAGCAGCGCAGTGGCCGCTACGCCGCCGATCGTGACCAGCGGCAGCCACCGGAACGGGATGTTCAACGCAAACCGGCTGATCCCCCAGGTGAGCCCGGCCGCGCCGGCGGCGCCAATCGCGCCCGCCAGCGTGCCCAGCAGGCCGTATTCAAGCAGCAGCACCGTGGTGATGAGCCGCCGGGTCGCGCCGAGCGTCTTGAAGATGGCCGCTTCGTAGATGCGCCGGAACTTGGTCATGGCGACCGCACCGATGAGGATCAGCAGGCCGCTCAGCACGACGAGCGAACCGACGACGGTCACCGCGAGCGTGACGTTGTCCACCACCTTCTTGATCGCCTGCAGGATCTCCCGGCCGTCGATGACCGAGACGTTCGGTGCGACGCCGACGAGCTCGGCCTGAAGCAGCCCGCGGGTCGTGGCCTCAGCGGGGCCGCGGAAGAAGGCGATCGATCCATGCGGCGCCTGGTCCAGTACGCCGGGCCGGAACACGAACATGAACCCGCCGGCGCGACTGTCGGACCACTCCACGTGGCGGACGCTGGTCACTCGCGCATCGATGGAGCGGCCGAGCACGTCGAAGCGCATCGTGTCGCCGACGTTGATCCTGAAGCGGGTGTGAATGCTCTCCTCGATCGACACCTCGGCGCCGCCGGCTTCGGCGTTCTGGGTTCGAGGTTCGGGGTTCGGGGTTCCCGATTTGGGGTTCTGGTCATTCCAGAACTTCCCCGCTATGACGCGCTCGTTCCGCTCCAGTTCCGGCCTGTAGGTGACCGTGTATTCGCGCGCGAGCGAGCCTCGCCCGCGAACGTCCTCGTAGTTCTCCAGCTGGATCTCGCGTCCCTCGACCCCGATCACCCGCGCGCGCAGGACCGGGAGGAGCCGCGGCGGCGCGGTTCCTGGATCCTGCCTCGCGATTACCGTCTGCCGGACGGCCTCGACCTGGTCGGCCTGCACGTCCAGCAGGAACATGTCGGGCGCGTCGGGTGACGTGTCCACGGCGAACTCGGAGATGAGGTTCTGCTGGAGCGATCGGACCCCGAGAATGAAGAAGCTGCCCAGGCCGACGGCGAGCAGCACGATGCGCACCTGGCTGCCGGGACGGCTCAACTGCAGCACCGCGTGACGCAGCGCGAACCAGCGCGATCGCGACAACGGCTTGATCAGCCGAACCAGCAGCGATCCCGCAAGGTGAAGCGCAACTGTCGTCACCGCCAGCCCGATCGTAACGACCAGTCCGACCCGCCAGGATCCCGCCTGCCAGACCGTGAGGAGGACGAGGCAGATCATGACCGCGGCAATCGCGACCCGCTGCGCCCAATCCAGCGTGCCCAGGTCGGATTGATCGCGCAGCAGCCGCGACGGCTTGACGTGGCGGATTTCGAGCAGCGGGACGATCGCGAACAGCACGGAAATCGTGACGCCGATCGCCAGGCCCTGGAGCGCCGCACCAGGCGTGACGACGTAGTGCACGTCGAGCCCGTTCACTCCCGCAGGCAGGAGGATCGGAACCGCGGCGACTGCGGCCGCAGCCAGCGCGATGCCCAGGCCACTGCCGGCGATGCCGAGCAGCACGACCTGCGCCAGGTAGACGGCGAGCAGCTGCGACGACCGGGCACCGATGCACTTCAGCACCGCAATGCTCTTGATCTTCTGTTGTACGAACACGCGCGTCACGCTCGACACGCCGATGCCGCCGAGGATGACGATGACGAGTCCGACCAGGCTCAGGTAGTCCTCGGCGCGGGCGAAGTCCTCGCCGATGTCGTCCTCGGTGGTCTTGTAGGAACGGACACGCGCGAACTGGTTCGCGAAATCACCGCGGAGCGACGAGACCAGCTTGTCGAGCGTCGCGTCCGGCGCCTTGATCAGCCGCTGATACGAGGCGCGGGTCCCGAAACCCAGCAGCCCTGCCTGCTGCAGCCCGGCGAACGACACGAACACGCGCGGGCCGAAGCTGAAAGCGCCCAGCCGCCGGCCCGGCTCGCTCTCGATCAACCCACGAATCTCGAAACGCTGCCGGCCGATCAGCAGCGCGTCGCCGACGTTGACGCCGAGCTGTGCCTGGAGCTCCGGTCGAATCAACGCCCCGTTGTCGCCCAGCAATTCCGGCGTGAACGGCGCATCCCCGACCAGGACCATGCTCCCGTAGAACGGGAAGCCGGGCTCAACGGCCTTCAGCTCCACCATCCTCGTCCGCCCGTCACTGCGATCCGCCGCCCGCACCATCGTCGCCATCTCGATCGATTGGATGCTGGTCGCGCCGGCATCCCGCAGGCGGCCGTCGACGGCAGCGGCAAGCTCTGGCTTCAGAGGTTGGTTGCTCGTCACGATCGCATCGGCGGTAATCAGGGCGCGCGCTTCGCCGGCGAAGGTCTGCCTGACGCTCTGGATGACGGAGCGGAGCGCGACAATCGCGCCGACGCCGACGGCGATGCACAGGAAGAAGAACAGCAGGCGTCGCCACGACGTCCGCAGCTCACGGGCGATCATGCGGGTGATGAAGGTCATCGGCCCGCCACCGTCCCGACGTGATCTTCGGTCACGGCCCGCCCGTCGCGGAGCATCAGCCGTGCGTCCGCGACTGCCGCGACGCTGGCGTCGTGCGTGACGATCACCAGCGTCACCCGGCGCGTGTGCCGGACGTGCATCAGGAGATCGAGAATGTGCCGTCCGTTCGTGCTATCGAGGTTGCCGGTCGGCTCGTCGGCCAGCACCAGCGGTGGGTCGTTGGCCAGCGCCCGCGCGATTGCGACCCGCTGCTGCTCGCCGCCCGAAAGCTGCGACGGGTAGTGATGCCCGCGATCGTGGAGGCCGACCTCGTCGAGCAGCGCCTGGGCGCGCGCGGCGGCGTCGGCGCGCCCGGCGATCTCCATCGGCACCTGGATGTTCTCGAGCGCCGTCAGCGACGGCACGAGGTGGAAGAACTGGAAGACGAAGCCGATCTTCTCGCCCCGCAGACCCGCCAGCGCGTCCTCGTCGAGCTTCGTGATGTCCACGCCGTCGATGTGAATCTCTCCTGACGTCGGTGCGTCGAGGCCGGCAATCAGGCCGAGCAGAGTGGATTTGCCGCTGCCCGACGGCCCGATGATTGCCAGGCACTGCCCGTCGGGCACGTCGATCGTGAGCGGATGCAGGATGGTGAGCGGCGCGTCGCCGCTCTGCACGGTCTTGCTGACGCCTCGAAGCGCGATCATGAAGTCCCGGCGGCCGAGAGGATCGGTTCCAGCGCCTTCCAGACCGTGTCAGCGACTCGCCGCGCTCCCTCGGGATTGGGGTGGATGCCGTCCGCCTGGTTGAGCGAGGGATCTCCGGCAACACCCTCGAGCAGAAATGGAATCAGCGGCACATGGTAGGTGCGCGCGAGATCGGGATACACCTGGCGGAACTTCGCCGTGTAGTCCGGACCGTTATTGGGCGGCGCCTCCATGCCGGCGAGAATGACTGCTACGCCGCTACCCTGCGCGCGCTCGATGATCGCCGCCAGGTTCTTCTTCAGATCGTCGGGCGGCAGGCCGCGCAATCCATCGTTTCCGCCAAGGGCGATGACGAGCACGCGGGCATGTCCCTGCATCGACCACTCGAACCGGCGCAGTCCGCCGGCTGATGTATCACCCGACACGCCGGCGTTGACGACGGCGAACTTCAGCCCTCGCTCGTCGAGCCGCTGCTGGATCAGCGCCGGAAAGCTCAAGTCCTCGCGCAACCCGAGCCCGGCGGTCAGGCTGTCCCCGAGGAACACCACTTCTGGCCGGTCATCCTGGACCGCGGCGGGTACCGGCGTCGGCGCCGGGGCGACAGCAGGAGGCGCCGCAACTGGAGGAGCCGGCGCGGGCGCGTCAGCTCCCGGCGTCGAACACGCCTGAGAACCAGCCAACGCCACCGCAGCCGCAAGAATCAGAAAGGAGTGCCGCACGAACTTCGTACCTGATTATACGAAGGACGCGCGGTGCCGGGTCCGGGCCTCAGCTGACGGCGATCACGAGCGCGGTCGCATTGTCGCTGGTCCGCCTCGACAGCGCCTCTTCGACCAGCGCGCTCGCAATCTGATCCGCTGTCCCGCCGCGCCGAACGACCTCGGCAATCGCCGCGGCATCGAGGCGGCCATGGATACCGTCCGTGCACAGCACGAAGAGATCTCCAGCCTCGAGCTGCTCTTCGCGGGCTTCAGGGTGCAGGTCTTCGCGCGTGCCGACGACGCTCGTCAGGACGTGCTTGAGCGGATGGTTCGACATCGCGCGGTCATCATCGGCTACGCCGACGACGGCCGACAGCCAGGTGTCGTCGCTCGTCAACTGCTCGAGCTCGCCATTCCGGAACCGGTAAATGCGGCTGTCCCCTACCCCCACCAGGACGGCCTGGTCGCCACGAGCGAGGATGGCCACCACCGTCGTGCCCATTCCCTCCATCGCCACGTTGTTGCATCCGCCGTCGTAGACCCTGCGGTTCGCGAGCCTGACCGCGGTGAGCAGGCGGTTGACATCGATCGAGGACCCGGCCTCGTACGGGAATGGCCAGGTCTGCTCCTGCCCGTCCCGGGTTTCGCGGACGAACTGGCGAATCGACTCGGTGGCCATCCGGGATGCGACTTCCCCGGCATTGTGGCCGCCCATCCCGTCCGCGACGACGAAAAGGCCCAGATCGAGGTCCCACTCGAGCCAGTCCTGGTTCATGGTCCGGGGTCCCGTCTCGCTCCGGCCTCCCGCATTCAAGGTCATTGGTGGCGCGCCAATTTTATGAAGAGTGGATACTTGGTATACTCAACCGGTGCTTAGTGTTCAGCTGCAACCTGTGCTGGCCCGGGCTGCGGTGGCCATCGACCGCGGCCAAGCCACCACAGCGGTTGACCAGCTGGCACCCGTGCTCCGCAACACCGCATCGCTCACCCGAACCGACGAACTCGCCATCCGCGCCGTCCTTGCCGAAGCCTACCTGCTGCTCGGTGATCTCACGCAAGCGGCCACCGCCGTCGGGCGCTCGCCCGACACCATCCGCGAACCGGTTCCGCCAGTCATTCTCTCAAATCTTTGGCGCGCGCATGGCCGCGTCGCGTTCGCGCGCGGCGAGCAGTCCCGCGCGATTGCGCTTCACAGCCGCGCCCTGAAACAGGCCGAGACCGCGCACGACTCGCGCGCGATCGGACTCGCCCACTTCTGCCTCGGGCAGTGCTACCGCAAGGTCGGCGATCTCTCGATCGTCCGCGAGCATATCGCGGAAGCAGCCGCCGCATTGCACGCTGCCGGCGATCGACGGTACCTCGCCCAGGTCCACTCGCTGTCGGCGACCATGCTGGCGCAGGCCGGCCGCTACGACGAAGCGGCCTCGGCCCTGCGCCAGGCCGAGAGCCTCGCCACCGCCATTCAGGCCGACGACGTGCTCGCCATGGTCTACGGGAACCAGGCGAATGTGGCGCTGATCCGTCACCGGTACGATCAGGCGCTGGCCCTCGCCGAGCGGGCCGTCGCCGTGCACGAGGGCATCGGCCAGGGCCCGGGCCTCTCGCGATCGCTCGCCACGCTCGGCCAGATTTGCGTTCGCCTCGGCCATCTCGAGCGCGCCGACGCGGTCCTGCATCGCGCGCTCGACGTCCGGACCGCGGTGCAGTTCCACGAGACCACCGGCGCGGTGTACGACACGCTCGCGCAGATGTCGCTGATGCGCGGCGACTACGAGCATGCGGCGGAGTACCTGCGGCGCGCCGCCGATGCGTTCGGCGCGTACGGGCGCAACACGAGCCGGTGGTACGAGTGGTCGCTGCGGGTGATTTCCGCCCGGCTTGCGACGCGCCGCGGCCGTCCTGACGACGCGCTCGGCATCGCCGATGAGATCGCCCGCTCGCCGGCGGCGCCGCCGGCCGAGACGATCGAAGCGGAGCTGATCGCCGCCGAGGCGCTGCTGTCCGCCGAGCGGGTCGACGAGGCCGAGCATCGTCTTCTGCAGGTCGAGAGCCGGTTGGATCCGCGGACCACGCCTGGCGCGTGGGGCGAGTTCCTCCGCCTGCGCGGGAGCCTCCGTGCCAAGCAGGCCCGCGCCACCGAGGCGTACCACGACATCGCCCAGAGCTCGAGTGTCTTCGAGCTGGTCGGCGAACGCTATCAGTCGGCGGTCAGCCAGCTGGCGCTCGCCCGCCTGGCTGCCAGCGCCGGCGCCAAGTCCACGTCGGATCGCCACTACAGCTACGCCGCGCAGGTGTTCCAGGCGCTCGGCGCGACGCGCGATCTCGAGGAAGTCCGGGCTGCGATGAACGTCCCGCCGTCAGTGGGCACCGGCGAGTACGTCGGCTCGCCGGCCGACGCCGACGATGCCCTGGTCAAGCGGCTCGTCGACGCCGCGGTGCTGCCCGATCTGCTCGCCCGCGAGCTGGCCACCGCGATGCTCGAGGCCGTGGGCGCTGACATCACCGTGGTCTTCGTGCAGCTGCCGGGCGGTGATGTCCGGGTCGTATCGTTTGCGGGCTCGGACATGGAAGGAGCCCGCAGTGTCGCGCGCCTTGCGGTAGCCGGCGCGAGCTACGGGCCCGGCGTCCTGTTGCTGGAACCGGTCGGACGCGACACGGACGGCCCGCGCTCCGTGGCGATCGCCTCGTCGCGCCCGGCGGGCCATCCGGTCCTGCGGCGGGTCCGGATGATGGCCGCCGTCGCCCGGCAGGGCTTCGACCTCTGCGGCGCCCGCGAGCACGGCGGCGCGCCGGCGGATCCGATCATCACCGAGCGTCCGCTCGAGCCGCTGCTTCCCGGATTCGTCTGCGCCAGCGGCGCGATGCACAAAGTCGTCGATCAAATCCAGCGGCTGCAGGGCAACGACCTCACGGTGCTGATCACCGGCGAGAGCGGAACAGGCAAGGAGCTGATCGCCCGCGCGATCCACGTCGGCTCGCCGCGGAGCGCCGCCACCTTCCTCCCCTACAACTGCACGACGACCACGCGCGAGCTCGCCGACAGCCAGCTGTTCGGGCACCGGCGCGGTTCGTTCACGGGGGCGGTCTCGGATCAACCAGGCCTGGTGCGGACCGCGGCCGGCGGGACGCTCTTCCTCGACGAAGTCGGCGATCTGCCGCTCGACGTGCAGCCGAAGCTGCTCCGCTTCCTCGAGCAGGGCGAGATCATGCCGGTCGGCGAGACGCGTCCCCAGCGCGTGGACGTCCGCGTCCTGGCGGCAACCAACGCGGATCTCGAACAGCGCGTTGCCGAAGGGAAATTCCGTGAAGATCTGTACTATCGTCTCAGCGTGATCCGCATCCACGTGCCGCCGCTCCGGCAACGGCGCGAGGAGATCCCGCACCTCAGCACCTACTTCCTGCGCGAAGCGTCGGATCGTCTCGGCAAGCCCGACGTGCAGCTTGGCTCCGACGTCCTCGAGCTCTTCGCGCAGTACTGGTGGCCTGGTAACGTCCGTCAACTGCGGAATGAGATTCAGCGCGCGGTGGCGATGGCCTCGCCGGGAGGGCTGGTCGGGCCGCAGCACCTCTCTGCGGATCTAACCGCCGCTCCCGCGTCCCGCATCGACACGCCGGGCGCGTCGCGGATCTCGTTGCGCGGAGGACAGACGCTGGCGTCGGTTGTCGACGACATCGAACGCGAACTGATTCGCGAGTCGTTGTCCCGTAACCGTGGGAACATCTCGGAAACCGCGCGCGCGCTCGGCCTCACGCGGCGGGGCCTGTACCTCAAACTCCGTCGCCTCGGTCTCGAAGGACCTGCGTAATTGGTTACGAAGTAATCAATTTCGACATGCTCTGTATACCAGGTATCCTCGCCACTGCCGAGACAGTCTGTCCATAAAGTACCTTCGAATACGTCAGGAGGGCCCTTTGCAACCTGACGCCGCACGATCCTGACTTGCGCGCAAAGGCGGCGTGGAACTTGGAATAGCCGGGGTGTCGGATCGTTCGTTGTTTCACCCGCGTGAAATGCGCCGTTCACCCTGGAGCCCGTCGTTATGAACCACGCCACCGTCGCCAGCCTCGCCAGCACCCGTTCCTCCAGCCTGCCCGCCCGGCTCACCTGGAAAGACGCGAATGGGGCCATGCGCTTCACCTCTGTCAAAGCCAGCGACCTCACCGACACCGGCGTCGTCGTGGAATGCGAGAGTGCCGTGTCGCTGCCGCTGTATCGCCTGGTGCACCTGCAGGTCGAGAAGTCGGCCCGCGAGTGGGTGGAGTTGCCGCAGCCGCTCCGCGACGGACGCGTGCTGTCGGCGGTCTGGCAGGTCGCGCCGTGCAAGCCGTCCACCGGCACGCCCGGCGGATACGCGCTGCGATTCATGACGCCGCCGGCCCAGGCCTGCGACGCCGCCACGATGCGCCGCCGGGCCTCCTAGAGGACCGGGGTCACTGCGCCTGCTTGCGCCAATAGCGCGCCAGGCCAGCCCAGACTTGCTCGAACGGCGCTGCCGCTTCGAGCGCCGCCGCGTCGCGTTCCGAGAGAGCTCCCCGCGCCTCGGTCCGCATGCGGGCGACAAAGGATGCCACTCGCTCCTGATCCGACTCCCCATCGGAGAGCGATTGGCGGACGATTTCGGCCATTGCGTCCAGCACCACCCGATATCGCGGCAGGTACTCGCTGGCGTCCGGTACGAGCCCGAAGTGCGTCAACAGGAGGGCGCTCGGCTGCCACGCGGCGATGCGCTCCAGGCTGCCGTACCAGGCCGGCAGATCCACGTCGGGAGGCGGCGTCGCGGCAATCATGTAACCGCCAACGATGCAGATGCCGCCGGTGTCGCCGATGTAGGCCGTCCGGTCGTCCCGATCGAAGTACGACACGTGGTGCACCGCGTGGCCCGGCGTATAAGCCACCTCCAGCGTCCGGCCGCCCGCCTGCAGCTGCTCGCCCCCGCTCAGCACCTCCACCCGATCGGCAGGCGCCGGCTCGAACGCGCCCCAGAGCGTGTCCATCTGGTCGCCGTACAGCCTGGTCGCGCTCGAAATCAGTTTCGCGGGATCGATCATGTGCGGCGCCCCGCGCTCGTGGACCGAAACGGTCGCATGCGGAACGCGGCGAAGGATCGTGCCCGTCGCGCCGGCGTGATCGAGGTGGATGTGCGTGAGCAGGACCGACCGCACGTCGGCGAGTGAGCCACCGAGCCGCGCCAGGCCCGCTTCGAGTGCCGGCAGGCACGTCGTCGGTCCGGGGTCGATCACCGCGAATCCGTCAGGTCCGGTCAGCACGGCGGCCGCGATGACTCGCTCGCGGCCCTGGAAATTGAGGTCGACGATCTCCACGGCGGTCAATCGTGGAACGACAGATGCCGCCGCTCCGAGACGAAGCGGCCGTCCGGCTCCGGCACGAAGATCAGGCACTCCTCGAGATCCCCGCCGTAGACGTGCAGGGTCAGCGATGGTGTGTCGGGGCGTGCATTTTCGATCACGTGATGGTCGGTCGGCGGAATCAGGCGGCCGGCTTCGCCGCTGCCAGCCACGACGGTCTGTCGCGGCTGAATGTTGTAGCGGTGATCGGGTTCCTCGGTGACGTCGTATTGCGTAACCGCGATCTGCCCTTCGACCACGCCTTCCACGCACCACAGGCCGCCATGGTCGTGCACTGGCGTCCCCTGCCCTGGTCCCCAGGTCATCACGATTGCGGTGTACCGGCCCTGCGGATCGCGGTGCAGGAGCCGCCTCGCGTAACCGTCCGCACGAGTTGCACGGAAGGTGTCCGGAAGCACGACTCCACCACTGGCGAGCTCATGCTCGAGCACGCCTTTCACCGCGCGCGTGATGGCCTCCACCGACCCGGCGTTCACCGCCTCGTCGAGCCGGGCCACGAGCGCCGAACAGAGCTGGTCGGTCTGCATCGCGTTCTGCCTTCGCCTTGTGCCTTCGCCTTGTGCCTTCTGCCTTGTTGTTGTTCCCCAGCCTACTTCTTCAGGTTCGCGTCGAACAACTTGAGGATCCGCTTGTACTCATCCGCCCAGCTCGTCGCCTCGATGAACCCGTGGTCCTCGACCGGGTAGACGGCCAGTTCCCAGTTCTCTTTCCGCAGCTCGATGAGGCGCTGCGCGAGGCGAACCGAGTCCTGGAAGTGCACGTTGGTGTCGACCATGCCGTGGCAGATGAGGAGCGCGCCCTTCAACCCATCGGCAAAGAAAATCGGAGAGCTTTTCCGGTACGTCTCTTCCGAGGACTGCGGCTCGTCGAGGATGTTCGACGTGTAGGAATGGTTGTAGTGCGCCCAGTCGGTGACCGGACGCAGGGCGGCGCCAGCCGCAAACGTGTCGGGAGAGGTGAACATCGCCATCAGCGTGATGAAGCCGCCGTAGCTGCCGCCGTACACGCCGACGCGGCGGGCGTCCACGTTCTGCGACGCCGCCAGATACCCGGCGCCATCCACGACGTCGTCGAGATCGTGACCGCCCATCCATCCGTAGATCGCGGTGCGCCAGTCTCGGCCGTAGCCCGCGCTGGCGCGGTAGTCGGGATCGAGCACCACGTAGCCCTGCGACGCCAGCACGTGGTGAAACATGTACTCGCGGTAGTACGACGACCAGTAGCGGTGCGCGTTCTGCAGATACCCGGCCCCGTGCACGAACACCACCGCCGGCCGCGACGGATGGCGCCGGGCGCCGACCATCTCGGGCGTGAACAGACGCGCGTATACCATCGCGCCGTCACGAGCCTTGTATTGAATGAGCTGCGGCTCCACCCACTTGAAGCCGCGCCACTCGTCGGAGGTACTCGTCGTCACCTGCGTGGGGGTGGCGCCGGCCCGGTTCGGCATCAGGAACACCTCGGGTGGACGATTCGACGCTGACGAGATCAGTCCGAGCATCTCCCGGTCCGGCGAAACCGAGGCCTGGTGCGCACCCGCCGCTGTGGTCAGGCGCTCGCGCGATCCCCCATCGACCGACACCCGGTAAATGTGACGCTCGCCGGGGTGCGCCTCGCTCGATTCGAGATAGAAGTGACCGCCATCCGGCGAGAGCTCGACCCGATCGATCTCGAAGGTACCTTGGGTAATCGCGGTGCCGGACGGTGAGTCGGCGATCACGTCGACGGTGTAGAGCTGCATCCAGCCGGTGTGCTCGGCGAGGAACCAGACGCGACGGTTGTCGCGCAGCCAGCCGAGACCGCCCGCGATGTTCCCGCTCGGGCCGATCTCCCGGACCCAGGCGCTGTCGTGGATCGTGTCCAGCACGCGCGTCTTGCCGCTTGCGGGATCGACGCGGACCAGCCACCGATCGGTGTTGTCGTCGGAACGGATGCTCGCCACCGCCTGGTTGCCATCGCCCGACAACAGCAGCGATGTCCATCGGACTTCACGCGACGGCTTCGGGGCGGGCGGGGGCGTCGCCGGCGCCTCGTCCGAGGTGTCCCCCATCTTCGGCCGTGGAATCTCTTGGGCGTCCACGATGCCCTCGAGCCCGGCCCACACCGCCTCCCCGTTCCGCAGGTTGAGGATCGCGAGACGTCGCCGATCCTGCGCGTCGCCGACTTTGGTGCGAGACTGAATGTCTTCGGTGTACGCCGACTCGCTGACGAAGCGCGGAACGACGGCCGTACGGGACTGCGCCCGTTCGGTGACTAGCAGGTAGGCGTAGATCCCGTCTCCGGATACTGCGGCATCGGTGACCGACTGGCGCTCGGCGAGCTCGAAGCGCGGCAGCGCCCGTTCGGCCTCGCGCGCTTCCCGCCGCTCGCGGCGGGCGCGTTCCTGCTCCACCCAGTCCAGGATGTGCGCCTCTTCGCGACGCAGCGCCCGCTGACTGTCGGTCATCTTCGAGTCCGGCCGCTTCTGGGCGACGTCGGTGAGCTGGACGAGCCCGCCGCTCCCGTCGAGGGGAACCAGGAACAGGTTGTTGTCCCGGACGAAGGTCACCGCGGTCTCGTTGCGGGCCCAGCGCGGCGACGACTCCGCGGCGGTGGTTCGCGTGATGTCGATTCGCCGATTCTCGGTGGTGTCGATGACAACGATGTCGCCGTTGTCGACGCCGAGTTGCCGCCGCCGGGCCGCGTCCCATTGTCCCGTGGGCAGCGGCGCCGAGCGGCGCTCGTTCTCCGTCAGCCGGCGCGGCGCGCCTCCGGCCCTGTTCACGACCCACGTCGCCGCCACATCGTCTTTCGGCTGCCGCCATTCGAAGTAGAGCCGCTGCGAGTCACCGGACCAGCGGGTGTTGTCGGGAGGATAGCCGACGAGATCGGGCCCGCGCATGATGCTGTCTACGGTCAGCGGAAACGAACGGGCGGCGGTCTGCGATTGGACGAACGTAGTGAGCGCGACGAGGGCCAGGCCTGCCGCGGCAAGGGGCTTGGGCATGCCTTTCACTCTAGCAGGCTGCTGAACTGCGACAGCCTGCGATGACAAGGCAGAAGGCAGAAGGCAGAAGGCAAAAGGCAGAAGGCAGAAGGCCGAAGGCAGAAGGCCGAAACCCTCAACGACGCTGGTTGCGATACGCCGCATAGAGCCGCTGATCGCGGACTTCGCCATACTTGATGGCGCTCTGTCGCAATCGCCCTTCGAGCACGTAGCCGGCTTTCTCGAGGACGCGGATCGACGCGGAGTTGGACTCGAACGGGACGGCGAACAGGCGGGTCAGCTCGAACTTCGCAAACGCAAAGTCTGTGACCGCCCGCAGCGCCGCGGTCGCCAGGCCGCGCCCCCAGAACGGCTGGCCGAGCCAGTACCCGATCTCGGCCGAGACTCGTTCAATGTCGTGACCCAGTTGGAGGCCGATGCCGCCGACGACCGAGCCGTCGAGCGCAATCGCCCACACGCTTTCGACCGGCTGCTGCGCCACCCAGTGCAGAAAGCCGAGCCCATCCACGGCTTCGTAGGGATGAGGAAAGCGATCGCGCAGGTTGCGGGCCACATCGCGATTGTTCGCGATGCGCACCAGCGGCTCGAGGTCGTGCTCCCGCCACGTCCGCACTTCAGCGCCAGCGATCGGCAGATCCAGCTTCATAGGGTCCCCCGCGGCTCGTTCCGTGGTTCGCGTACGAATCTCCCGGCCCTATTGATCGGCCGGCAGGACACGAGAAGTCGCGCGGCGTCAGCAGGGCGCGTTCGGAGTCAACGAAGGGTGGAACGATCTTCCTGGCAGGCGAACTGCGGTCGCGATCCGGGCGAGACTGTCAGCGCGTGCGGCCCCCAAACGTATCGCACGACTGAATATCGCCGGACGTCAGACCACGGCGCAACCACTCCACGCGCTGCTGAGACGATCCGTGCGTGAAGCTCTCCGGCACCACCCGCCCCTGCGACTGCTGCTGCAGGCGGTCGTCGCCGATCGAGGCGGCGGCACGCAAACCTTCTTCAGCGTCACCGGGATCGAGCCTGTTCTGCTGGGCAGCATAGTGTCCCCAGACTCCGGCGTAGCAATCTGCCTGCAGCTCGAGCCGGACTGAGAGCTGATTGGCTTCGGTCTCCGACGACTGCTGCTGAAGCCTCGACACCTTCTGGTTCGTGCCGACCAGGTTCTGGATGTGATGCCCGACTTCGTGCGCCACGACGTACGCCTGTGCGAAGTCGCCGGGGGCCCCGAAGCGCTGGTCCAACTCGCGGAAGAACGAGAGATCCAGATACACCTTGTGATCGGACGGGCAATAGAAGGGACCGGTCGCGGACGACGCCGATCCGCATGCCGACTGCACCGCGTTGTCGAACAGCACGAGCACCGGCGGTTGGTATTGCTCGCCTGCCTTGGCGAAGATCGAGGTCCAGGTGTCTTCGATGTTGCCCAGCGTTCTGCCGATGAACTTCGACTGTGGATCGTCGCCGGCGGAGCCGGTTGGCACTTCCTCCTGCGCCGGGCCGCCGCCACCGCCTCCAGTCATCTGCAGCAGCGAGAGCGGGTTCACCCCGGTTATCCACGAGATGACGAGGACGATGAGGATGGTGCCGATGCCCCCGCCGCCGATGCCGACAGGGCCTCCCATCCGCATGCCGCGACGATCCTCAATATTGGTGCTTTCGCGCTGATCCTCGAGCCGCATGGCGGTAGCTTATATCGCGGCTGCAATCGCTGCGCCACATTGTCGATCGGGGCGACGCCACCTCGACCGCAGCCGGCGGTAGAATCGCCACATGTCGGAAACGGTCGTGCGCGCGACCGGCGCGGCCGTGACCATCGCCTACGCCGCGCTCATCGCATGGCTCGCAGCGTCGCAGCCGCAATCGATTGCGGAGGTCACCGGGGGCCTTGCTGCCACCGTTGGCGCGTACGAAGTGGATGCGGTCAGCTTCGGGGAGGGACGGCAGATGTTCCTCCGCGACGAGTTCGAGGCCGCCCGCTCGGCCTGGTCCCGAGCCGATCCCGCCGGCCGCGACCCCCGGACGCAGTTCTACGTCGCCTACAGTTACTATCGCCAGGGCTGGGGACGGCTGAGTCACGACGATGCGTTGTACGCCGCGGGACTCGACACGCTGAACCGCGCGGTCGCGGCGGCGCCGGGCGGACGCATCGTCGTGTCCGATCCCGAACTGCAGTTGCACACCGCAGACGAGCTCGGCGCCGAGCTGCGTGCCGGGCAGCGGCGCGAGTGGTCGGACCTGAACCCGATGCGGGTGTTCGGGAGCCGCAAATGACGCCCGCGCGCGAGGCCTTTGCCCTTCCGCTCACCTTTCTCACGGTGGTGCTCATCGGCGCTATCCGCCTCACTACGCCCGTCGCGATCGTGCCGCCGACGCTGTTCTCGCTCGTCCTCGGCAGCATCCTGATGACCGTATTCATCCAGAGCGGCACGCTGGATCCCTCGCGTCTTGTCGGCGGCGACCGCTCGGCCTGGGCCAACACCAACGGGCTGCTGGCGCTGGTGGCGCTGTTTCTCGCCAACGCGCAGGTCATCTCGAGGCTGACGCCTGACAGCGGCTTCCCCGCGCTCGTCGTCGGCGCGCTGTTCCTGGTCACGCTGCTTCAACTCGCCGCTGCCGCGCTGGATCGCGTGCGCTGCCTCAGGGTCTGGGGTGTCACCCTGCTCTCGGCCTTCGTACTCAAGTTCATTGTCGTCGCCACCCTCGCGGGCCCGGCCGACCGCCCGATGGCGCGGGCACTCCAGGCCCTCGTCGAAGGCCTGACCTTTGGCAACTTTTCGCAGCCGGTGGAACGCGCCGCGGCTGGCTATCTCACCTTCGCGATGCTCGCCGTGTACCTGATGGGCCTTGTTCTCCTTCCGTGCCTGCAGCACAGCGCGCTGTCGCAGACCAAGGCAGTGCTCCTACCTCCTGACTCCTGACTCCTACCTCCTGATTCCTGGCTCCTGTCCTTAGCGCAGCGTTGACCACACTTCGCGTCGGACTGCGTCGCGCAGTTCCGCGGAGCGGGCGCTGTTCGCCTTGCGTTGCGCTTCGTCCGGTACGACGCGGAGCGTGGCGGCGTCGAGACCGGGCCCAAGATCATCGACGGCGACCAGGTTCTTCACCTTGAAGATCCGGAGGTGTGTCCAATCGGGTTTCGTACCGTCCGGGTTGGATGTGGCCAATACCGTGGTCACCTCGAGGAAGGCACCTGCGCGGCGCGCGTCTTCGTCGATCTTTTCAGCGGTGCCCTTGATGTAGGCGCTGTACTCCTCGAGCCGGCCGGGGCGTGCGCGCCAGTAATAGGCCACGTAGGCCGGCGCGTCGCCGGGCGCCTGAACGGCCGCGCGGGCATGTAGTGTCCATTCGTTCATGCCGGCGGTGACAAGAGCCGCCATCGCCACGATCACGCCAACGAGCACGGTTCGCTTCATCGTTCTGCCTTTCTCACGGGTGGCGGGCTTCGCCGAAGATTTCCGATTCCTCGACAGGGACTTCTACTTGGAGAGGAACATGATGATCCGAACTTTCATCGCCTTCGCCGCCGCAACTGCGTTACTCGCGGCCCCGGCAGCGGCGCAACCGCGACTATCGTTGTCGGCGACCGTGGCTTCGCCGGGCGAGCGTGTGACGGTAACCCTGACCGGCAGCCCAGGAGAGTACTACGCGGTGCTCGGCAGCACCGTCAACGAAGGGTTTAGCTACGCGGGCGTCGCGCTGGGCGTCGGTCGCGACGTTGTTATCCTCGCGCGCGGCGTACTGGATGGCAGCGGGCAGGCGCAGGCGGCGGTTCAGCCCCCCTTCGCGGGGACCGTCCTGGACCGGTACTACCTGCAAGCCGTCACCTCTACAACGCCCGACTTCGTGCCGCTTCAGGCGTCGTCTTCACGCGCCGTGCGCAACGGAGATGTGGTCCTCGGATTGCCTGGCACAGCGGGTCCCGCGGGGCCCACCGGACCTTCCGGCCCGCAAGGGCCTGCGGGCGCCGCTGGTCCGATCGGGCCGATCGGACCGGCCGGTCCTCAGGGCCTGCCTGGGCCTGCCGGCGCCACCAACGTCCGTGTTCGAACCCGGTATGCGCTGGCATCTGCCTACCTCTTTGGCGAAGTGCTGGTGCCATGTGAAAACGGCGAGCGCGCGACCGGCGGCGGCGGTCACTCGGGCGGTCAGATAGGCCTGACACTCACCCAGACCGGGCCGTACCCACAGTTAAGCGACGGAGAAACGCCCACCGGCTGGTTCGCAACGTTTCAGAACACGACGGGGCAATCCCGATATGTTTACGGGTACGCGATCTGCGTCGCGCCGTAGAGCAGTAGTGAGTCCGCGTCGGAGGGGCGTCAGCGCTCGGGTGGCTGCGCGTCGAGGAACGCCTTCAGCGCAGCGTCTACCTCGCGGCGAGCGGCGGCCTCCTCACGCCGCAACGCGGCCGTCCTGATGTGATCCACCGCGCGTGATACCAGCTCACCCACGGGGAGCGACACGCGCACGAACTCACCCCTCATGATCTCGGGCTGCACGAGCGTCAGCGGGCCAAGCTTTCGCGAGACTCGAGGAGGGTCGGTAGGGACCGGGGTGGTGCCGAAGACCGGCGCGGGCTGCTGCAGGGCAATGCTGATTCTTTCGAGGGACAATTCCTGGGCTCGCAGCACCATCGGCCACGAGCTCGTGACGACAATCGCGATGGCAAGCCGCCGCATCGCCGATAGGACGATTCAAACCCGCCTTTGGCCTGCCTTCCGCTACGAGCGGTTACCTTCGACCGGACTTGGAACTGCTCCGCCGGTGAAGCCGAAACAGAATCAACAGGTGCTGTTCGTTGAGGATGTCGCGCTCACGACGGATCGCCGACTCCAGGGCTGGAAAGTCCTTCCGCTGAAGCGCTGCCATCCCCTCAGCGTGGGCTTCGTCGAAGCGCGCCTTCAACTCGCGAAACCCATCGTGCTCGCTATTGATAAGGGTCTGCCCGGGTGGCTTCGCCATGGTCCATTCCCCACGATGACGGCGCACACTCCTCCGCTTCACGGCACCTGCGCTTCAGCTCGGCACCGACGGCCAGTGTTCCTCGCTGGACTGCTGCCAGGTGTGGCCATGGTTACAGCGATACGTCGTCGTGCGGGTCCCGGCCCCTAACCGCAATGCCACCGCCCGCCCTCGCCTTCGACAGGTGGGGCATGGCCTGTAACCGCTGAGCCGTTCCGGATATCGCATCATCTCCGCCCTGCATGTCACGAAAGCAAAACGCTGGCCGTTACCGGCCGTATTCGAGCGCGGTTTCCGGCTCAGGCGTATAACTATCTGCCTATGACGAGCTCCCTTGAGTCGCAACGCCGCCGATTTCTTCGTCACGGGTTCACGTTTCTCTTTCTCGCCGTGTGGCTCGGAATTGCCACGGCCACCCTGCCGCATCCCCGGGCATGGCTGGCAGCGCACCTCACCGCGTTCTTCACATGCCTGATTCTGGTAACGATTGGGCTGGTCTGGCGGGAGTTGCGCCTCACCGAGCGCCAGCGTTCGATTGCGCAGGTCGCCGGCTTCATGTCGGCATATCTCGGCCTGGCGGGAAACGTCTTCAGCGCGATCGTGGATCTGCCGGGGCCGGCATCGCATCCCGGTGTCACGCCGCCCATGCCCCAGGCTGCCGTCTTCTTCACGCTGCTGGCGGTCATCCTCCCGGCGACACTGATTGCGTTCGGACTGGTGATGTATGGAATGCGGGGGGAGCCCACCTCGGCCGGGAGCTGATGAGGATCGGGCTCGCCGGTCAGTCGAACCCGAGGCGAAGCCCGCCGTTGAAGACTCGTCCATCGAGCGGCGCCCAGGCGTCCACGGTCCACCGGCCGTCCGCCCCGGGAGCGGGTCGTACTAACGAATCCCACCGTGTCTGACGCGCGTCGGTGAGGTTCTCGGCGTTGATGAACAGTCGCACCGGCCCGAACTTGCGTTCAGCCAGGAAGCCGAACGAGATGTAGCCGCGCGATTGTGAGCGGTACGGGTTCGCCTCGAGGCGCTGCGGGCCCGTGTAATAAGCCTCGAGCCCAACTCGGCCGGCATTCTCCGCTTCCCACATGCCGACGAGGCCGGCACTGTGCCGCGGCGTGAGTGGAGCATCCTGCCGTCCGCCGAAGCCGGTTTCGCGCGAGCGGACGTAGGCATAGGTGCCCGTTGCAGAGTACCGCCCCGCTCGCATGGTGGCGAGAACCTCGGCGCCGATGTTCGTCGACGGCTCGGGTCGCGTGAAGAGTGCGTACGCTTCCTCACGTTCGGTACCAAGGGCGTCTCGCACGCGCGAAGCGAAGAAAGTCCCGGTCAACGACACACGGCCAATCCGGCGGGTCAGGTCTACGGAGGTGCTGGCGCCGCGCTCGGCTTCGAGGCTGCCGATCATCGTCAATCGCGAAAGGCCGGCGGCCTCGGTTTCCTCGGTCAGCGGCGTCGAGGCGAAGAACCCCTGGCCCGCCGACACCCGACTGGTCCACTCCCCGGCTCGAAAGAGCGCCGCCACCCGCGGACTGAAGAACGTACCGTACTCGTCGTGCACGTCGAGCCGCGCGCCAAGAGACACTGACATCCACGGCCGCAGGTCGATATCGTCCTGCGCGAACACGCCGCCCGTGTTGTAGGTGTACGCGAACCGCGGCACATCACGGGGCTGGTAGTCGTCACGCTCGTACGCCAGGCCCGTCACCCATGTGTGCGCTCCCGCCGCTCCGCGCAGCGCCAGTTCCGAGAACAGCGTGTCGTGCGCGTCTCGCTCGCGCACGTTGCCGAAGCGATGGTCGTGACGCTGCCAGGCTGCGGCGCCGCGGGCGGTCAGTACGTACTGTTCGTGGATCAGCGTCTGGACCGTACCGCCCATGTCGTAGCGTCTCGTATCGAGCGACTCGATGTACGGCGCACCGGTGGCGGCGAGCACGCCATCGTCCATCGTGCCCCCATCGCGATTCTCGACGGTGGCTCCGGCGGTGAGGAACGCCGAACGACCATTGCCTCCGTCCCAGAAGACGCGCGGCCGCACCACGCCACGAACGTACGCGGCAAGGTCGGCCCACTGATCGTCATCGCGATCAACCTGGGACTGTCGATGGCCGCCGCCGAGGAGTGACGCACTCCAACCCTGGCGAGCGGGGGACGCGAGGAAAACGACGCCGTCAGTCGCGCCGAGGCTCGACTGGTTGAAGAGGAACTCTTGCAGCGCCCTTGCGGCCGGTCGGCGCGACAGCAGGTTGACGACGCCGCCCATCGCTCCCGCGCCATACAGCGACGACGCAACGCCTTTGATGACCTCGACCTGGCCGAGGTCCATCGGTGGAATCTGAAGAAGGCCAAGACCGCCCGCCTGTTGGCCGAACAACGGCAGCCCATCGCTGAAGAACCGCGTGTAGCGCCCCTTCATGCCCTGCACACGGACCGCCGCTGCACCGATCGACGGCGAAGTCGCCTGGACGCGCAGGCCGCCCATCTCGTTGAGCATCATGACGATGTCGCCGGGCGTCATGAGCATCTTTTCCTCGATCTCCTCGCGGCCCAGGACCTCGACCCGGGTGGGCTGCTCTTCCAGCCGCCGCCCGGTGCGGGTGGTGGCGACCACCACCACTTCTTCCTCCAGTTGCGGCGACGGGGCCAGCGTGATCACGACCCGCTGTTCCCGGCCAGCTTCGACAACGACCTCGGTCGTTTCCTCCAGATACCCGGTCAAACGCGCCGAGATCCTCGTCGAGCCCTCTGGCAGCGACAGGGACACATGGCCAGCGTTATCAGTAACGCCGGAGGCCCGGCCGGCGACAACGATCGCGCCCGAGAGCAGGCCGTTCTCGCTGCGAACCTCGACGCTTACGATGCCAGTCCTTGCGTCTTGAGCGCCAGGCGTCGCCATCGCACACACGACTATCCACACCACCAACGCTCTGCGCACGCAGAACATTCTTCCTCATTACGGTTCGCCTGAAACCTGCACCAGGTGGCCGCATCAAAGGTCGGTGTTCGGCACACTCGTCCAGAGCGGAGAATCTCATGAAGGCTATCGCCGTTTTTCCCGGTACACCCAACAGCGCGCACCTGGCAGAACTCGCCAAACCCTCGATCGCCGACGTTGCCAACGGCCGGGGCGTACTCGTCAAGGTCCTGCGCGTGGGAGTCGATGGCACGGACCGGGAGATCAATGCCGCTGAGTACGGCGCCGCACCCGACGGCTACAACTTTCTGGTCATCGGCCACGAGGGCTTCGGCCGGGTTGAGGCGGTCGGTCCGAACGTCTCGTTCATTCGTCCCGGCGACTTCGTGGTCGCGACGGTCAGGCGTCCCGGCTCGAGCATCTACGACGCCATCGGTTTGCAGGACATGACCACCGACAGCCAGTACTTCGAGCGCGGCATCAACCTCCGACACGGCTACCTGACCGAGTACTACGTCGAGGACGAGGAGTTCGTCGTCAAGGTGCCGCCCGGCATCCGCGATGTCGGCGTCTTGCTCGAACCGATGACGGTCGCGCAGAAAGGCATCGCCCAGGCGTACGAGATCCAGCGGCGGATGAAGGTCTGGCGACCGCGCACCGCCGCTGTGATGGGATCAGGTACGTTGGGTTTGCTCGCGTCGCTCGTACTCAGGCTGCGCGGGCTTCAGGTCACCACCTTCGGGCGCACGATGCTTCCGTACGCCAATGCCACCCTGCTCGACCAGATTGGCGCGCGCTACGTCAGCACCGCCGAGCGGAGCATCACCGACACCGCCGGTGACGCCGGTTTCGACCTGATTTTCGAGGGCACGGGCTCCTCGGCGGTGGTTTTCGACAGCATGCAGGCGCTCGCGAAGAACGGCGTGCTGGTGCTGACCAGCATCACCGGTGGCCACCGGACGCTCGAGATACCGGCCGACCGGATCAACCTCGAGTTCGTGCTGGGCAACAAGGTGATGGTCGGCAGCGTCAACGCCAGCCGCGAGAACTTCGAGAGCGGCGTGCGCGACATGTCGCAGGCCGAGGCGGAGTACCCCGGCTGGCTGCGGCAGCTGCTCACGGATCCGGTCCGCGGATTGGAGAACTACGCCGAGCTCTTCGAGCGCCTGCAGAACCCGAACGGGGCCATCAAGATCTTCTGCGAAGTTGCCGCCTCGTAAGGATCTCGAGGATATGACGCGCCTGTTCGCTCCCCTCCAGCTCCGTGGGCACCTCGGCGAAGCGGCCCATAAAGTCACCTGGCTCGAGCTCTTCTTCGATCTGATCTTCGTGGCCGCCGTCGCGCAGGTGGCCGAGCCGCTCCACGACGACTATTCCTTCGCCGGCGTCTTCCGATTTGCGACCCTGTTCGCCTTGATCTGGTGGGCCTGGACGGGATACACCGTTTTTGCCACACGTTTCCACGCCGATGACGGGATGCAGCGGCTGCTGATGCCGCTGCAGATGTTCGTCGTCGCGGCGATGGCAGCCAACGCCGAGGACCAGCTGCACAGCCGATCGTCGGCAGGGTTCATGGCCGGATACGGAGTCCTGCGCCTGATTCTGATCGCCCAGTATCTCCGCGCCCGACACTTGCCCATCGCCCGCGATCTCACGTTGCGCTACGTTGCGGGTTACGGGACCGCTGCGGTCATCTGGCTGGTCTCCGCCTTGCTGGCGGCGCCGGCCCGCTATGCTCTCTGGGCGGGCGCGTTCGCGATCGATCTCGGCACCCCCTGGCTGACGCTGCCCCACGCCATCAGGTTGCCGCCCAACCCCTCGCACCTGCCCGAGCGCTTTGGTTTGTTCACCCTCATCTTGCTGGGCGAGTCGGTTGTCGCGGTGATGCGCGGGATGCGGAGTCAGCAGGACTGGACGCCGGTTGCCGCGCTCTCAGCATTCGGAGGCATGGCACTGCTGTTTGGCGTCTGGTGGTGGTATTTCGACGTCGCCGCCGCGGCCTCCGAACGGTCTGTCCGGACCCGACCCGATGCAATCCGGTTCAATCTCTGGAGCTACGCGCATTTCCCGCTCTACGTCGGCCTCGTCGTCATGGCCGTCGGCGTGCAACGCAGCGTATCCGCGGCGCAGTGGGCCTTCTCTGGCGAGGATGCCTTACTGGTGACCGGAGGCGCGGCGGCAGTGGTGATTGCCATGACTGCCATTGGCGGAACGTGCGACCGAGGGCTGAGGCGCTCAGCCGGCTGGCTCGCCGGCGCGCTCCAGGCGCTTGCGCAGCAGCAGGTTCCGGTAGCCCCGCGGATGGTCGTCGACCGCGGCAATCACTTCGAATCCGTGCCGGGCGTAGAAGGCAGGCGCCTGGAAGCTGAAGGTCATGAGTAGGACGGACGTGCAGCCGCGCTGCCGGGCCTCCTGCTCTGCAGCCTCGAGCAGCGCGGTACCCAGTCCTTGCCGGCGCCGCGACTCCTCGACCCAGAACTGACGAATCTCGAGGCAGCCACCCCAGGTATTTCCTGAGAGACCGGCGGCGATTCGATCGCTCTCATCTCTCACGACAATCGACAGCCACTCACCATCGGTGACTCCCGTCGCCGCCGAGTTGAACTCGTAGATCCGATCTTCGAGGTATTGCGCGACGCCGGGCGATGGCTCACTGCTGACACCGAGCTCGGGACGCGGCAACCACTCGCGCGTGTCCATGTCCATGGTTGGGGACTTCGATGCGGCGCGCCCACCGCGCGTTTCACGGAAACCCCGTGAGGGGTGCCTTCATCCAAGCGGGCACTTCAAGGAGGACCGATGCCGATGACCGCAGAAGCCGAGACGACCGCACTGATGATGTGGCGCATCCGGGGCGAGTTCCTGGAGATGCCGGGGCTGCGTTTGACGAGCGAGCAGGCGGCCCGCCTGTGGCACGTAGACGTAGCGACCTGCACGATCGTGCTGAGCCGGCTGGTCTCGGATCGATTCCTGAGCCGGACCCGATCGGGCGCTTACGTCCGGGCCGACGCGGTGTGACATGCACCCCCAACCGCGCCGGCCCGCTCGCCGTGCGTGGCACCCCGAATATCTGTTCGAGGCCACGCTCCTCGCCACCTTCATGGTGGCCGCGCTGGCCTTCACGATCCTTGTCGAGCATCCCGACTCGCCCGTGCGCCGGGCGATCGCACCCGGCATTCTCCGCCGTCTGCTGATCGGCCTCGGCATGGGTGCGACGGCGATCACGTTGATTTACTCGCCCTGGGGCCGGCGGTCCGGAGCGCACATGAACCCGGCCACGACCCTGACCTTCGCCCGGCTTGGGCTCGTCCCGCCCGGGACCGCGCTCGGCTATATCGCAGCGCAGTTCGCCGGAGGAACCGCGGGTGTCTGGCTCGGCCGGCAGTTGTTCGGACCCATCGTGGAGCACAACGCCGTCCGGTTCGCGGTGACCACGCCGACGGCCGGAGTGCTACTGGCCTTCGTTGCTGAACTGACGATGACGGCTCTTCTGATGACTCTCGTGCTCGTCGCGGCCCGAAATGCCATCTGGCGGCCGCGAACCGGCGTCATCGCCGCCGCCTGCGTGGCCACCTTCATCACCATCGAGGCGCCGGTCTCGGGAATGAGCCTGAACCCGGCACGGACGTTCGCGTCGGCCGTGTGGGCCCACGAGTTCACGGGCCTGTGGCTCTACTTCTTCGCGCCGGCACTGGGGATGCTGCTCGGCGCCGAAATCGCGCGTCACCTGTATCCCGCCAGCAAGGACCCATCATGCAGCACTACGACGTAATCATCATCGGCAGCGGTGCCGGCGGCGGCACGCTCGCCTACAGACTCGCCAGCTCGGGGCTCCAAGTCCTGATTCTCGAGCGTGGTGACTACGTGCCTCGGGAGAAAGCGAACTGGGACTCTCACGCAGTCAACGTCGAGGCACGCTACCACACGAAAGAAGCGTGGCGGGACCGCGACGGTGCGCCCCTTCACCCCCACACCAACTACTACGTGGGCGGCAATACCAAGTTCTATGGGGCGGCCCTGTTCCGGCTGCGCGAAGAAGACTTCCGCGAACGGCCGCATCACGATGGCGTCTCACCGGCCTGGCCGATCGATTACGCGGACCTCGAGCCGTACTACGCCGAAGCGGAGCGTATCTACCAGGTCCACGGTGAGCGCGGCGCAGATCCGACAGAGCCTTGGTCGTCGTCTCCGTATCCCTTCCCGGCCGTATCGCATGAGCCGCGCATTCAGCAGTTGCACGACGACCTCGCACGCACCGGCCTGCGTCCGTTCCATGTCCCGTTGGGCGTTCGCCTCGACGAAGCGAATCCGCAGGCGAGCGCCTGCATCCGGTGCGGCACTTGCGACGGTTTCCCATGCCTGGTCCAAGCCAAGAGTGACGCGCAGGTGATGTGCGTCGATCCGGCGCTTCGTTACCCGAACGTGAGCCTCATGACCAACGCTCAGGCGCTCCGTCTCGAGACCAGTGCCTCGGGCCGCGAGGTGACCGGCGTCGTCGTGCGGCATCTTGGCACCGAGACAACGCTCCGCGCCGATGTGGTCGTCGTCAGCTGCGGCGCGATCAACTCGGCGGCCCTGCTCCTTCGCTCTGCCAACGATCGGCATCCACAGGGACTGGCGAACCGCTCCGGAGCGGTCGGCCGCCACTACATGGGCCACGTGAATTCGGTCGTCCTCGCCATCTCGACGACGCCGAATCCGACGGTGTTCCAGAAGACCCTGGCGGTCAACGACTTCTATTTCGGAGACGAGACGTTCCCCTACCCGATGGGCCACATCTCATTCGTCGGGAAGCTGGATGCCGTGGCGCTCGGCGCCGGAGCCCCGCCGTTTGTGCCGGGGATGACCCTGGACCTGATTGCGAAGCACTCGCTGGACTTCTGGCTGACGTCAGAGGACCTGCCTGACCCTGAGAATCGGGTCACGCTCGATCGCGAAGGCAACATCGTGCTCTCGTACACACCGAACAACCTGGAGGCGCATGGCCGCCTCGTCAAGCGGCTGGAGTATCTCCTCGAGCACATCGGTGCCCGTCACATCATCCGCCGCAACCTGTTCGTCGGGCAGCGGATTCCGTTGGCGGGCGTAGCCCACCAGAACGGGACGATCAGGTTCGGGCGGGATCCTCAGGCCTCGGCGCTCGACGTCAACTGCCGTGCTCACGACATCGACAACCTCTACGTGGTCGACGGCAGCTTCTTCCCGTCCAGCGCCGCGGTCAACCCGGCGTTGACCATCATGGCCAACGCCTTGCGGATCGGCGACCACCTTTTCGATCGCTTCGGTGCCCGGACCGGGGAGGTGGCTCGTGCGGCGCAGTAGCACTGGCGCCGCTGCGGCGCTGCTGGTGCTCTCGCTCGTCTCCCTTGACGGTTGGTCTCCGGACATCAACCCTCAAACGGCACGGGCGGTGGAATCAGTTGGGATGACGGTGTCGAACCTTGAACGGAGCGTCGCGTTCTTCCGCGACGTGCTCACCTTCGAGCTGATCGATCAGTTCGAGGACGCCGGACGCGACACCGAGCTCCTCACCGGCGTGTTCGGAGCTCGGACTCGCTCGGCGCGGATGCGCCTTGGCACGGAGCTGCTGGAACTGACGGAGTTCCTCGCGCCGCGCGGACGTCCCTACCCACCTGACACGCGCGGCAATGACCAGTGGTTCCAGCATGTCGCGGTCGTCGTCTCGGACATGGACGCGGCCTACCAGCGGCTCCGGGACCATGGAGTCTCGCATGCGTCGACAGCTCCACAACGGCTTCCAGATTGGAATCCCAACGCCGGTGGAATCGAGGCGTTCTACTTCCGGGATCCGGACGGGCACTTTCTCGAAGTGCTGCACTTTCCGCCCGGCAAGGGCGACACCAGGTGGCACAGCGCAGGGCGGCTGTTCCTCGGCATCGACCACACCGCGATAGTGTCCACCGACACCGAACGATCGCTGCGTTTCTATCGCGACGGCCTGGGGCTGAGCGTCGCTGGCGGCGCCGAGAACTTCGGCATCGAGCAGGAACACCTGAACAACGTCTTCGGCGTGCGGCTGCGAATCACCACGCTGCGGACGCAAAGCGGGCCAGGCGTCGAGCTGCTCGAATACCTCGCGCCGCGAACCGGCCGGCCCACACCGATCGACGCCAGCGCCGCGGATCTGGCCCACTGGCAGACCACCGTGACCGTCCCGGCCGTGGCGCGCTTCATCCACGTGCTGTCCGGCGGATGGCTCGTCTCGCCATCGGTTGTCCAGGCGCCCAGCGACCGCGGGTTCGCCCGCGGCCTGCTCGTCCGCGACCCGGACGCGCATGGCGTTCGGCTCGTCGAACGCTGAAACGTTTGGGCCCGCGATCCATCCAAGCAACGTCGTTCGTTTTCGTTCATTCGTCACGGATAAAGGAGCACACAGATCATGACTCTCGTTTCCTCTCTCACCCGCGCCGCGTTGGCGCTCGCCGCCGTGGTCGTTCTCTCGGCCAGCGCCCTCGCGCAGAACGCGCACATGACCGGCACGTTCAGCGGCGCCAAGGTCAACGCCGGCACCGTCACCCACTCGATGCAGGGCGGCAAGCACGTGCTGACGCTGTCCGCCGACTTCAAGGTGCCCGACACGCCCGACCCGCACTGGCAGGTCGTTGACTCGAAGGGCACCGTCTATCTGCTGCAGCGGCTCGGGGTCAAGGACAACAAGGTGAACACCTCGATCACGCTGCCCGCCTACATCAAGGACGTCGCCAGGGTGCAGATCTACTGCGCCTGGGCCGAGGCCGTCCTCGGCGAGGCGTCCTTCTCCTCTACGCTCAGCCTCACCGAATAACCCCGCACATCGGCCGCTGGCCGCGCGTATGTCGCGGCCAGCCGGCCCGAGGGCTTTCATCATGAAACTCATCAGCGCACTCACACTCTCGCTCTTCGTGTGCCTTGCTCCGGCCGGAGCGATGGCCCAGGTCATGACGCCAGCGCTCGATGCGGCGTCCGCATCGCGGCTCGCGGCACTTGCCGCTGCCGAAGCGAAAACGCGAAATGCCGGCGGCTCCATTGCCGTCGTCGACGCAGGCGGACACCTGTTGTTCCTGCAGCGTCTCGACAATACCTTCCCGGCGGCGGCGGCCGTTTCGATCGAAAAGGCGCGCACTGCGGCCACGTTCCGGATGCCGACCCGCAACTTCGAAGACGCGATCAAGAACGGCCGGCAGGCGCTGCTCGGCGTCGGCGTGATCACGCCGCTCCAGGGTGGCGTGCCCGTCACGATCGACACGCAGGTCGTCGGTGCCATCGGCGTCAGCGGCGCGCATACCGCACAGGAAGACGACGCGATCGCGCAGGCGGCCGTGACGGCGTTCATGACCGCGCCGGCCATGTCGGGTGGGCATGAGGAAGTCGCCTACTTGAACGACTCGCAGGTGATGCAGGCCTTCGCCAAGGGCATGCCGCTCCTCGAAACCGCGGACTACAAGATTCACGCGAGCCGCCGAGTGGAGGCGGGCCAGGCGGAAGTCCACACGCGCGATACCGACATCATCTACGTCCTGCAGGGCAGTGTCACATTTGTGACCGGTGGCACCGTTATCGATCCGCAGACCACGGCCGCCGATGAGATCCGCGGCGCGCGCATCGAGGGCGGAACCACACGCGCGCTCAACACAGGCGACGTGATGGTCGTGCCTGCGGGAGTGCCGCACTGGTTCTCGCAGGTGGACGAGACGTTCCTCTACTACGTGGTGAAGGCCACTGCGCCCGAGACGGCGAGGGGGACGCGATGATCGGCACCCGTCTGGTAGCGGCGGTCGCGGTTGCGGCTTTGTCGGTGCCGCTGGCCGCCGCGCCAGCCGCAGTCCGTGGACCGATCGACGGCCGCCCGGACGCCGTGGTCGATCTGAACGCGGCCGACGGGCTCGCCCTCGTCGGCGGGACCTGGCAGGTCCGCGAGACCGGCCTCGTCCCGGCGAGGTTCAAACGAGTGGCGCCGAATCTCACGCCCACTGGTTCCGACGCCGACACGTTCGACATCGCTGACAAGCCTGGCAGCAGCGGGTTCGAGCACGCGGCGTGGACCGCCGTCCGCCCCGGGGGGCTGCATGATCGTGTCGGGCCAGGACGCAGCTCATTTGCCTGGTATCGCCTGCACCTGACCATGCCGGCAAAGGTTGGCGACGTCGATCTCGGCGGGCTCGCGGCGGTCTTCGAGATCGTCGTGGACGATTACGCGGAGGTCTGGCTGAATGGGCAGCTGACCCGCGGGCTCGGCCAGCAGGGAGGGTCGCTGGTCGCCGGCTTCAACGCTCCGAACCGGGTCGTACTGACCCGCGACGCGCGACCCGGGCAGACGTTCGACATCGCGGTGTTCGCGGCGAACGGTCCGCTTTCCGATCCGCCGGCGAACTACATCTGGGTGCGATCGGCTGCGATCGACTTCTATCGTCCTCGCCCCGGCGTCCGGGAGACGCCGCCCGGCGTGGAACAGAAGGACGCCCGGCTACCGGCGCTGCTCGGGGACAGACCCGTGCTCGAACGTCTGGCCACAGGCTTCCAGTTCACCGAAGGGCCGGTGTGGGTTCCGACCGAGCAGGCGCTCCTCTTCTCCGACCCGAACGACAACACGATCTACCGGTGGAGCGAGGATGCGGGCCTCTCCGTCTTCCGCACTAAGAGCGGATACTCCGGCGTTGATATCGGCCTCTACCATCAGCCCGGATCGAATGGCCTGGCGCTCGACGCGCAAGGCCGGCTGACCATCGCCGAACACGGAAACCGCCGGATCACGCGACTCGAGAAGAACGGTGTGATCACAGTGCTGGCCGATCGCTTCCAGGGGAAGCGGCTGAACAGCCCGAACGACCTCGTGTACAAGTCGGACGGCGCCCTCTATTTCACCGATCCGCCTTTCGGATTGCCGCGCGTGTTCGAAGATCCCAGTAAAGAGCTGCCGTTCAGCGGCGTCTATCGATGGCGGGACGGCCGCCTGGATCTGCTGGCCACCGACTTCACGGGGCCGAACGGGATCGCATTCTCGCCGGACGAGCGCTACCTGTACGTGACCAACTGGGACGAGAAGAGGAAGGTTGTGATGCGCTATGACGTCACCGCCGACGGTGGGCTCAGCAAAGGCCGCGTGTTCTTCGACATGACTGCTGCAGCCGGCGAAGAAGCGCTCGATGGCGTGAAGGTCGACGCGGCCGGGAACCTCTATGTATCGGGGCCAGGCGGGCTGTGGGTCATCGGCGCGGACGGCGTACACCTCGGCACGCTGAGGCTGCCGGAGCTGGCCGCGAACCTCGCGTGGGGCGATGCGGATGGCAGGAGCCTCTATCTCACCGCCCGCACGGGTCTCTACCGGCTGAGAACGACCATCGGCCGCAGTTTCGCGCCAGCGAGCGTCACCAGCCGATGATCGGATGCACCGGGTGGTGCCTGGTCACGGCTGCAGCACCCGGGTTGGCGCGAGCGGAGCCGACCGTTTCGCATTGAACGAGAACCGACGGGTCCGTCCGGCATCAAAACAGTGGCGAGGAACGTAATGTGACCTGCCGCGAGTTCACCGAGCGCCTCGCCGACCATCTCGACGGCACCCTGCCGCAGCGATCGGATCGAGCCGCGCGCCGACATGTGGCTCGGTGCCGGAGTTGCCGGCACTACCGGGCCCACTACCGCGCGACTGTGAATGCGGTGCACGCGCTCGCCGAATGGGACGCTGTGGAAGCCGAATCCGACGAAGCGGTCGATCTCTCGCGGCTGTTGTTTGCGCTCGCAGCCCGATCGGTGCATTGAGTCAATCGGAGCGGGCCCGGACCTGTTCCAGAACCGGCTTGAGCGTTTCGAGATAAGGCTGCAGTTCCCGCTCCAGGGGGACGAAGACCATCCAACCGGACCGGTCGGCCCTTGCGCGCTCGATCTCGCTCTTCACGAGATCGCCGTCTCCAAGCCCTGCGGCGAGCAGCGCGAGGTGGTACGGTGACACGTACCTGGTAGCGGCCCTCGCTCGCAGCGCTTGCAATCGTTCCCGGGCTCGCGCGACGTCACCACTTCGCGCTTCGACGTAACCGAGGTGCGCCTCCATGTAGTCGCGGCCGCCGGCATATTGCTCCGCCTTCGCGATCGCCTCGCGCGCCGCTGCAGCATCTCCCAACTCGCGCCGGGTCTGCGCGAGCCCGAGCCAGGCCGAGGCAAACTCGGGACCGAGCTCCAGCGCCCGCGTGAACTCGCGGGCGGCTTCGTCGAACCGGCCGGCGTAGTACAGCCGGTAGCCGAGCGTCGTACCCGCCACGGCAGACAGCGGATCGAGCGCCGCCGAGCGCCGTGCCTCGTCGACCGCCTCGTCGAACCGGCGCTGGACCGTGTAGACCGTCGAGAGGTATTGGTGCGCTTGCGCGAAACTGGCGTTGAGCGCAAGCGCCCGGCCGAGGTCCTGCGCGGCGGCATCCGGATCCCACTGTAGCCAGAGCCGGATCATGCCTCGCACTGCGTAGCCATCCGGCAGCGCCGGGTCGAGCGCGATGGCGCGCTCCGCAGCGTCTCGGGCTCGCGACAGCAGCACGCTGGGTCGATCGAACTCCCATCCAGGCGCCCCGAGCACGTGGTACACGTCGGCCAGGCCGGCATACGCCGGCGCCAGGTTCGGGTCAAGCGCGATCGCCTGTTCGAAATACTCGCGCGCCCGCTCCAGCGACACCTCGGTCGCCTGCAGGCGCAGGTAGCGGCCGCGGAGCACGGCTTCGTATGCGGCTGCCGACGGGAGGCGCGGAACAACCGTCGTTCGCAGCACGGACATCGCCAGCGACTCGGCGACCCGCATCGCCACGTCGCGCTCGGTCAGCAGGACGTCGCCGATCTCGCGGTCGTAGGTCTCCGCCCATAACTGTGTCTGGGTTGCGACGTCGATCAGCTGGGCGGCAATCCGGATGCGGGGGCCGCTGCGGCGAACGCTTCCTTCAAGCGCGTACGCGATGCCAAGCTCGCGGCCGATGTCGGCCACACTTCTGCCGCTTCCCCGATAGCTGACTACCGTCGTCCGCGCGATGACGCCGAGTTTCTCGGGGTTGAGGGCGCCGAGCTGTGCGATCAGCTCGTCCGTGAACCCCGCACTGAGGTAGTCCTGGTCGGCGTCGCCGCTGTTGTTCGCAAACGGCAGCACGGCCAGCATCGGACGCCCCGTGACAACCCGATTACCCGGCCAGCCGCGGACAGTGAGGACTCCCGCAGCACCGAGGAAGGCGACGGCGGCAAGCATCGCCGCCCACCTCCACTTGCGGGCCGCAGGTGCTTTAGGCGGATGCGCTGCAGGGACAGCAACGGTTTCGACTCCCGGCGACTCGGCTGGCGCGGCTGTCGGCTGTGGAACCGCCGCCGGGACGGAATTCGGCGCCGGCCGCTCGACGCGATGGACGGGTGCCAGGAAGCGATAGCCGCGTCGCGGCAGCGTCTGGATGTATCGGGGAGCATCCGCCGAATCACCGAGCGCCGAGCGCAGGCGGTTCATCGCCGCATTCAGCCCGTGGTCGAAGTCGACGAAGGTGTCCTCCGCCCACAACCGATGCTTGAGCTCTTCGCGCGTGACGATGTCGCCTGCCGCCTCGAGAAGGAGCAGCAGAATGTCGAACGGCCGGCCCCGCAGCCGTACCTCGAGTCCGCCGCGGCGCAGCGACGCCGACGCGAGATCGACCTCGAAGGTCCCGAATCGATACCCTGCCGGGGGCGCGGGCGAACCGGACATGGAGCCGAGGGTGAGGTGGGACGACTCTACTACACTCGAAACGCCGGTGAGATGTCCGCCCAACTCATTTGGTTTCATGCGCTTACCGAATGAGGAACTTCTGAGCGCCGAGTGCGCGACAAAGGCCTCCCACACTCGTATCCTCCGCATGGTAGTGCCATCGAACCCCACTGAACGGAGGCTGACATGGACGCTCTCGAAACCCTGATCCGGCGCGACGGCCCGGCCTTGCTGAGCATTGCGCGGTGCTGGCTGGGAAGCAGCCCTGCGGCGCTGGAAGCCATCGCTGATGCCGTCGCCACGGTGGGCTGCCGCCGGGAACCGGCCGTCGATGGCCCCGCTCTGAGGGCGGCCGTCCTCACCATCGCCATCGAGCGTCTGGCTGAGGTCTCGCAGTGTGACGAGGAGACACTCGCCGACCTGCTGCCGGCCTACGACGCCTCCGGCGCACGCGTGACCCGACCTGGCGAGGAACCGTTTGCCGTCGACGCTCCAGCCGGTGCGGCCTTGGTCCGTGCGGCCGTCCATGACGTCCCGGCCCCGTTCCGTCAGGCGATCCTGCTCGTGGACATGGAGGGCTGGTGCTGCGAAAAGGCGGCGGCGGCCCTCGGAATCACGGTCCCGTTGCTGAAGCGTCGTCTCCACCTTGCGCGGATGGCGGTGACGACGCTGGTCCAGCGGCGGGGACAGCTCGCCATGGCGGCGGCCTGAGATCGCAGATTGCCGCCTGGGTGAACTGAGAGATATCCTCACGCTTCGCGGCGCGGCGCTTCGTGTCAGGATGGCTCGACAATCGAGGAGGCGGCGATGAGCGATACCCAACTCGACGAGTTCAAGGCGAGACAGCGCGCCTTGTGGACGGCGGGCGAGTACGAGGCTCTGTCACCCTACATCACCGACGTCGGCGAGCTCGTCGTCGCCCGCGCAGCGATCGAACCTGGCATGGACGTCCTCGACGTGGCGTGCGGCACCGGCAATGCCGCACGGCCCGCTGCCCGCGCCGGTGCGCGAGTCACTGGCATCGATTTGGTTTCAAAGTTACTGGCAGTGGGACGTGCCAAGGCCGAAGCCGAAGGACTCGTAATCGAATGGCGCGAGGGAGACGCCGAGAATCTGCCCTTCGAAGATGGCCGCTTCGACCGCGTGCTGTCCACGTTTGGGCACATGTTTGCGCCACGCCACAAGCGCACGGCGGACGAAATGGCTCGCGTCTGCCGCCGCGGCGGCGCCATCGTCACTGCAACCTGGCTGCCGACAGGCACGGTTGGGGATGTCTTCAGGGTGGGCGCAGATTACCTGCCACCGCCGCCAGACTACGCCTCGCCGCCGATCTTCTGGGGCCGCGAAGATCACATCCGGGAACTGTTTGCCGGCAAGGCGACCGCCTTCGAGTTCGAGCACCATGTGAACTGGATCGAATGGGATTCACTGGAAGGGTTCGCGGACTTCTTCATGGCCCGCTTTCCGCTCATGGTCATGGCCCAGAACATGCTCGGCGATCGCTTCACGGAATTCCGCGCGCGCATAGTCGATGTCTGGCGAAGAGCCAACACCGCGAAAGATGGGAGGCTGCGCGTCCCGCAGCAATACCTGCTGTCGATCGTCCGAATGTAGAGACCGAATCCTTCCTCAGCTTGTAACCGGAAACCGGCGCGTATCGCGGAGGTGATCGAGCCCGAGCCGAAGCAGCCGGCGCCAGGACGCGCCGGAATGACCGAGGCGGCGGTTTGCCGCGCCGATCGTGAAGACCTGGCGCCACTGCTCGAACAGCGCCCGATACGAACTCCAGATCGTCCGCTCAGGATCGTAGACGTCGGTTGGCTCTGCCGAGACACCGTTCAGCTCGAGGATGGCGAGCTCCTCACCCGCCATGAATCGATCGCGGTTCGTGTAACGGACGTCGAAGCGGCCGATGAAGAACCCCGGCACCTCGCGTGCGATGGCATCGATCCGCGCCTCGAGTGCTGTGGTCCAGAGCGCGCCGCCATCGCGGAACAACGTGCCTTGGCAGTGGTTTCCGACTTCGCCGAGCACGAACCGCTCGCCACGGGGTAGTACCTTCTCAAAAGACGATCCGTGGCGGGCCTGGAAGACATGCCACTGTCGCGACAGTCGCGGATGGGACCGCACCAGCGTCCCGAGCGACGAGACTCCGTCGCCGACGACGGCCGGAAAGATCTTCTCCGTGATCGAAAAGATCCGGCCCCGTTGCGCTGCCGGATGCCGCGAATAGAAGATGCCGGCTTCAAAGGGGCCGGGGTGCCATGGCTGGGTGACAACCGGGTATGCGGCATCACGAAGGTAGTCGGCCACTTCGCCGAGCGAAGACACCTTGCGCACGCCGGCGCCACGTTGCCCGACGTCCGGCTTGAGCACAAGGGGAAACGAGGTTCCGGCGAGCTCCAGGAATCCGGTGACGGCTCGGCGGCGAATCTCGAGAGGGCCAGGGTCGATCCGCGCGCTGGGGAGCACCCATTGCGAAGGCAGAAGGCGCAGGATGTCAAACTTCGACTCGCCGACCAGGCCTCCGTCGGGAATCGCGGGGTTCGCTGCGGCCACGGTACCAGGACCGCCATGCCGCAACGATAGCCAGGCAATCCAGGGCACGAGCGGCGCGTAGGTGGCCCAGGTCGGCCAGAACTCCCAGGCTCGCCAGGTGGCGTCGGTTCCGGGACTGCGCGTCGACACTGCTGACGGCGGCACGCGCGGCGCTCCACCCGCTAGAAGATCCACTGCGATCCCCCCACGATGACTGCCGTCCACAGGACTACCGCGATCGCGGTCGCCGCGACAAACACGGTTGCCGGCAGGCGCATCGCACCGGCCGCGACATAGAGCGGTAGACGGGTGCCGGGCAGCGCTCGACTGAGCAGGATCGCAAGACCCGCCCCGCGCTCGAGACGAGCCGCCATGGCCTGCAGTTCCGTGGGCCGCCAACGCCGTTCAACCCATTGCGCCAGCGGGCGCCAACGCGACGCGTAGCGGCCGGCGAAGAACAACGCGAGATCGCCCGCCCAGATGCCAAGCGCCACAGCCGCTCCGGCGGCCAGGGGCGGAACGGCACCTACACGCGCGAGTCCTGCCGCGCTGGCGAGTGAAGCGTCTTCTGACACGAGCGTGCCGACGGCAAGGCCGAGGATGACCCACATGGACGACCTCATGCCGCGCGAGACGCTGCCAGTTTCAGGTCCAGCGCGCGGTCAGTTGTGGTCACGGGCCAGCCGTCGACGACGGTTCGATACGTCACGAAGACCGAGGTCGCCGTGAGGACCACCTCAGTCTGGCTGACCGTGCACGCGTCGACCCGCGACATCATCACGCTCAGATGACGCCGATCGGGCCACGCGTGCTGATGAAAGCGTGTCTGTGCTGCCCCGGGATCGATCTCGGTGCGCAGCAGTCGAGCGAACAGCTCACCGCGAGCGGATTGAGCCTCCGCATCGCCCAGGGACGAGGAGGCGAACACATGTGCGCGCCCCATCGCGGCAATGTCAGGGGCGCGCTCGGCGGAATTGAAGACCGCGAGTTGCTCCCGGGTCAGGGCCACCAACCGAAAGGGCGCGAAGGCTGTGACGTCGAGTTGCTTCCATGAATCGGCCAGCCCGCCTATCGATCGGACGCCGGCCAGCATCGGGATTATCAGGCCGCGGCTGAGGAGCTCTGGGGACCGGCGCCTGCCTTCCTGATTCAACAGCAGAAGCACAAGGCCGGCATCGGTCGCCGCGACCCAGGTGCCGCCACCTTCAGGGTCGGTCGGCCAGACGGCGTGGCCCGTGGCGGTACGACGGACGGCCGGCGGGTGCGCGACGGGCCGCAGGCGCCGCTCGTCGCGATTCATCACCATGCGGAGCGCAGCGCCGTCAGCCGAGCGCACGATACTGGCGGTACACATCACGCCGCTCCGGCCAGCGCCGGCGTGCTCGGCGCAACGCCGAATCGGTGCGGCAGCCGGCTCGAGCCGAGACGATGCGCGAGCAGCGCGATCTGCGCGTTGTGGTGAATGGTATGGCTGACGACGAAAGCGAGCTCACGGGCCACGCTCGACACGGCCTCGACGACGGTCCCGTCGGTCGCGATCAGACCCCGGACAACGACCATGCGGCTCAGCGCGTCGCGCGGAACCTCGTGCAGCCGCGACGCCGCCGCGAGCAGCGACCGCACCGCGACCTCGCGCTCGCTCTCGATGCCGACATCGCGGCGCCGGGCATCGTAGTCGACGAGACCACGATCGATCCCCAGCTCAAGCGCCCGGACGTGATCCAGACAGTGGCGGACGTGCCCGCCGATGCTGCCGGAGATGCCTGGCACGTCGGAGTCCGTATACTCCTCCGGCGCCAACTGAGCGACGACGCGCGCTGTGTCCTTCAGGAGTTCGGCCAGCGCGCGAACGGCCGGCCGGTCGGCAACCTGGGCTGCGCCGGTCACGGCCGGCCTCCCGACGCCACAAGCGTGTGGCCGACGATCGGCAGGAGCTCGCGATAGATCCAGACAACGCCGGCGGCAGCCACCCAGACCACAACCGCCAGCGCGAACAGCAACCCCCCGTCGCCGCGGACCTCGATACCCAGGATCGCGAGGTGGCTCAGAATCGCGCCGCTCATGACCGCTATCGCGAGCCCGCCACCGACCGGCGCGGTCGCCGGAACCAGCAGCAGCACCGCGGTCATGAGCTCGACGACGCCCGAGCCGATCCGTCCCCAGGGCTCGGCGCCAAGGGTACTGAAGATATAGACCGACTCTTCCGCGCCCGTGAACTTGAAATAGAGCGTTTGGAGCAGGATTGCTGCCGCGAGCAGGCGCAGCAGCAGGCCTACCAGGTTCGTCACGCGTGGCATTGTCATCTCCTCAAAGGTCTCGGGTTTGGCTGGTCTTCGGGGCCTGCAGCGTCCTATTTCAGGCCGGTCAGTACGCCGGGCCACCGCTGGCGGGCTTTGTCGATGTAGCCGGACCGGTCCTCGGTCCAGGTGCGTTGGACACTCCTGGAATAGTTGAGATAAAGCGTGCCGTCGACGACTGCGAACGCCTCGGGATCGATGTCCACCGCATATCCCCGGCTGACGCCGTAGGCGCAATAGCCGCCGAACGCCGGCGCGTAGCGGGCCGGGTCCTTTTCGAAGGCGTCGCGGTGTTCCGGACTCGCGAACCGCCACTCCACACCGTTCCAGGTATGCACAAACCGCGCACTGCCCTTTACCGCCGCGTTGTCCGTGAAATAGGCGACAACGTCATAGCCCTGGACGGCGACGCCCTTGTCGTTGTTGATCGCACGCGCCGAGGCCTGCCCGCGGACTGTCAGCGCGCCACCAATACCGACGAGGACGAACATCACGCAGATTCCGTATAAAAGTCGATTCATGAGGCCGCTCCTTGCGTGCCGTTGTGATGCCGCGAGATGCTGCGGGATACATGAAACGAAACCTGGTGGCGTGGCATCTGAGGCTCGGAACATGAGGCACCGATGACCGCCGAGGCCAGACGACTGGAAGACGACCGCGAAAAGACGCGGAACTGGAAACGCTGGGGTCCCTACCTCAGCGAGCGCGCCTGGGGCACGGTTCGCGAGGACTACAGCGTCCACGGGACGGCCTGGAACTACTTTCCCCACGACCACGCCCGATCACGCGCCTATCGCTGGAACGAGGACGGTCTGGCCGGCATCTCCGACCGGCATCAGCGAATCTGCTTTGCGGTGGCGCTCTGGAACGGGAACGATTCGATTCTCAAGGAGCGCCTCTTCGGCCTGACCGGCAACGAGGGCAACCACGGCGAGGACGTGAAGGAGTACTACTTCTACCTGGACTCCACGCCGACGCACAGCTTCATGCGGTACCTCTACAAGTACCCGCAGCGGGCATTCCCCTATGCGCAGCTGGTGGAGGAAAACCGCCGCCGAAGCCGCGGCGAGGCGGAGTTCGAGCTGGCGGATACGGGGATCTTCGACGACCAGCGGTATTTCGACGTGGTCGTGGAGTACGCGAAGGCGTCACCGGACGACATCCTGATCGTCATCCGGGCCCACAATCGCGGGCCGGAAGCCGCCCCCATCCACGTGCTCCCGACCGTCTGGTTCCGCAATACCTGGTCGTGGGGAGACGTAACACTGAAGCCCTGGCTGGCGCGCGTCGAGGATCCGATCGCCGGTGGTGTGATTGCACTCGACGAGCCGCGGGTGGGACCGCGCTGGCTCTACTGCGACGGCAGCCCCGAGCTGCTCTTCACCGACAACGACACGAACGCGCGGCGACTGTACGGCACGGACGGCCAGGGATTCTTCAAGGATGGCATCAACGACGCGGTCGTGTCCGGCAAAGACGATGCGGTCAACGCGAACGGCGTCGGAACCAAAGCGGCAGCGCACTACCGCAGTTTCGTGCCAGCGGGTGGCGAGATCGAGATTCGGCTCCGGCTCTGCGACGTGGCTCCATTCAATTGGCGCACGGCGCCTTTCGGCGAGGAGTTCGAGCAGGTCGTGACCCGCCGCCAGATAGAGGCGGACGACTTCTACGAGACGGTCATCCCCTCGTCTCTCTCGGACGACGCCCGCGCGGTCATGCGCCAGTCGCTGGCCGGTGTCCTGTGGTCGAAGCAGTATTACCACTACATCGTGAAGGATTGGCTGGCCGGTGACCCGGCGCAGCCCGCGCCCCCGGCGGAGCGGCTCCACGGCCGCAACCACGAGTGGCTGCACCTCTACAACGCCGACGTCATCTCAATGCCGGACAAATGGGAGTACCCCTGGTACGCCGCATGGGATCTCGCCTTCCACTGCGTGCCGATCGCACTGGTCGATGCCGAGTTCGCGAAGCAGCAGCTCGTGCTGCTCCTCCGCGAGTGGTACATGCACCCCAACGGGCAGCTCCCCGCGTACGAATGGGCGTTCGGGGACGTCAACCCTCCGGTTCACGCGTGGGCGGCGTGGCGTGTCTACAAGATTGAGAAGAAACGGACCGGCGTCGGCGACCGCGTGTTCCTGGAGCGCGTCTTCCAGAAGTTGCTGCTCAACTTCACCTGGTGGGTGAACCGCAAGGACGCCGAGGGCATGAACGTGTTCCAGGGCGGCTTCCTGGGGCTGGACAACATCGGGGTCTTCGATCGCTCGGCCATGCTGCCGACCGGAGGACACCTCGAACAGTCCGACGGCACGAGCTGGATGGCGATGTACAGCCTGAACATGCTGGCCATCGCGCTGGAGCTCGCGAACGGGAACCCGGCCTACGAGGACATGGCCAGCAAGTTCTGGGAGCACTTCCTCTACATCGCCCACGCGATGAACAATCGCGGCGACGACGGCGTCTGTCTGTGGGACGAGGAAGACGGCTTCTTCTACGACGTGCTGCACCTGCCGGACGGCGCGCAGCGCCCGCTCAAGGTTCGCTCGATGGTCGGGTTGATTCCGCTGTTCGCGGTCGAAACCATTGAGCCCGAGATTCTCGATAAATTGCCCGCGTTCAAGCGGCGGATGGAGTGGTTCATCGCCAACCGCCCGGACCTCACCCGCAACGTCGCGTGCATGCGCACGCCTGGGCACCGTGAACGCCGGATGCTGTCGGTGGTCTGGCCCGAACGGCTCCGCCGCGTGCTCCAGGTGATGCTCGACGAGGGCGAGTTCCTGTCGGACCACGGGATTCGGGCGCTCTCGCGCCGCCATCTCGACGATCCCTTCAGCCTCGTCGTCGACGGTCACGAGCATCGCGTCGGCTACGAGCCAGGCGAGTCGTCGAGCGGGCTATTCGGCGGCAACTCCAACTGGCGCGGTCCGATCTGGTTCCCGGTCAACTACCTGCTCGTCGAGTCGCTGCAAAAATACCATCACTACCTGGGCGACGATTTCCGCGTGCCCTGCCCAAGCGGCTCGGCCCGACTCGCGAGCTTGCGGGAGGTGGCGCGGGAGCTTTCGCAGCGGCTCACCCGCATCTTCCTGCAGGACTCGAACGGCCGCCGGCCGGTCTTCGGCGGGCGAGCGCTGTTCAACGAGGACCCGCATTGGCGGGACATGGTGCCATTCCATGAATACTTCCACGGGGACACGGGCGCCGGCGTCGGCGCCAGCCACCAGACCGGATGGACGGCTCTCGTGGCCAAGCTCCTCCAACAATCCGGCGAGCGCGAGCCCGCCCGGGCCGAGGCAAGCGTTGGCGTCACCGTCGAGTGATAGCATCCGGCCGATGCACGGGACAGCGGTTCCGACGCCAGGGAGCGAGGACGCGGCGCTGCTGGCGCGTCTCCGCGCCGGCGACGAGGACGCATTCGAGCTGGTGGTCCGCACCTACAGCGGACGCCTGCTCTCCGTGACGCGCCGTATTCTCTGCAATGACGAGGACGCCCGCGACGCAGTGCAGGATGCGCTGCTGTCAGCGTTCCGCAGCCTGGATCGCTTCGAGGGCGGTTCGCTCGTGTCCACCTGGCTGCACCGGATTGCCGTCAACGCCGCGCTCATGAAGCTGCGGACGCGGCGCCGGAAGCCCGAGGAATCGATCGAGCACCTGCTGCCCGTTTACAAGGACGATGGGCACCACCAGGAAACGTTCTCGAGCTGGCACGAGCCCGTAGACGTGACGATGACGCGAGCCGACAATCGTGCCCTGGTACGTCGGTGCATCGAGGAGTTGCCGGACACCTACCGAACCGTCCTGGTCCTCCGCGACATCGAAGAACTGGATACCGAGGAAACGGCGCAGGCGCTGGGCATCTCGGGCAACGCCGTCAAGATACGGCTTCATCGCGCGCGGCAGGCGCTTCGCACCCTGCTTGCGCCTCATTTCAGGAGTGCGCTGCCGTGACCTGCCGAGAATTCGCCGACTTCATCCTCGACTACACCGCGGGAGAGCTCCCCGCCGATGCGAGGGAACCGTTCGAGTGGCACCTCTCGCGATGTCAGAACTGCCAGCAGTACATCGAGCAGTACAAGAGCACGATCCAGGCTGGCCGTCTCGCCTTTCGCGATCTCGACGACGAGCTGCCGGCTGACGTGCCGGACGATCTCGTCAAAGCGGTCCTCGCAGCACGGAAATAACGGGGGGGCAGAACACGCGACAGCGGAGAATGGCGCCTGGTCGGCGCGACACGAACCTCCGTACCGTTTTCCCGCTGTTATTGAATGTGTCGTCCTCCGTCGACGCGAATCGTCTCGCCGGTGATGAAGTCGGTTTCGACCAGCGCGCACACCGCCTTCGCGATCTCCACGGCTCCGCCCCACCGGCCGACCGGCGTGGCCCGCGCGACTTCGTTGAGCTCGTCGGCGGAGAGGTCCGGCGGCGGCAGGATCGGGCCTGGCGCGATCGCGTTGACGAGAATCTGGTCGCCGGCGAGTTCGAGTGCCAGCGCTTCGGTCAGCGCGATCACGCCAGCCTTGGCCGTGTAGTACGCGACGAATCCCTTGTAGGCCGGACGGCCGCTCTTCGCCAGCCAATCCGCGAAGTTGACGATGCGGCCGCCGCCCTGGCGGCGCATGTGGGGAACGGCAGCTCGGGCGCAAAGGAATACCGAGCGAAGATTGACGTCGATGTTCCGTTGCCAGATCTCCGGCGTGGTCGCGGCGAAATCAACGGCACCGTAGATTGAGGCCATGTTGACGAGCACGTCCAGCCGGCCGAGCTCGGACACCACGGCCTCCACCAGCGCCTCACAGTCTTTCACCTGTCCGACATCAGCGCCCACGGCAATGGCACGGCGCCCGAGGCCGCGCACTTCACTCACTGTCTCGTCAGCTTCCTCCTTCGAACCGCGATAAGACACCGCGACATCGGCGCCGCGGCTGGCAAGTTCCCTGGCCACGACCTGGCCGATGCGCTTGCCGCCGGTGATGAGCACGACACGGTTGTTCAAAGTCATGCCTCCTCAGATGAAGCCCGGGCGCGGGCGTTTCGTGTAACGCCCTGCAGGGGGTGGCATCCAAGGCGAGCAACAGGCGGATTCATGGCGCACCCGCTCGCGACCCTCTTCGTCGGACTGCTCACAACATACCTCGGCATCGGAGCCGCTTTTGCCGCGGCCTTCGTCGTGCGCGGGGTTGACCGCATCGACCCGATGGCCAGCGGGGCGGGCTGGGGATTCCGGCTGCTGATTACTCCAGGCGCCACGTTGTTCTGGCCGCTGTTGCTCGTGCGCTGGGTAGCGGGGGCGCCGCAGCCGCCCGTGGAGACGAACGCGCACCGCCGCCTGGCGGGGAGACGACCGTGACCCGTCCGCTCCGCCGAGCCCACCGCCTGCTCACCATCATCTGGTGGTTGCTGTTGCCGCTGCTCGCGCTTGCGGTGTGGGGCCGGCCATGAGCCATCAGTATCGTGCCGTCGGCTGGAACGCGCACAAGCGTGCATACGACGTCATTGCCGTCAGCGTGACCCTCCTCGTCATGCTCGTCGTCGCGGCCGGCACCCTGTGGCGCAGCCCCTCCGTCACCGTCGAAACCCTGGTCCTTCGGACGACTGGCGTAGGCGCGTTGCTGCTGCTGCACGTGATTCTCAGCATCGGACCGCTCTGCCGCCTCGAACGTCGCCTCCTGCCACTGCTCTACAACCGTCGTCACCTTGGCGTCGTGATGTGCCTGCTTGCGACGACCCACGGCCTGCTCGCGCTGGTGCAGTTTCACGCGGGCGGCGACGCGAACCCTCTGGTCAGCCTGCTGACGACGAGCAGCGGATGGCTGTCGGTCGAGCGGTTTCCGTTCCACATCCCCGGCGCGTTCGCGTTGGCCATTCTCGTCGTCATGGGCGCGACCAGCCACGACTTCTGGTTGCGGGCCTTGACAGCGCCGGTGTGGAAGGGCCTTCACATGCTGGTGTACGCCGCATATGCCGCAATCAGCGTCCACGTGATGTTCGGGGCCCTGCAGAGCGAGGTCCCGTCCTGGGTCGGACTCATTCAAGCCGCCGGAATCCTCTGGCTCGCTATTCTTCACACCCTCGCCGCTGGTCGCGAAGCAACAACCGACAAACCATCCACAGGGGACAATCCCCTGAGACAAACCGAGACGGGGACTGTCCCCGCCTGGATTGACGTCGGCGAGGCAGCGCGCATCCCGGACGGGCGGGCGCGCATCGTCTGCGCGGCCGGTGAGCGGATTGCCGTCTTTCGCTACGGCCACAAGGTGAGTGCAGTCTCAAATGTGTGCCAGCACCAGAATGGTCCGCTCGGTGAGGGCAAGATCGTCGGCGGCTGCATCGTCTGCCCGTGGCACGGCTACGAATACGCGCCCGAGACGGGGGCCGCCCCGCCCCCATTCACCGAAGCGGTGCCAACGTTTCGATCCGCGATCCGTGAGGGTCGCATCTACATCGATCCGCGGCCGCTTCCGCCGGGCACTCACGTGCCGCCCGCCCTGTGGTCGGCGTCATGAGCGGCAGCGACGAGTTCTACATCGGCTACGAACCAGCGATGCCTCCCGGTATCACGAGACGAGTACGGGTCGCCGTCGCGATTGGGGCGATTGCCGTGCTCGCCCTGGCGATCATGGCGACGGCAGCGCAGCGGCACCTGGCTGCGTCCTCCTTCGACTTCGGCCATCAGCAGTCGTGGACGGGACGCCTGGTCCGCATACCGGCGCCAGCGCTGCTCGTGCCAACGCCAGGCGGATACCAGTGGTTCTGGCTCGTCGGCCGCGGAAAGCACGGGGCCGCGTCAGCGATCGGTACTGCCCCGGATGGATGGGCAACCGTCACCGGCATCCTCATCAGCCGCGATCGATGGCGAATGATTGAGGTCGGATCCGCGATCGTCTCGCCGGGAACTGCCGATGCTCCCGCCGAACTGCCGGCCGCTGAGGGTGATGGTCGCGAGGTGACGCTCAACGGCGAGATCGTCGACAGCAAGTGCTTCCTCGGCGTGATGAACCCGGGCGAACGCACGGTCCATCGCGATTGCGCGATCCGCTGTCTGAGCGGCGGCATCCCGCCGATGCTGGCTTACATCACAGACGATGGCCGGCGCGAGCTCGCGGTCCTGGTGGACGCGCAGGGCCGGCTGCTTCATGACGCTCTGCAGCACGCCGTCGGCCGGCCGATGGCGGCGCGCGGCCGCTTGTTCACGATCAACGGTCAGCCGGTCTTCCAACTCGCTTCACTCGCAGGACATGCACGATGACGACCGACGTTCACGCCCACCCAGTCCCATTCACGCTCGGCTACGGCCGCGTCCTCGACGCGCTGCTCGGGCTTCGCACGCTGCAGCGTCGCTACGAGTCGCTGCCCTCTGGCGACTTCGTCGCCCAGGCGCTTCGCACATTGGATATTCGCGCCGAGGTGGATGGGCTGGCCCGATTGCCGCGTGACGGCGGGGTCATCATCACGGCGAACCATCCAACCGGAGCGATGGACGGCCTGCTGGTGCTCGACGCGGTCCGGCGGGTACGCCCCGACGTGCGCGTGCTTGGCAATCGATGGCTGACGCGGATCCCTGAGATGCGCGAATGGACCATTCCGCTCGATCTGTACGCCCCGCTGCCTACTCAACGCCTCGCCGCGCTGCGTGAGGCACGACGGTGGGTTGCGAAGGGCGGGGCCCTGGTCGTGTTCCCGGCCGGCGCCGTTGCCAGACGATTCGAGTCCGGTGCGCCGGTCGACGAGCCCTGGAGCGAAGGCGTGCTGGCGCTCTCGAGATGGACCGATGCGCCGATTGTGCCCGTTCATCTCGGGGCGCAACCGACGCGAGGGCTTCGGCTGGCCGGCCGGCTGCACCCGTGGTTGACGACAGCGATGCTGCCGCGCGAACTGCTGAACCAGGCGGGCGCGCGGGTGCCGGTGCGCATCGGAGAGGCTGTGTCGTGGCCGCGGCTGGAGACATTCCCGAGCCCCGCGGCACGAATCGCGTATCTTCGCGCGCGCGTTGCCGCCCTGGCAGCGCCGCAACCCCGGACCGTCCAGGCAGCACCCATCGCGCCCGAGGTTCTCAGCTCGCTCGTGGCTCGCGAAGTTGCGGCGCTGCCGCGCGACTGCCGGCTCGTGGAACACGGCTCGTTCGAAGTCTATTGCACGCCGCCGGACGCGATTCCGCTGACGCTTCGCGAGATCGGCCGCCTGCGGGAGCGCACGTTCCGCGCGATTGGTGAAGGAACTGGGCAGTCAACGGATCTCGACGAATTCGACCAACGCTACCTGCACCTGTTTCTGTGGAACCGGTCGAAGTCTGAGATCGTGGGCGCCTACCGAATGGCGCCCACCCGGCCAGGAGGCCCGCGACTCTACACGGAGACGCTGTTCTCCTGGAAACGCAGGCCGCGGACCCAAATCGGCGACGCGCTGGAGCTCGGGCGATCTTTCGTACGTGCCGAATATCAAAAGGATCCGGCCTCCCTCCTGCTCCTGTGGAGAGGGATCGGCGCGTTTGTCGTTCGACACCCGCATTGCCGGCGCCTCTTCGGGCCGGTCAGCGTCAGCGCGGAGTACAGCGGCCCGGCACGCTACCTCATTGCCCGCTGGCTGGCCACCCGCGCACAGGTCAACGGCGAGGTGCAGGCGCGCCATGAAATCGCGCGTCATCCAGAGATCGACGAACTCCTTGATGCGCGTTCGGCGGACACATTCGCCGCGCTCGACACCATGATTCGCGAGTTCGAAAACGGTCGAGGCCTGCCGGTTCTGCTGCGGCAATACCTGCGGCTGAACGGTCGCGTCCTGGGCGTCAGCCGCGATCCGCAGTTTGCCGACGCCATGGACGCGCTCATCGTCGTTGACCTGCTGGAGATGCCGGTCGGCCACCTCGAACGATATTGCGGACGCGTGGGCGCGGAGCGGATACGACAGCACCACGCCGGCCTGGTCGACGAAAGCTCGCGTTTCGACGAAATCAGGACGAAAGCAACGGCCTGAACTGGCAACAGATCATCTCGGTCGGTCCACGGTCGAGTTCGCCCCGCATTGAATGATTGCAAACGCCATCGGCGCACTCGCGGGCTGTCAGGGTCGCACCCGGATGTGGGTTGGTGCCGGGGGTGGGAATCGAACCCACACGACTCGTGAGAGTCTCGGGATTTTAAGTCCCGTGCGTCTGCCAGTTTCGCCACCCCGGCACTTCGTTGCGCACGCCACGGTCGGGCTGCACTGTTCCAATCCTACTCCGTCGAGATCGCCTGCTATACTCCGCGCCTCATCCCCCTGGAGGACTCCTATGAAGCCAATCGTCGCAACCCTGTTCATCGTCACCGCTGCACTCGTCGCGGCGCCCGCATCGGCGCAGAACCTGGGCACCTTCCGCTGGCAATTGCAGCCCTATGGCAGCGTCCTCAACCTCACCGTCGTCCAGCAGGGCAGCGTCTACCTGCTCGACGGGTTCGAGGC
>DATJFF010000164.1:0-17641 GCA_035495795.1 Vicinamibacterales bacterium
CGTACGTTCTCGACCTGCGTGACGTTCGGGACGACGTCCCTGACAGCGAGACGTGGAACATCCGTGCTTTTCGAACCACGCGCCTCTTGAACCAACGTGTCTTTGGAACCTACGTGTCTTTGAACCTACGTGCCTTTGAACCCCTGTGCCTTTGAACCTACGTGTCTTTGAACCTACGTGCCTTTGAACCCCCGTGCCTTTGAACCCTCGTGATTTGGGCGCTTCAGGGAACGACTTGCCGCGCCTGGAGCCGTGTCCAACCGCGCGCGATCCGGTAGATCGCCCAGACGCCCAACACGAACAGTCCGATCACCCAGATCGCGAAGCCGACCAGGACGATCGCCAGGAGGAACCCGGCGATCAAGATGAGACACGCCCAGAGCAGTGCGAACCAGAACGTGCGAATCTGCCAGGCGAAATGCGACTCGAGCCAGGTCCCGCGCGCGTCGCCGCGCTTCACGTAGTTGATGATGACGGCGATGATCGACGGCCAGCCAAAGAGGAAGGATCCGACGACCGTCGCCGCGCCGAACGCGCCAATTGCCAGCCCCAGCGCGTGCAGCGCGTAGGTAACCTGGCACATCGTTACGAGCGAAGGATCGGGATCGCGATACACAGTGGTGTCGGCCATCTCGGCTCCTAGATCACTTAGACGAGCGTGCAGGCGAGCCGTTCCGCGATCAGCTGGCGAAGAGGTTCCGGCCGAGCGCCAGCCCCATCCATCCGGCGGCGAATGCCCCGATTACGGTAGCCAGCATGTAGGCGGCCGCCGTGCTCCCGGCGCCCGTCTCGATGAGCCGCGTCGTCTCGAAGTTGAAGCTCGAATACGTCGTGAACCCGCCGATGAAACCCGTCGTGGCGGCGAGACGGACGGCCTCGGGCCACCCGCTCCGGAAGGCGGCCTCGACGGCGAGCGCCATCAGAAAGCAGCCGACGAGGTTCACCACCAGCGTGCCGACCGGAAAGAGGGTGCCGAAACGCTCAGTGGCCCACACGGTCACGAGGTAACGCGCCCCGCTACCAGCCGCGCCCGCAAGGCAAATCCAGACGAAGCGATCCATCCGTGGATGCTAACAGAAGGCTTTCTGCCTTCTGCCTTCTGCCTTTTGCCTTCTGCCTTTTGCCTTCTGCCTTACCGTTGCCCGTGTTCAGTCCGCCGCGGGCAACGTCAAGAGGAGTCGACAGCCGCCGCCCTCAAGCGCGCGGGCGTCGAGCGCGCCGCCCTGCAGGCTCGCGATCCGCCGCGCGGCGGCAAGCTGCACGGCCCCGCTCGCACCGCTCGGGTGTTCGGGCCAGTCGACATCGAAGAGGCGCTCCAGGACGGTCGCCGGCATCCGGACAGCGGTCTGCGAGACCTCGATCCCGCGCGTCACGCCGTCGCGGTGCGGCGACACCCGCATCGTCACGCGCGACAATCCCGGTGTGCCCGCGCACGCGGCCAGTCCCTGGACCATGCCCGCGAGGGCAACTGTCAGAAGCCGCTCGTCGCCAAACACCGTCACCGGCCGATCCGGCCGCGCCCAGACAAGGCTCTGGCCGGTCATGCGCTGCTCGAGCGCGAGCGCTTCGGCCACGCGGGCGACAATGGTGCCGAGATTGACCTGGTCGAGACCAGGCAACGGTTCGCGCAGCATGACAGCGACGGCTTCGCTCATCCACCCGGCGCGAACCGCTTCGGCGCGGCCGAGCTCGAGGAGCATCCGATCGCGAAGCGAGCGCCCCTCCAGGCTCACCTCCGCGAGCGACGCCTGGATGGACCGGACGGACCGCGCCAGCGACTCGGTCGCGCTTCCCAGCGCGCGCTCGGCCGGCGTGCTCACACGCGGACTCGCCGGAGGTTGAGCGGGCGGCGGCGGCTCATGCCGCGGCCGCGACAGCGCTTCGACGTAATGAGGTTCGGCCCGCATCCGGTACGTCGCCGGCAACCCCTCGCGAGCGGGGCGCGGCGACGGTACCCCGTCCTCGTCGGGATCGAACTCGGGCGGCACCGGCGTGACGGCGGCGGGCATGGGCGACTCGGGACGCCGCGACGCGGACGCGTACGGCGGCAGTAGCAACGGCGACTCGGACAAGGGGGCGACCTCGCAGCACGATGACTGATGGAGCGGCGCTCAGTTTACCGCAGTCCGCGCGCCATCACGCTGGACGGCTTGAAGAGTGACATCTGCAGTCTCGGGCCACACGTGAGGTTCAAGCCGTCCCGCCGCGCGGAGCGCGCAAGGCCCACACTGCCCCAGCGAGGCGGAGCCGCGCCGTCCAGGGGTCGCCGGTCCCGGGCGGAGCCTCGCTGGAGCTAAACTGAGTCGCGTGACTCCGAGCTGGACGCAGAAGCCGCCAGCCGTCGCCGTGCTGCTGCTCGCGGTCATCGTCGCGGGAGGCACGCTGGGATACATGGTCATCGAGGGGTGGGGGGCGTGGGACGCCTTCTACATGACCATGATCACGCTGACGACGGTCGGCTACCGCGAAGTCCACCCGATGTCGCGCCTCGGCGAGGCCTTCACCACGATCCTCCTGGTGGTCGGCGTCGGGACCATGCTCTACTCGTTCTCGCTGATCGGCGCTCGCGTGATCGAGGGCAGGCTTCAGCCGCAGTGGGAGCGCCGCAGGATCGCCCATATGCTCGACGGACTTCGCGACCACTTCATCGTCTGCGGCTACGGCCGCATCGGCTCGATCATCGTCGACGAGTTCCGGCGCCAGCACGTGCCGCACGTGATCGTCGAGCGGAACCCGCAGCGGATCCAGCAGCTGCTCGAGAGCGGGCACCTGGCGCTCGAGGGCGACGCCAGCTCCGAAGACGTCCTCACCCGGGCCGGCATCCAGAAGGCCCGCGGCCTGATCGCGGCCGTCTCCACCGACGCCGAGAACGTCTACACGATCCTGTCGGCGCGGCTGATGAATCCCGGCCTCTACGTGATCGGCCGCGCCGAGAGCGACGAATCGGCGCGCAAGCTCCGGCAGGCCGGCGCCGACCGCGTCATGTCGCCGTACCAGATCGGCGGTCTCCACATGGCGCAGCTTGCCTTGCGGCCGACGGTGGTGGAGTTCGTGCAGCTGGCGACCAGCTCGGAGACCATGGAACTCTCGATGGAACAGATCGCGGTGCGCGCCGGTGGGCCGCTGGTCGGTGCGACCATCGTCGGCGCCAACCTGCGCCAGGCCTTCGGCGTCATCGTCATCGGCATCCGGCGCGCCAGCGGCAAGATGGAGTTCGCGCCGCCCCCCGACGCCCGCATCGAGGCTGGCGATCACCTCGTGGTCCTCGGCCCGAACGATCGCATGTCCGCCCTCGCCGCTCATGGCGGCGCGGCGGTGCGCGGAGTCTAACGGTTGCTGCCGGCCTCAGGCACCATCGTTCCGCTGGTCACGCCGTTCGACGGCGAGGACCGCGTTGATGTCGCGGCCCTGAACCGGCTGGTGGCGTTCATCGTCCAGGAAGGCGCCGACGCGCTGATGCCGACTGCGCTCACCGGCGAAGGCCCGCTGCTGACCGCCGACGAGACCATCGCAGTCTGGGAGGCGACCTTTGCTGCCAACCGCAACGGCCTGCCGATCGTGCCTGCGGTCATCACCACCACCACGCGAGAGGCGGTCCGGCTGGCGCGGCGTGCCCACGCGCTCGGCGCCGCCGGGCTCATGGTGGCGCCGATCGTGCCGGAGTTGTACGCGGGACGCTCGCACACCGACGTCCGGCGGTTCTACGCAGAGGTCGCCGATGCTTCGCCGCTCGCCCTGGTGGCGTTCAACTACCCGTCGCTGACGGGTGTGGACCTCACACCCGAGTTCCTGGCCGAGCTCGCCGGCATCGAACGCCTGCGGTACGTGAAGGAAAGCACCAGCGACAGCCGCCGCGTCCACGCCATCCACCGCCGGTGCGGAGATCGGCTGACGGTGATCTGCGGGAACCCGAATGCGGCGTTCGAATCGATCGCGCTCGGCTGCCCGTTGTGGATCACCGGGATCATGAATGTCGTGCCCGGCGAAGCCAAGCGGATGTTTCATCTTCTCCGCGACCGGCGCGATCTCGCAGCCGCGCGCGAAATCTATTACGGCGCGATCCTTCCGCTGGTCGATCTGATGTTCGCGACCCGCAACCCGACCGGCACCATCAAAGCCGGGTTGCGCGCCCGCGGAGTGGATGTGGGCATCCCCCGCCGTCCCGGAAGCGACATCCCCGCCGAGTCTGCCGGCTGGCTCGCGACGTTCGCCGGCCGAGTGGCGGCGGCCGCGCGTGGCTGATCCGGCGGCAGTCGCCGCAGCCGGGGCACGGCGCTCGGTGGGGCTGGCCATCGGCACCCTCCTCGCCCTCGCGCTCCACGGCCTCCTCGCCTTCGTTCCAGCCGGCCAGGCTCGCATCGGCCCGTTGGCGGCAATGGATGTGCCGCTGGCGGCGGCACTGATCGCCGCTGGTATCCCGCTGACCTGGGAGCTGGCGCGGCGCGCGCTGGCCGGGAACTTCAGCTCGGATCTGCTGGCCGGCATCTCCATCGTCACGGCGGTGGTCCTCGACGAGCTGCTCGCCGGCACAATCGTGGTCCTGATGCTCTCGGGCGGCGAGGCGCTGGAAGGGTATGCGGTCCGCCGGGCCTCGTCGGCGCTGCAGGCGCTGGCCCGCCGAATGCCGACGCGGGCGCACCGCCGGCGCGGCGCCGAAACAGCGGACGTCGCGGTCGAGTCCGTCTCCCGCGGCGACGTGCTGGTGGTGTTTCCGCACGAGACCTGCCCGGTTGATGGCACTGTTCTCGAGGGCCGCAGCTCGATGGACGAGTCGTACCTGACCGGCGAGCCCTACGTCCTGTCCAAGGCGGTCGGCTCCGCGGTGCTCGCGGGCGCGGTGAACGGGGAAGGTATGTTGATCATCCGGGCCGACGCAGGCGCGGTGGATTCGCGCTACGCCTCGATCATGCAGGTGATGCGCGACTCGGAGCAGCGCCGACCGCGGCTGCGTCGTCTCGCCGATCGGCTGGGTGCAGTCTACACGCCGATTGCGGTGGCGATTGCCGTCGCGGCGTGGATGAGCAGCGGCGACCCCGTCCGGTTCCTCGCGGTGCTGGTCGTCGCCACGCCGTGCCCGCTGCTGATTGCAATCCCTGTGGCGGTCATCGGCTCGGTGTCGCTCGCCGCGCGGCGCGGAATCGTGATCCGCGACCCGGCGGTGCTCGAGAAGGTGGACACCTGCCGGACCGCGATCTTCGACAAGACCGGCACCCTCACCTACGGACGGCCTCGCCTGTCCGAGGTCCTCCCCGCTGCCGGCCACTCACCGCATGACGTGCTGGCCGCCGTCGCCAGCCTCGAGCAGTACTCGCGCCACCCGCTGGCGGGCGCGGTGCTCGAGGCGGCGTCCGGCGCCGGGCTGCCCCTCGCCGAGGCGAGCGAGGTACGCGAGCGGCCCGGCCAGGGGCTGTACGGACGGCTGGGAACACACCTCGTCGAGGTGACCAGCCGCACGGCGCTGGCCGTCCGCGCACCCGCGATGGCCGCCGTCGTCCCGGCGGCAGCCGGAGGCCTGGAATGCGTGGTGCTGATCGACGGCCGCTATGCCGGCACGCTCCGCTTCCGCGACGAGCCGCGCCCCGAAGGCCGGACCTTCGTACGCCATCTCAACACGCGACACCATTTCACGCGCGTGCTGCTCGTCTCCGGCGATCGGGACAGCGAGGTGCGTTATCTCGCCGAGCAGGTGGGCATCAACGAGGTGCACGCGAGCCAGAGCCCGGAACAGAAGCTGGCACTGGTCCGGCGCGAGACCGAACGCGGCGACACGGTGTTCGTCGGCGACGGCATCAACGACGCACCCGCGCTCACAGCCGCCACCGTCGGGATCGCATTCGGCCAGGGATCCGACGTGACGAGTGAAGCGGCTGGCGCGGTGGTGCTGGACAGCGCCCTGGAGCGGGTAGACGAACTGCTGCACATCGGCCGGCGCATGCGGCGGATCGCGCTGCAGAGCGCGGTAGGAGGAATGGTGCTCAGCCTGGCCGGGATGCTGGTGGCGGCGGGCGGGCACCTGCCGCCGGTATGGGGGGCCCTCCTGCAGGAGGCCATCGACGTTGTCGCTGTCCTGAACGCCCTGCGCGCCGGCCTTACGCCACAGCAACTCCGCGACTACTAACCCCACACTTCACTTCAGTGGTCAGTCCAACAGCTCGATAGTCCGCCGGAAACGGGCACGAATCGAGGGCACTCGGGCTGATGGAATGCTCAACTCAAGTGAATTGAGGGGCTAACCCGTCGCGTCAGTGGCGGAAGAAGATCACTACCGCGTTCCACGCCTTCTGCGCGCCCTGTTCGATGACTCGCAGCCCCTGATCCGGTCCGCCAAGCAGGTACGAGGCGATGAAGAGCGCAACCGCCACCGGGATCAACGTCATCGCGCTGTCTCGCGCCGTACCGCCGATCTTCATCGCATGCTCCTCACTTCAGGCTGCGCCTCTCGGCAGCCTGCTCCTGCGGTTGCGTCGTCGGACGGACCTTGCCTGGCGCGTTGTAGCCGCCGCCGCTGCGGATGACGACACCAGGACGGGCCGTCTCGATCGCGACGTCGCGCCACGCGCCGTTCCTCGTGCTGTTCGTCGACGTGTAGGTGACCAGATAGCGCCGGCGCAGATCGTCCACCACGCGCCGATAGTGATCGGGCAGTTGGGACACGTCCTCGGGGAAGTACGCGGCGCCGCCAGACGCCTCCGCCACCCGCTTCAACCCCTCGGCATCGACTTTCGGCCCCAGTCCGATCGCGTAGATGGTCGTACCCGAGTCGCGGATCTCCGCCAGCACGTCGGTGAGCGTGTGCGCGCTTCCAGGGGCGTTGCCCGGGTTGTTCTCGTCGCGCCCGTCGGTCAGCACGACGATCGCCCGGCGCCCCTGCTGCTGCTTGAGATACGCCATCGCGTCGAAAAGGGCGTCCCACAGCGCCGTGCCGCCGATTGCCTGGTACCCGGCAATGGCGTCGAGCGTCTGCTGCCGCTTCGTCGAGAGCTCGTGGGCGGTCACGACACGGTCGGCGAACTGGAACAGCGCCAGCGGATCGTTCGGGCGAAGCGCGCTGACGAACTGCGACGCGGCGGCCTTCACGGCCTCGAGCGCCGGCTTCATGCTGCCACTGGCGTCGAGCGCCATGGCGATCGACATCGGCGCGTTCGCCTCCTGGAACGATTCGATCGTCTGCTCCACGCCGTCCTCGCGAAGGACGAGATCGGCGGCCGAGAGCGCCGCGGTCACCTCGGTATCGCCCGCGACGCTGAACTCGAGCGTGGGACGAATTGGCGGCGGCTTCGGCGCGAAGTATCCGGGCCGGGCTTTCACGACCAGGTCGGGCTGGCTGACCTCGAGCTTGATCGTTCGATACGAGCCGTCCCACTCCTGGTTCGTCGGCGTGTAGGTGAGGACGTAACGGCTGTAGGCCTCGGTCGCGATCATCCCGTGGACGTCCGGAATCTCTTCTTCGCGGGTCGGGAAAAACGCCCGGCCGCCCATCTGCTTCGCAACCGTGCGGAGCAGCGACTCGCCGCGCAGAGAGATGCCGGCCACGCCGCCGATGCCGACCACGTAGACCGTCGCCTGGATCTTCTGCAGCTGCCGCAGCGCGGTTTCGACGGACGTCTTGCTCTTCTCGTCGTAGCCATCGGTGACCAGGATCACCACCTGGCGTCCCTGCGCGTTGGCGAAGTACTCGGGCAGCGAGGCCAGCGAATCGAGAATCGCCGTACCGCCCTTGGCGCGGATGCCGCCTATCGCGTCCGCGATGGTGCGTTCGTCGTCTGTCGGCCCGGTCACCGCCTCGAGCCCGACGCGGAACGGCGCGACCACGACCATGTCGCCCTTCCGCAGCTTCGTCGCCAGCCGGCGCGCCGTGGCCCTGACCAGGTCGATCCGTCGCGACATGCTCTGCGAGCCATCCACGAGCAGCGTGAACGTGGTGGGCAGTGACTGCATCTGCACCATGTCCAGCGTCTGTGCCTGATCGTCTTCGGAGAGCCTGAACTGCTGGGAGGTGAGATTGGAGACGTAACGGCCGCCGGCATCCGTCACCGTGGCCTCGACGAGGACGGAGGCGACCGCCGCCTCCTCGAGCACTTCCAGCGATCCCAGCGACACCCGATCCTCGACGACGCCGCCTTTCCCGTCTTCGACTTCGGCCCTGATCACCCGTGGTTCGTAGGGGTTCAGGTCCTCCCATTCGGCCACGTAGGGCGGGCCGTCGGTGTCCTCGCCAAGCAGCGTGTCGTCCACGTAGAAGCGCACGTGGACGATCCCCTTCTCGGCGGGCGTCGTGACCTGGGCGACAACCCGCACCACGCCTGGCACGCCGGTGCGGCCAAGCGGCGACGTGATCTTGATCGTGGTCGGGACCGGCTCGCCCGTGCCGGCCGCCATGGCCGGGCCAGGCAGCAGCGCGGCTGCGAGCGCCAACTCCACGAATGGGCGGCGCAGGTTCACGGCTATCGGCCTATTCGCTTAACTGTGCGCTCGTCCACGAAGTAGGTATCGAACGACATCTTGAGCAACGATTCGGTGAGGCGCGGCTCCTCGTCAAGGTACTCGGCGAAGGCGAGCACGTGCGACAGGAGGTCCCGGGGATGGCACCCGCGCAGCGCAATCCCGCGCGGCTCGAACTCCTCGGCAACCAGTTGGTCGATCAGCGCCTCGTCATAGGCGACGTCGCGGTCGGCACAGCAGCGCCGGAAGATCTCCTTGAACTGATCCAGGGTCGGGCTCTCGGCAAACACCTTGTAGTGAATCCGGCGCAGGAATGCCTCGTCGACGAGCTCGCTCGGCTTGATGTTCGTCGCAAACACCACCAGCACGACGAACGGCATCGGCAGCTTCTGCCCGGTCTGCAAGGTCAGGTAGTCCACCCGGCTCTCGAGAGGCGTAATCCACCGGTTGAGAAGCTCGGCAGGCGTGCACTGCTGGCGGCCGAAGTCGTCGATGACGAGCACGCCGCCGTTGGCCACCATCTGGACCGGCGCCTGGTAGAACTTCGAGGTTTCTCCGTAATGCAGATCGAGGGACTCGAGGCGCAGCTCGCCGCCGACCATCAGCAGCGGCCGCTTGCAGCGTACCCACCGCGCGTCAGGAGTCGAGCCGACATCGATCCCAACCTCGGAGGAGTCGGAGACGGGCAACGCCTCGTGCGCGACCGCGTCGTAGACCTGGATGATCTGCCCATGAGCCTCGATCGCGTATGGGATCGGCAGCTCGCCGTCGAGCAGGTTGCGGATCGCCTGCGAGATGACCGTCTTGCCGTTGCCGGGCGGCCCGTAAACGAACATCGAGTGGCCGCCGTTCACCGCCGGACCGAGCTGGGAGAGCACGCGATCGCTCAGAACCAGGCTCGAAAACGCCTGGCGCACCCGGTCGCGGGTTGCGGAGCGGGGCGCCGCCTCGGCGAACGACTGCATGAACTTCTCGTACTGCGCGAAGGGCACCGGCGCGGGGCCGACGTAGTGACTCTGCTCCAGGAACAGCAGCGCACGGGCGCGGCCGGCGTCGGTGATGCGGTAGACGTACTCGGGACCGGCAATCAACCCGCTGCCGAACACCTCGACGAGGTGCAGTAGCTTCACGTGCTCGAGCACCGGCGCTAGCGCCGAGTACGCCATCCGCAAGCGCTGGGAGAGGGCTGCGCCGCTGAGCTCCCCCGAGAAGTGCAGCATCTTGAGCAGCAGCTGCTCCACGAGATCGAAGCTGAGCCCCGTGTCCGCCAGGGAGTGCGGCGTCGTCGGACGGACCACCAACGGCAGGTCGTGAACAAATGCGGCGGAGGACATCAGCGGGACTCCTTCGGCGTATCGGGTGATTTCCGCTTCGCGGCGTCGGCCTTTCGGCAGGTCGTAATCGCCTCGCGGGTGCGGCCTTCAGCCTGATAGGCGACACACAGGTTCTGCAGCGCCCACGGCGCGTCCGGCTCGAGACTCACGGCCTGCTCGAACCGCTTGCGGGCCTCGGTGCGCTGACCGAGCGCAAAGAGCACGGTGCCGAGGGTGTTCTGGCCGGCCGCCCATCCCGGCGCCATGTAGACGGCGCGATGGGCGTAGGTCAGACCCTCCTGGGGCTGGCCCCAGTCCCGCCACAGGCGGGCCATCGCATCGAGGACCTTGGGGTCGGGCCCGTTCACGGCCAGGCTGCGCGCCAGGAAATCGTGAGCGGTATCGGTGATGCCGAGCCGTCGGTAAACGCGGGCGACCGCCATGTAGGCCGCCGGCGTCGGTGCCAGCCGCAGCTGCCACATCGCGTCGCGCAGCTCGGGGTAGACATTCTCGAGGCTCGACGCGGAGCTGCTGACCCGCGACGATACCGTAGTGACCGAGGCGTGCTCGAGCGGCGACGATGCGCGTTCGCTGCGGGAAGGAGACTTCGGTTTTGGACCACCCATGTCTATCGAAGGAACTCCCTGGTGCACGAACTTCTGGGCGAGCGTAGGTGTCCCGCCGGAGGCACAGCCTCCGGCGGCGACTATCGCCACGACCAGCACGCAACGCGAGACGAGCACGCCTGGACCCTATTCGCCGCGATTGATGCGATCACTCCGCCGTTTGAAATACAGCAGGAGCAACACACCGCCGACGCCCAATAGTGCCATCTGCCACGCTTCCACATCGTCCTCCTCTCAGTAACGGGGTTTTACCGACCGGCTCCTGGGATTCCGCCTCCCCAGACGAGGTCCCTGAAGATCCGAACCATCGACGGCCCGAGCACCACGACGTAGAACGCCGGGAACAGGCAGAACACCAGCGGGAACAGCAACTTGACCCCGAGCTTGGCGGCCTTCTCCTCGGCTCGCTGACGGCGTTTGGTCCGTGACGTCTCCGCGTGAGTGCGGAGCGCCTGGCCGATGCTGGTCCCGAACCGGTCCGTCTGGACCAGCATCGCAACCAGCGACTGGACGTCGTCCACCTTCGTGCGCTCGGCGAAATTCCGGAACGCGTCGAGCCGGGTGCGGCCGGCCCGCGTCTCGGTCGAAATGAGCACGAGTTCCCGGGCCAGGGCCGGATACGGCAGCGCAATCTCCTCGGCCACCTTGGCAATCGCCTGATCCAGCCCGGAGCCCGACTCCACGCACACGATCATCAGGTCGATGGCATCGGGCAACCCGTTCCGGATCTCGCGCTTCCTCTTCTCGATTGCGCGCCCCAACCAGAGATTCGGAATGAAATACGAGATCATCGCGATCAGGGCGGCGAAGAGCAGCGAAGGCCCGGTGCGCCAGTAAGCCATGATCAGAGCGAAAACGGCCACCGGAAGCAGCAGCTGCACGGTCGCGAAGACGAGGGCCGGCAGTTTGCCGAAGTAACCGGCACTGGCCATCAGCCGTTCGATACGGCCCATCTCCTTTGGCGACTTTGGTACCCAGGAGCGGACCCGCTTGGCGAACGGCGACAGCCCTTCCTCCACGAGGGACTGCGAGATCCCCGACGCCGCCACAGCCGATGCCGGCGCGAGCCCGGACAGGCGTCGTTGGACTGTTTGCGGATCGGTGAGGAACCAGGCGCCCGCCGCCGTTGCGGCGGCGACGGTGACGAAGATGACGGCGATGGAGATCAGCAGCAGGGCATCCATCTCAATACTCGATCTTCACCAGGCGGTTGATGATGATGGTGCCGAGAACCTGGAGGAAGACCGCGATGATCACCAGCCGCACGCCAAGCGGTTCTTCCCACAGGATTCGCATGAAGTCAGGCGAGAGCAGAAACAAAACTCCAGCCAGTGCCGGGGGCAGGCAACACAGGATCCAGGCGCTGATCCGGCCGTGGGCAGAGATGACGCGAATCTGGCGCTTCAGCTTGAAGCGCTCGCGCATCACGCTGGCGAGGTTGTCGAGCACCTCCGACAGATTGCCGCCCGACTCGCGCTGGGTCAGCACGGCGGTCACGAAGAACCGCGCGTCGAGCACCGGCACCCGTCGCGCCATTGCCCTCATCGCCTCTGGCAGCGACATGCCGAAATTCTGCTCGTCGTAGAGCCGGCGGAACTCCTCGCCGACCGGCTTCGGGATCTCGTCGGCAACCATCCCCAGGCCGGTCGTCAGCGCGTGGCCGGCTCGCAGCGCCCGAGAAATCAGGTCGATGGCCTCAGGGAACTGCTCTTCAAACGTGTTCAGCCGGACGGTGCGCTTGCGCTTGACGTACAGGTACGGGAGAAATGCGGTCCCAATACCGGCAATCACCGCCACGAACAACAGGTGCGTCAGGGTCCAGAGCAGAACGGCACCGGCCAGGCCGGTCACGAGCACCATCAGGACGAACGCGCCGACCGTCATCTTCAGGCCTGATTCGGTGATCAATCGCTCGATTGGGCCGGTCAGGTCCTGGCGGTGGCGCAACACCGTGTCGAGGAGTGGAATGTGCGAGAGCCGCTCCTGTGACATGACGACGCCCGCTGCCGCGGTGCGCTCTCGCAAACGCGAGATGCGCCCGATGGCCGCCGTCTTCCCGGCCGTCTCAGGACGCAGGATCATCACCCAGTAGGCCCCGAAGGTGATGAGCATCACGATGCCGAACGTCGCAAGCGCGAAAGGCACGGGCCTGTCTCCTACTCCACCACCTGGCGGTGCTCGAAGAGCTCCGGCGGCATGTGGAATCCGGCGCTGGCCAGCTGCTGTGCGCATTTCGGGCGGATGCCGGTTGCGCGGAACACGCCAGACACGCGGCCGTCGGGCTTCACACCCGTCTTCTCGAAGAGGTAGATGTCCTGCATCGTGATGACGTCCTGCTCCATCCCGGTGATCTCCGAGATGGCCGTGATGCGGCGATTGCCGTCCGACAGGCGGGTCAGCTGGACGACGAGATTGATGGCCGAGGCCACCTGCTGGCGGACGGCCCGGTCGGGGATGTTCAGGTCGGCCATCGCGACCATCGTGTCGAGACGATAGAGAGCGTCGCGCGGGCTGTTGGCGTGGATTGTGGTCAAGCTGCCATCGTGGCCGGTGTTCATCGCCTGGAGCATGTCGAGGGCTTCTTCGCCGCGGACCTCGCCGACGACTATGCGATCAGGCCGCATGCGGAGCGAGTTGATCACCAGCTGCCGCTGCTTGACCGCGCCCTTGCCTTCGATGTTCGCGGGCCTCGTCTCCAGCCGGACGACGTGGCGCTGCCGCAGCACGAGTTCCGCCGCGTCTTCGATGGTGACGATGCGCTCGCGGTCCGAGATGAAGCTGGAGAGCACGTTCAGGAACGTGGTCTTGCCCGCGCCGGTCCCGCCCGACACCAGGATGTTGAGCCGCGACCCGACCGCCGCCTTCATGAACTCGAGCATCGGGTGGGTCAGCGACTTCCGCCCCACCAGATCGTTTGCGCCGAGCTTGTCGGTGCGGAAGCGCCGGATCGAGAGGCAGGGCCCATCGAGCGCCAGCGGTGGAATCACCGCGTTGACGCGCGAGCCGTCGGCGAGGCGCGCGTCCACCATCGGGCTCGACTCGTCGATGCGGCGACCCACGGAGCTGACGATTCGCTCGATGATCCGCAGCAGATGCTGGTCGTCCTTGAACACCAGATCGGTGGCTTCGATCTTGCCCTCGCGCTCGACGAAGATCTGATCGGCGCGGTTGACGAGGATGTCGGAGATCGAACTGTCGGCGAGCAGCATCTCGAGCGGCCCGAGGCCGAACAACTCGTGGAAGACGTCGGTGATCAGCGCCTCGCGCTCGTAGAGGCTGAGCGGCGTGGTGCTCCGCTCCGCGTCGAGCAGCGACACGATCAGGCCGCGAATCTCGGGCTCCGCCTGGGCGCGGCCGACACGGTTCAGGCGATCGAGATTGAGCCGGTTCAGCAGCGTCTTGTGGATCCGCTCCTTCAGCTCCTGGTACTGCGCCTGCCGCACGTCCACGCCGGCCATCGCATTCAACACGGTATCGTTCACACCCGCCATCGTCTCCACTCCCTCCGCATTTACTTGCGGCCGAGTATTCCGAAGAGGCCGCCGCCGCCGCTCCCCTTTTCCTTGCCCTTCTGAGACGGCAGCCCGGCGATTTCCCGCGCGACCTGGTCGAAGGTGCTGGCCAATCGCGAGTGGTTCTGCACGAACAACGGCTCCCCGCGGTTGAGCGCCGCGACCGCGGCGCGGTAGTCGCTTGGGAACACGTACTTGACCGGGCCGCCCATCACTTTCTCCACGTCGGGCAGCGTGATGTCCGACTGCGGATCGAACCGGCTGATTGCCACCTTCACCCGGTCGGCGCCGCAGCGCATCCGGAGCTCGCCGGCAATTCGAGTGGCGCTGCGCAGAGTGGCCAGCTCCTGGTTCGCCACCACCATCACGCTACCGGCCGCGTCGATCGCCTCGACCATCGTCGGGTCGGCGCGCGGCACGTCCAGCACCACGAACGGATAGGCGGTGGTCGCAAAATCAATCAGCGTGCGGACCCGCATGGTCTCGATACCGCCCTGCAGAGGCCGATTCGACGACCCGAGCAGATCCACGCCAGCCTTGGTCGAGGTGACCAGCCCCTTGAGATAGGTTTCGTCCAGCCGATGAATGTTCTCCAGCGCGTCGAGCACCGAGAAGCGCGGATCCACGCCCATGAAGACGGCGGTGTCGCCGTGCGCGAGGTGCAGGTCGAGCAGCAGCGTGGGACGCCCGGACGCCTGGCGAATCGCCGTCGCCAGGTTGACCGCCACCGTGGTGCTGCCGACGCCGCCCTTGGCGCCCAGCACCGCTACCGCGTGGCCGGCCATCGAGCGGGTGATGGCGCGGGCCACGCGCTTCAGCGCGGCATCCAACTCATCCAAGTCAATCGGTTCGGTCACCCATTCGCTGACACCCATCCGCATCGCTTCGAGCATCACGGTCGGATCGAGCGCAGGAGCGACGATGACGACGCCGCTCGACACGAACTGGCGCTTGACGTGCCCCACCTCGCGCGGCAGCCGCTCCATCCCGCGAATGTCGAAGATGAACGCATCCGGCCCCTTGGACCCGGCCGTGTGTGCGCTGTCGAGATCCGCGAGCGCCACGTGCGACGCACGGAAGCCCCGATGTCTCAGGGCTGCGACCAGTTCCTGGTCGCCGGATCCGACAATGGTTACAGAGGTCGCCACGTATTACCTCACGAGCGCGATACTGATCACGAAGGCGGTTTCGGGAGTGGTGCTCGTCCCGCCCCGCGGTGGTCCCGGGTAGGCCATGAGCCGGCCGACGACGTCGTTGCCCTGCATGCGCTCGACGAAGAAACCAAGCACCTTCACGATGGTGATGTCCAACCGCCCGCTCGGCGTTCCCGCATTGAATGTGTCGGGGTTGTAGACGGGGATGGCGACGATTCGGGGGCTCTGGCCGCAAGTGGGAGGCTGCGCCGACATGCAGCCGCCCGTGACGCCGCCGAGGCCACCGTTCAACGACGTGTCCCACCGCGCCTGGGGATCGAGCGCGATCAGGTCGGACATGCCCTGACGGGTCGGCCCGATCATGTTGCCCGGCTCAACAGTGAGGACCGAGCCCGGACCAACGACCATGCTGTCGCAGTTGGCGATGGCGTTTCTGTAGCACGCGCCACCGGTGCCGCACGCCAAGTCGACCGGCTGGAACCAGCCGGGCGAGACCTGATCCTGCGGATTGCCCTGCTTCAACGTGATGAGGCGCCCGTAGTCGGACCCGCCCAGAGTCACTGACGTGCGCGTGAACCCCGTGCCGTTCGGGCCCGTGGTGTTGCCCGGCCCGTTTGGCGGTTCATACAGGTCGAACGGACTCAGCGGCTGCCCCCGATTGTTGCCGTTCTGTGCGTAGTGCTCAAAGCTGTCGAGCTCACTCCAGCCCGGCGGGGCCACGTCGTTGCGGCGTTCCAGCCATTTGTCGGGGATCGCGAACGGCTTGACGCAGTCCGTCGAGTCGCCAAACAACACCTCGGCCGTCGCCGTCGCACGCACGCCCTGGTTGGCGACGTTCGCGACTCGTCCGAAAAACGTCGGCAAGGGGTTGCCGCGCGCCTGGTTGCGGTACAGGTCCACTTGGATGCACGCATTGCTGCCGGCCCCCGGCGAGCCCGGCGGACACGCCGGGAAGGTGACGTCGGCTGGCGTGATGTTCGGTGCCTGACCCCAGACCCCGTTCTGGTTTGCTGCGTCGATCGCCGCCTGCCGCGCCAGCGCCTGGTTGGTCATGCTGACGAAGCCCATCGAGATGGCGCCGGCCATCGCCGCGGCATCCGCCGAGTTCTGCGCCTGCCGGCGGGACACCCACATCACGCCGTAATCGACGACAAACGCACTCATCGCCGTCAGGCCCAGCAGCATGATCGCGACCTGGACGAGGACCGCGCCGCGTTGTGACGAGAAGCGTGTCTGGTTCATCTGCGCACTCCGTTAATGTCCGAGTTGGGGGGTAACCCGGGTCCGATACTCAGCGGCCGCCCGGCGTTGTCGGCGGCGGCTTCCGCACCGCACCTGGGGGTGTTGGCGCGTTCCTGGGTGAACGAGGCTGACCCTCCTCCGGCGCGTCCGTAACCACCGGCGGCTTCTTGCCTTCGTCGCCAGAGGGATCGAGGAAGTCCCCCGGCCGGGTCGGCAGCAGCGGCACCTCGTCCGGATCCAGGGCGCGCACCAGGCGCGGGGTAATCAATACCATGAGCTCGGTCTGTTCGGCGCGCGACGCCTTGCTCTTGAACAGGTTGCCGATGATCGGCAGCGAGCTCAATATCGGAACCGCCTGGCGATCGGTTTGCGACAGGTTGTTCATCAGGCCGGCAATCGCGAACGACTGACCGTCGCGCAGTTCCACGTCGGTTTCGGCGCGCCGCGTGCTCAGCGCCGGAATCCGGAAGCCGGACAAGATCACGCCGTTGTTGAAGTCCAGCGAGCTGACCTCTGGCTTCAACTTCAGGCGAATCACGTCGCCGGCGATGGTCGGCCGGAACGTCAGGCGAATGCCAAATTCCTTGTACTGGACCGACACCTGGCCAGACACGCCCTGTACCACCGGAATCGGAATCTCGCCGCCGGCGAGGAAGCTGGCTTCTTCGTTGTTGTAGGCAATCAGGTTCGGCTCAGCCAGGCTCTGCAGGAAACCCCGGCCTTGAAGGGCCTTGAGGACTGCGCCGAAGCCCTCCTCCTTGTTGAAGAAGAAGATGTTCAGCATGTCGGTAAACACCGCCGCCGCCGTGCTCGTAGGTGGCCTACCAGACAAGACACCGCCACCCAGCGGAGCCGTCGGGTCGTCGGTAATGATAGGCGCCGCAAACTGCTGCGTGGTGATGCGGCCGTTAATCGCATCCCTGGTGGTGAACAGCGTGACGCCGGCCTGCAGCAGTGCGTTGCGATTGACCTCGGCAAAACGGACCTGGAGCATCACCTGCTTGCTCGGCGAGCCGCCCGGCAGCTGCAGCATGTTGACCACCTGCGCCTTCGAGAACGCGGCCTTGGCCACTTCGGCGGCGCGCAGCATGACGTCGTTGCTCGACACCTCACCCGACAGGATGACCGCGTCGTCGTTCAGCGCGACGCTGATCTTCTCGCCCGGAAACAGCTGCTGGAAGTTCTGCTGCAGGATGCTGACCCCGGCGTCGACCACGATGTCGTAGTGCCTCCTCGTGTCGGCCCCCCAGACAATCAGGCTGACGGTGCCGGCGCCCTTGCCGTCCACCAGCACCTCGCGCGGCTTCACCACCACGGCGTCGGCAATCGCGGGATTCGTGACCGCGATCCGG
>DATJFF010000165.1:0-13693 GCA_035495795.1 Vicinamibacterales bacterium
CCGCGACAGGACTCTTAAGTATACGGCCAATCGTCGGGCCTACCCCTGGGGCCTGTCTGGGACGATACTAGGCCCAACCGCCGTATGAACGCGCCGCCATTGGCGTCAGCCGGCCGGCTCCTGCGCAGCCTGGTCCAGAAACCCGGCGGCACCGGCCTCGCAATCGCGGCCGTCACTCTTCCCCTCATCTTCCTGCTGCCGGACGTCGCCGCGCTGATCGTCCTGGCGGCGCTGCTCGTCTACCCGCTGCTGGACGCGCCACGAACGCTCGGAGGCAAGTCCTGGTGGCGCGCCGCCCTGATCGCGGTGCCGGTCTGGTTCGTCGTGTTCGTCGGCCTGATCGCGGCGGTCGACTCGGTTCGCCCGCTCCGCGACGACGCGATGGTCTACCTCGCGCCGTTCATGCTCTATCCGCTGGCGCTCGCCCTCGCCGGATTCGTCCGCCTCGAGGGCCGGATCAATGCCCGTCCCGCCGACTCAGGGCCGCGCACGGCGACCAAGGTTATCGCCGTGACCTGTGCGCTTCTGCTTGTGTTCCCCCTTGTGTCCGGAATGATTCCCGTTCTCCAGGAGAAGTTCACCGGCAACACGCCGGCAAACACGTCCTATTCGAACGACGGCGAAGTGATCTCAGCCACCTCCGATCGCGTCGACGTGCGATTCGGCGATGGCAAGGTCGAGCCAATTCGCTTTGGGCCGGAGACGAAGTTCGACTTCTGGGGGCCGGGTTCTCCGCTCGTTGAAGGCGTCGCTGGTGCCCCGTGGCTGACGCCAGGCCAGCGGCTCAACGTTGGCTACGTTTATCGCGATCACGAGGCGCGGGCCGATCACATCCACATCTGGATCGAGCGAAAGGGCTGCGCGCGTGACGAGCAGTGGCTGGCGGCTGGCAAGGCAACGGCCTCGCCGCCGGAATCGGCGCAGAGCCTGGCCGGCACGACCTGGGAGGGAACGATCGCGGTCCGGAATGGCCCCGAGCCGGTCGAGACCACGGTGTTCGAGCTCATGGCCGAACACCAGGCCGCCTACCAGGATCGCGGCGGCGGGCGCCAGACCGATGCGCAGTGGCGGCAGAACGGTGCAGCCGTGATCATCGAAATCAACGACTGCTACGCGAAATACGAAGGCACGGTCGCCGGGAACGACATCAACGGCGAGTTCTCGAACGAGATGGGAGCGCGGACCCCGTGGACCGCGCATCGCAAGTAGTCAATCGGCTTGCGCCGAGCTTCCCGCGCCAGTACCCTTTCTGTCGGTTCCGTGCACTCGCGACCAACCGCGCTTTCCTTCGTCAAAAGCTGGGCCAACGCCAGCTCCCCCGCAGCCCTCCTCGCCCAGAACGCCGGCGTCGCTCTCGGCTATTTCCTGCTGGCCGAGCTCGTCCTCGCCCCACAGGTCGTCGCTGGCCTCCGCGCTGCCCCGGTGTGGCCGGCCAACGGTTTCGTCCTAGCCGCGGTTTGGCTTCTCGGACCTCGAGTCCTTCCCGGCGTCGGTGTCGCTGCCGCGTTGGTCATGCTGCAGCAGGTTCCGGTCGCGATGGCGCTTATGGGATTCCTCGCGCCGGTCGCCCAGGCCTGGGTCGCGGTGCAGCTCCTCGAGCGCCTCGACTTCGACGAGCGGCTCGAGCGCGTCCGCGATCCCCTCACCCTCGTGCTCGCCGCGGCTCCGGCCGGCGCCGTATGCTCCGCGACGCTGGGAACGCTGATCGCCTCGCTGAACGGAATGGTTGGTCCCGGTGAAGCGGCCGGGTTCTGGACGATATGGTTCATGCGCGCCTGGCTCGGTATCGCCACCACCGCGCCGCTGGTGCTCGCGCTGCTGCATTCGCGACCGATACCGCTCGGCGGCGGCCGGACCGTCGAAGCGTTTCTCCTCGTGACGGCAACCGTCGTCATGTCGCTGGCCATCCTCTGGGGCTGGTCCGACCCGATGGTCGCCATGCCGGTGACGCCGCTCGTCCTCCCTGTCGTCGCGTGGGCCGGGATGCGATTCGGCGCGCGCGGCGCCAGCCTGATCACCGCCTGGCTCACGGCAATGGCGATTCTCGTCGGCGTGCTGGGTATCGGCCCCGTCGCTCGCCTGCCGCCCGCGACCGCTCAGGCCACGACGTTCTTCTTCCTGCTCGTGATCACCGTGTCCGGCCAGGTCCTCGCGGCCATGGGCGCCGAGCGCGACGACGCGTTGCGCAAGCGCGTTCAGCTCGAGGATCTGCTCCGCCATTCGCAGAAGATGGAGGCGATGGGACGCCTGGCCGGCGGCATCGCTCACGACTTCAACAACCTGCTCACCGCCATCCTCGGCTACACCGACATCGTCGTCCACGGGATGAGCGCCAACGATCCGCGCCGCGCCGACGCCGAGCAGATCGAGCGCGCCGCCAACCGTGCCGCCGAGCTCACGCGCCAGATGCTGGCATTCAGCCGCCGCGAATCGCAGCATGCCGGGGTCATCGACCTGAACCGCGTCCTGGCCAAGGTCGAGCCGATGCTGCGCCGCGTCATCGGCGAAGACGTCAGGTTGTCAATTGTGCCGAAGGCGGCCCGCTCCCTCGTCCGTGCCGACGCCGGACAGATAGAGCAGGTGATCATGAACCTCGCGGTCAACGCCCGCGACGCGATGCCCGACGGCGGCCGCCTCCTGGTCGAGACATCCGACACCTACGTAGACGACGACGTTGCCGCCGACAACCATGAGGCTCGGCCCGGCCCGCACGTGATGCTGTCGGTCACCGACACCGGTGCGGGTATGTCGGCGTCGGTGCGCAGCCGTCTTTTCGAACCGTATTTCACCACCAAGCCCGCCGGGCGCGGAACCGGCCTCGGTCTCTCAACCGTCTACGGCATTACCCGCCAGAGCGACGGGCACATCACGGTCAGCAGCGAGGTCGGTCAGGGGAGCACGTTCCGCGTCCTGTTGCCCATCGCCGACGGCGTGCCCGCCGCGGACAACGATCCTGCCGCGCAGAAACTGCCCGGCGGCGCCGAGCACATCCTGCTGATCGAGGACGACGCCTCCGTCCGCCGGCTGGGGAAGGACCTGCTGTCGCGCCTGGGCTACAGCGTCACCGAAGCTGCGTCCGGCCGCGCCGGCATCGCGCTCGGCAGCGACGACACCCGCCACTTCGACTTGTTGATCTGCGATGTGATTCTCGGCGACATGAGCGGCCCGTCGGTGGCGGAGGCGGTGGTGGCCCTCCGCCCGGCCACCCGCGTGCTGTACGTTTCCGGGCACACCGACGATGCGATCGTCCGGACCGGGGTGCTGGAAGAAGGAAAACCCTTCCTGCAGAAGCCGTTTACGCCTGTCCAGCTTGCACGGAAGATTCGTGAAATCCTCGAAGATCGGCCGGGAACGGCGCAAATCGGGCGGGCCTGACAGAAGATAGTCGGATGGCCCGTTCGCTCGCCTTCTTCGTCTTCTCGGTGCTTGCGGCTTCGTCGGCCTATCCGCAGACCGGTTCGCCCTTCGAGTACCGTCTGTCGTTCCCTTCGCCCGAGCATCACTGGATGCAGGTCGAGGCCCGCTTCGCCGGACTGCAGCCCGGCACGGTGGAGATCCGGATGAGCCGCACGTCGCCTGGGCGCTACGCGCTCCACGAGTTCGCCAAGAACGTGTTCGACGTGAGAATCGCGAGCGGGAACGGGCAGGCGCTTCAACCGGAGCGACCCAATCTCCATCAGTGGAACGTCACGAGCGCGGACGGTACCGTGGTCGTCACCTACAAGGTGTTCGGAGACAGAACAGACGGCACCTACCTGAGCGTCGATCCCGCGCACGCGCACATGAACATGCCGGCCACGGTCATGTACGTGCGCGGCCAGCTGGCGCGGCCGGCGCGCGTGACCTTCGTGCCGCCTGCCGCCAGCAAATGGCGCATCGCGACGCAGCTGTTCCCGACGGCGGATCCGCACGTCTACACCGCGCCGAACATTCACTACCTGATGGACAGTCCTGCCGAGCTCAGCGACTTCACGCTCCGCAGCTTCACGATTGACGATGGAGTGAACGGTCCGCAGACGATTCGCGCGGCGATTCACCACGACGGCAGCGACGCGGACGCGGATGCCTACATCCGGGACGTCGAGAAGACCATCCGCGAAGGCATGAAGATCTTCGGCGAGCTGCCGAAGTTCGACTGGGGCACGTACACATTCCTCGCCGACTACCTGCCGTGGGTGGACGGCGACGGCATGGAGCACAGGAACAGCACGGTGGTGTCGCTTCGCGGCGCGCTGCGCAACCCGGTCCAGCGCGAACGCATCATGAGCACCATGTCCCACGAGTTCTTTCATTCCTGGAACATGGAGCGGCTTCGCTCCAAACAGATCGAGCCGTTCGATTACGAGGAGGCGGACGTCTCCGACGCGCTCTGGTTCGGGGAGGGGTTCACGAACTACTTCGACGGGTTGATCCTCGGGCGGGCACAGGTCTTGAGCAGCGAGGCGGTGTTCGACAAGTTCGCGGGAATCATCAACGCCATGACGCTCAGCCCGGGGCGGCAGTTCCGATCGGCGGTGGAGATGAGCCGGCTCGCGCCGTTCACCGACGCCGCGGTGTCGATCGACCGGACGGCCTGGAACAACCTGTTCATCTCCTACTACACCTACGGATCCGCGATCGCGATGGGGCTGGATCTGAGCCTTCGCGATCGCAGCGACGGCAAGCTCACGCTCGACAGTTACATGCGGGCCTTGTGGAGGAAGTTCGGCCGCTCCTCGAACTCGACTCCCGGCATGGTGCCGGCCACCTACACGATTCCGGATCTCGAGAGCACGCTTGCCGAGCTTTCGGGGGATCCGGCGTTCGCGAAGGAGTTCTTCGCCCGCTACGTGGAGGGACGCGAGCTCGTGGACTACGCGACGTTGTTCCTTCGGGCGGGACTGATAGTGCGGAAGGAGGCGCCCGGCAAGCCCTGGATCGGCGACGTACGCCTGCAGGTGGGTGCGGGCGGCAGCAAGGTAGCCAGCCAGGTGCTGTTCGATTCGCCGCTGTACAAGGCAGGCGCGGAGCAGGACGACGTGATCGTCAGCGTCGACGGCGTCGACCTCACCCAGGCGTCCACGCTCGACACGATTCTGGCCCGGCACAAGCCCGGTGACACGATGTCGATCCGCTTCGTTCGCCGATCGGGCGAGCGAGTCGACGGCACGATCACGCTGGGCGAAGATCCGCAGGTGGAGGTCGTGCCGGTCGAGTCGGCGGGCGGCACCTTGACGGGCGATCAGAAGCGCTTCCGCGAGGCGTGGCTCAACGCGCAGTGACAGCGCAGCCGCTCGCCGCTGCCGCTTGAGGTTTGTGGCCCCGGCGGTGTAACGTGCCCGCACGCGCGCGGCTGAGGCCGGCGCGACAGCAATCCGTGCGACTTGTCACGCACCTGAACCTTCTTGCGCTGCTAGTGCTGCTGCCGGCAGCCGCTCGGGCCGCGGGCCAGTGCAATGCCGACTGCACGCACGAGACGAGGGCGTGCGTGTGTGCGATCGACGGCCGAGGCGTCACGCTCACCGCCATCGGCGGTGTCGATCGAGAAGCGCTCCGCGTTGGGCAAGCGCTGGATCCCGGCGACGAGATCGCCAGCCCGGATCAGAACGCCGTCGTGGCGCTGACGTGCCCGAAAAGCTCGTCCGTGAACCTGCACGGGCGCTTCCGAAGCGTCATTCTGCCGGGCACTGCTGGCCAGGATTGCGCCATCAGCCTGCTGGCGGGCAGTGCCGACGTGCAGACCGACAACCCGACGCAGCTGAGCGCGGGCGCGACGCTGATGGGCTCGAAGCGGACAACCTACGGCATGCGCGTCGGGGCCGATGCCACCGTTGCCTGCGTGGTGTTCGAGGGCGATGTCGAGGTCCACAACCTCGCCACTGGCGCGGTGCGTCCACTCGGTCAGCTGATGTCGGCGAGCTGGAAGGGCGGAGCGCTCCAGCAATACGGCACCCCATTGACCGGTGCCGAGCTGGCGGACACCGCGCGTTTGTACGCTCGCGCAGAGACCGCGCGGGCGCGGGCGCGAGACGCAACGATCGCCAATCTGGCGGCACTGCAGCGCGAGCTCGAGGCCCGTCACCTGGCGGTCCTCAAGGCGCCGCAGGATGCGGCCGTCCGCATCGACCTGGCGACGCTGCAGGCGCGGGTTCGCCTCAGCGCGCAGGCGCTCTATCAGCTGACCGTCGCCGAGCGCCAGACGCCATCGGCTTCTTCGCACGCCGCGTCGATCGCCGCGACACGGTGGGTGATCTACAAGCAGGACCGTCGCGAGAACGACGCCGCCCGCGAGGCCGAGAAGCTTCGCACGCTCGACCCGGAACGCTACAAGCGGCTGCAGGAGATCGAATCGAAAGCCGGCGGTTCGAACGACCCGCGTGGAGCAGCCCTCACCGCCGTTGCCACCCCGCCGATCGTCTCCGCCGGCGAGGCCACGACGATTGCCGTCACCGTGAGGAATGCGGCAGGCCAGCCGGTCGGCGGCGCGCGAGTCGTCCTGTCGGCCGACGGCGGGAGCTTCAGCGGTGCGAAGCGGCCCAGTGTTGCCGAAGGGGTCTCCAGTCCGGATGGCCTGTTCCGCGCCGAGTGGCGCTGCCAGCCCTGTGCGGCGGCTTACCAGATCGCGGTCGAGGTGAGCGGTGCCGGTCTTCCCCCTCAGAAGACGACGGTCGGCGTGAAGATCCGCTGATAGCAGCGACAACGCGTGGCGCGAGGTCCATCCGACGTGTTCCGGAAATGGAAGAAGCGCCTGAGCGGCTACAGGGAGGAACTGCTCAAGGCGGTCGTCCTCACCGTCCCGCTCGCCCTCGTCGCGAAGATCTACGATCAGATCAACGCTCGCCTGTTCGGGCAGCCGTGGCAGGCGCTGTGGTTCCTCGTTCCCCTCGCCATCGCCGTCGCGCTCCTCCAGCATCGCGCCACGCGGCAGTACGCCTTGCGGCCCACGTGGCCGGCGCTGCTCTTCCTCGGCGCCTACATCCTGTTCTTTACCGTGGCCTCTCAGTCGAGCGTGCTCGACGTGAGCCGCGAGCTCACGGCGTTTGGCGCGCCGGCCTCGCGCCGGAGCATGACGCCGGTGTCGTGGGGTGACTGGCGCTACCGCCTGGTGCCGCGCAAGCCGGATCGCGATCAGCTGATCGTCGTGCTCCTCAGGCCAGGCACCGGCCGGGCCGCGATCGAAGCGCGAAAGGAAGTCGTGGACCTCGTCGCGCTGGCCGCGCAGCGGCAGGCTTCGGGCGTCGCGCTCGACGTCTACTTCCGCGATCCGTCGCCGATCGATCCGCTGCTCTGCCAGACGATTGACGCGGCCGCCACGTCGATGCCGATCTTCGTCGGCTACGGATTCTCGATGGAGCAGGGGCGTGTGGTGGAGGCCGGCGTTCCTCGGACGCTCGAATCGTGCCTGCCGCGGGAGCGGCTCGCGCACCTGGCCGGTGTCCTCGACTTCGATCTCGTCAGCCGGGTAACGCCGCTGTTCTTCAGGGGTGATCGGGCCCGTCCGGCGCTCGGCCTGGCGGTGGCGTCGGCGGTGAAGTCGCGGGCTGCCGGCGCTCAAGCCGCGAGTGTGACGCTCAACCGGCCCGGGGACGGCCTGTTGCGCTTCGTGGCGCCCGAAGACGGACCGCTGGTAGTGCGGCTCGAAGAGCTGCAGTCCAGGGCCCGCGATCCCGATCTCCTGCGCGGGCGATTCGTGATGGCTGGCGAGGCGGAGCGGGACTCGTTCGACACCCCCTTCGGCCGTCAGCCGGGCATCGTCATTCATTCCTACGTCGCGCATTCGCTGATCGAGGGGCACGACATCCGGCGCCTCTCGTGGTGGCTCGGCTTCGCGATCACGCTGGTGTTCTGTTACGCGATGACGATCTGGAGCGCTCGGGGAGGAAGCGCGGCAGGTCTCGTTCTCCTGTGCGCGGCGGCGACGGCCGTGATCGTCGGCATCGCGATACTCGGCATCGTTTCAGGCCCGTACTGGTTCGACGTGGTCTACCCGCTGACGGCGGTCTGGCTGCTTGTGCCGCTGCTGCTCGGAGCGCGACGGGCGATTGGTTCGCGACGCGCGAGCTCGGCGGCCGGTTGAGCCGTGCGCCGCAGCGATGTCGGCCCGGATCCGGGGGCGTCGTGCGCTGCGCCACCGTTTGACGCGCGGATAGGCGTGGAATACCTTACGCCACAGCCCTCATCCGGCGAGGAACGTTGTAGTGACAGCCACCGGCGCCCAGGTCATCGCCTCGTTCATCGAATCCCTGGGCGTCGAACACGTGTTCGGCGTCGGCGGCGCCAATATCGAAGACCTGTTCCTCGCGGTTCAACAGCGCCGTCCGCGCCTCACGGCGATTCTGGCCAAGCACGAACACGCGGCCGGCACCGCTGCCGACGCCTACGCCCGTCTTCGCCGCTCCATTGGCGTGGTCATGGTGACTTCGGGCGGCGGTGCCCTCAATTTGACCGCCGCGCTCGGCGAGGCCATGGCGTCGCGCGTCCCGGTGCTGGCGATCGTCGGAGAGCCGCCGACAGCACTCCAGGGCCGCGGCGCGTTTCAGGACACCTCCGGCGTCAGCGGCGCGGTGGACGTGCGAGTCGCGTTCGGTGCCTTGTCGGTCTGGTGCGAGCGAGTGCGCCGCGCCGACGATCTACCGGTTACCCTCGCGGCCGCCGCTCGAGCGGCGTGGCAGCGACAGGGCCCGGCGGTTCTCCTGGTGGCCAAGGACGTTCAACAGGCAACGACAGCGGAGTCGGCAATAACCGCTGCGGTGCCTGACGCATCAACCCGCCACGAATGGGATGCCGCGGGAATCGATCGCGCGCTGGAGCTGCTGCGGACCGGAGCGAGCGTCATCATTGCCGGTGACGAAGTCGCGAGGGCGGACGCCCGGGCCGAGTTGACTGCGTTTGCTCAGGCGCTCGGCGCGCCGGTTGCGGTCACTCCGGACGCGCGCGACGCATTCGACAATGGCGATTCCAGCTTTGTCGGCGTGGCCGGTGCCATGGGACACGAGGAGGCAGCGACGGCCCTGGCGGAGAGTCCGGTCTGGGTGCTCGTGGGCACCCGCCTGCCGCTGCTGGCCCGCACCGGTCACGAATCGCTCCTCGCCGGCAAGGCGCTGCTCGCTCTCTCGAGCGACGCGCCATTCGTATCCGGCGCGACGACGCTGCATGTCGACGGCAGCCTCCAGCAGAACCTGCGCGCGCTGACAGCGGGGCTCGACCCGGCCGTGGTCACTCGACCCCCGCGACGGCCGCCGGCAGGTCCCGTGCGACTCGAGGTCACGAATGGCCCACTCACCTCGGCCGCGGCGCTCGGGCTCGTGCAGCGTGTCATCCCCGACGACGCGGTGGTGTTGATCGATGCCGGCAACACTGGCGCGCAAGCAGTCCATCACCTCGCGGCTCCGCGCGACGGGCGCTGGCTCGTGGCGATGGGGATGGCGGGCATGGGCTACACGTTCGGCGCAGCAGTCGGCGCCGCGTGCGCGACCGGCCGACGCTGTTTCGTGTTCGCCGGCGACGGCGCGTTCTACATGCACGGCCTCGATATCCACACTGCCGTTCAACATCACCTGCCGATCACCTACGTGATCTTCAACAACCGGGCGCACGGGATGTGCCTCGTGCGCGAGCGGTTGCTGCTCGGTGAGGTGGCCGGCTACAACGAGTTCGGTCCCGCGTCGATCGGACGCGGTTTGCACGCGATGTTTCCCGCTTTACCGGCCGCCGATTGCGGAACCGGCGAGCAGCTCTCGGAGGCGCTGCAGCACTTGTCCGGCGTGGACGGTCCGGCCGCCGTGTGCGTGGAGCTGGACGAAGTCGAAACGCCGCCCTTCGTCGCCTTCCGGATCGCCGCGGCAGCGGCGCAAGGAGAGCGGCGGTGAGCGAGGGCACCGTGGATCTCTCCGGGTTGTCTGGGATCCCCGGGCTGATCCGCTGCGAGGAATACGATCGCGATTCGATGGGTGAACAACTCACCGAGCTGACCCACACGGTCTATCCGCACGAGCATGTCTTCGGCGAATACTGCACGGTTCATGCGCACATCGAGTGCCCGCCCGAGCGGGTGTTCGAGTACATGGCGAACCCATATAGCCTGCTCGAGTGGACCTACAGCGTCCGGAAGTTGAGGCCGGTCGGCGGCGACGGTCTTCTCGTCGGCGAGGATGCGGCCAGCACACCCTTGTACTGCCGGACAATCAGCCATCGCGAGGCGATGACGGTCGACTATCACTGCGCCTGGGACCAGGGCGACGAGCTGTGGATGATCTACCTCAATCGCATCATCCCGGCCGAGGCCGTCCTGAAGCGCACGGGCTCGGTCGTGATCTGGACCAACTGCCGGCATCCGTACTATCGCGCCAACCCGTTTCCCGAGCGCGAGCCTCGGGGTGAACGCATGTGGGTAGGCGAGCTGTGGCCGCTGTTCTACGCCGGTCACACCATCGAGCTGCGCAACCTGAAGCTGATCCTCGAGCACCGGTATCGGCTTGGACTGCCGGCCGGACCGATCCTGCGGGACTAACACCACAGTTCACTTGAGTCGCGCATGCCATCTGCTCGATCTCCCCGCGCTCGTGCCAAATGAACTGAGGGGCCAAAGAGCGATGTTGCCGATCAGCCTGCTCGGGGTGGCCAGCTACCTGCCGGACGAGATCGTCACCAACGAGTTCTTCGGTCCAGGCGTTGCCGAGCGGCGAGGCATGTTCACGCCGCCGACGACACGGCGCCACGTGTCGAGGGAGCAGACCGCCGCCGACATGATCGAGCGAGCGGCGGCGCGTCTCATCGCCGGGTTGAACCTGACGCCCTCTCGCGACATCGATGTCCTCTTCACGAACGTGACGATTCCCGATCAACCGTTCACCGGCGTTGGCGCTGAAATCGCGTTCCGGCTTGGTTGCCAGCCACGCGCGGTGGTGGACCTGCACAACACGGGCTGTGTGTCGTTCGTCTACATGTTGCAGCTGGCGCGCGAGCTGATGGCCGGCGGCGGCGGCAAAGGCGCGCTGCTCTGCAACGTCCAGAACGCCGCGGGCCGCGTGTTCCGACATCCCGAAGTGCGCACCACGCGGCAGGCGCCGGTCCCCGGCGACGGGTGTGGTGTCGCGTATGTTGCGGCCAGCGCGATCTCGCCCGTGCTCGCCACCGTCGTCGAGCTGCACGGGGAGTACGCACGGGACATGACCGTCGCCGCCGACGATGGCCGGCAGTACTGGGAACCGGGGCCGACGCCGATCCGGGTGGCGTTCACCGAGACGCGTGTCGCGTCGATCATCGCGCGCGGAAATCAACTCGTGCCCGACCGGGTCCGGCAGGTGTGCGGGCTGGCGGGCAAGGAGGTTCGCGACATCGATCTCCTGATCACGAATCAGCCCAATCCCATCTTCCTGCGCAACTGGCGCGAGGCGCTGGAACTGCCACCGTCCAGGCACCACGACACCTACGACGTGTACGGAAACCTGTTTGGCGCAGGAATTCCTATCTCGCTTGAAGACGCGATCGCGCGAGGACGGCTCGCCCGCGGCGCTCTTCTGGCGCTCGGCGGCTTCGCTCACGCGGGAGACTACAGCGGAGCGGCGCTGATCAGCTGGAGAGGCGGTGAATGAGGTGACGATCGAACCAGTGGATCTGCTCGTCTTCGGGCCGCATCCAGACGACATCGAGATTGGAATGGGCGGCACGGTGGCAAGGCATGTCGCGCTCGGCCATCGTGTCGGGTTGTGCGATCTGACCGCCGGCGAGATGGGCAGCAACGGCACGGTCGAGGAGCGGCTGACTGAAGCCGACGCCGCGGCGGCGCTGCTTGGGGTGAGCTGGCGGTTGAACCTGGGGCTGCCCGATCGCGGCCTTCACGCGACCACCGAGCATGTAACGCGAATCGCGTCGCTGGTGCGAAGCGCGCGCCCGCGCACGGTCGCGCTGCCGTACTGGTCCGACCGCCATCCCGATCACGTGGCCGCCAGCGCGCTCGCGAACGAGGCGGTCTTCAGCGCTGGCCTGAGGCGCTTTCCGGCGGACGGCGAGGCGTGGAAGCCGGCTTTCACATGCTTCTATTTCATCAACGATCAGGCCGCGCCGTCGTTTGTCGTGGACGTCAGCGATCATTACGAGACCAAGCGCCGCGCGCTGGCCTGCCACGTCAGCCAGTTCGCGCCGCAATCTCCCGACGCAGCCCGGACGCGCCTGACCTCGGTGCGGTTCCAGCAGCTGATCGAGAGCCGCGATGCGCAGTTCGGTGCCCAGATCGGCGTGGCGTTCGCCGAAGGATTTGTCGTGACGCGGCTGCTCACGAGGCCGCACCTGCTGCCGGAAGCGGGGAACGAATGAAGATCGGAATCGTTTGCTACGCCTCGGTCGGCGGCAGCGGCATCGTCGCCACCGAGCTCGGCAAGGGGCTGGCCCACCGCGGCCACGCCGTGCACTTCATCAGCACCGAAACGCCGTTTCGGCTGGGTGAGTTCCAGGCTGGACTCACGTTTCACCGCGTGCACACACCGACCTACCCGCTGTTCCGCGAGCCGCAATACCTGTTGTCCCTGGCCAACAAGATCGTCGAGGTGTCGCGCGAAGTCGGCCTCGACATCGTGCACGCACACTACGCCGTGCCGCATGCCACCGCGGCGTTCCTTGCCAAGCAGGTCCTGTCGGCGACCCGCGGCGGTTCGGCGCCGCGCGTGGTGACGACGCTGCACGGTACCGATATCACGCTGGTCGGCAACGATCCGTCCTACTCGGAGATCGTGGCCTTCTCGATCGAGCAGTCCGATCACGTCACGGCGGTATCCGAGAGCCTGCGCGCGTCGACTTACTCCGAGCTGAAGATCCGGCGCGAGGTGGAAGTGATTCCGAACTTTCTCGACTGCGCCATTCACCGGCGGCGCGACGTGCCCGGTCTTCGCGACCGCTTCACCGGCGGCGATCCCAACGTGCGGATCGTCGTGCACGTCTCGAACTTCCGTCCGGTGAAGCGGATCGAGGCGCTGATGGCGATCTTCGAGAGGATTCAGCGCCGCGTGCCGGCCCGGCTGCTCCTCGTCGGGGACGGACCGGACCTGCCGCTGGCCATGCGCCTGGCCCGCGACGCCGGCATCGGCGACTTCGTTCATGCGGCCGGCGCGCAGGAAGACGTGCTGCCGCTGCTCTCGATCAGCGATGTGTTCCTGCTGCCGTCCGCGCAGGAGAGCTTCGGCCTCGCCGCGCTCGAGGCGATGGCCTGCGGTGTACCGGTCGTGGCGTCACGCGTCGGCGGCCTGCCCGAGGTGATCGACCACGGCCTGACCGGCTACCTGCACCCGCCCGACGCGCTCGACGACATGGCAGACAGCGCCGTCGCCCTTCTCACCGACGAAGCCAGACGAAAGGCGATGGGGAAGGAAGCCACCAGCCGCGTGCACGAGAAGTACTGCGAGGAGAGGATCCTGCCGATGTACGAGGAGTGCTACCGGAGGCTGATCGAAGCGAAAGTTAACAGTCAGGCAGTTTAGAGTTGCCAGTTAAAGGTCACAGTCACAGTTTACAGTTCCAGTTTCCGAGTAATTGACCGCAGAGACGCCGAACGTTCGATCCGATCGACTGGCACTGCAACTGGCAACTGCAACTGGCAACTCTAAACTGCCTGACTCTTAACTTTCGCTTCGACCAGCCTCCGGTAGCACTCCTCGTACATCGGCAGGATCCTCTCCTCGCAGTACTTCTCGTGCACGCGGCTGGTGGCTTCCTTCCCCAT
>DATJFF010000166.1:0-4537 GCA_035495795.1 Vicinamibacterales bacterium
GAACACCCAGCAGTAGTCGTTCTCGTAAACGAGGCCATCGAGCGTCTTGCCCGTCGAGTAGCTCTCGACGCAGACCCACGGCCCGTTCGAGAACATGTTCTGCACGTGGACCTTGGGATCGCCCGGCTCGAACATGCCGCGAACCGGCGCGAGGAACTTGTCGATGATGTCCATGCCGACGTGCTTGCCGGCCCCGGCGATGCCCTTGACCTTCGGCTCCCACACCGAATGCTCGTGGTAAAACCCACGCAGCTTCTCGAGGTCACCCGAGGACAGCACCTCGAAGAAATCGAGCACCAGTTGCTCGTTGGCATTCGTGGCCCTTATGCTCATCTCACTCCCCTGGCTTCGTCGCTCGGCGGCGGAATGTTCGGCATCGCTCCGCCCTGGTGCAGGGCGACATGGCCGTAGCGGCTCTTGAAGCGCCACCCGCCGGGCGTGAGCACGTAATGATCCTCGAACCCGCCGACGTAGAGGCCGCCGGCCGGCTGCGGCGGCTCGGTCGACGCGTGGCACGAGAGCATGGCGAGATAGTTGGTCCCGCGCGCCTCGGTCTCGCTGACCACCTCGACGAGCACGTTGGTGACGATGTGGCGCACCAGGATCGGCGGCCGGTCGCGAAAGATCGCCTGCACGCGGTCGCGGCCGTAGAACGGATGGTCCGGCTGGAACGGGCGGGCGAACTCGCAGTCCTCGGTGAACAGTTGCGCGAGGCTGGCGTGGTCGCCGTTGTCGGCATAACGCGCGAAGAGCAGCGGCAGGCGGCCGCACTCGCGCTCGATGAGCAGGCGGGCGAGATCGTCCATCAGGCGAGCTCCTGCGTGCCCTCGGCGTCGATCTCGGCGAACGCTTCGTTGGCGATGCGGAAGCTGTCGACCGCCGCGGGAATACCCCCGTAGATGCCGACCTGGAGCAGGACCTCGCGGATTTCCTCGCGGCTGAGCCCGTTGTTGAGCGCGCCGCGGATATGCGCCTTCAGCTCGTTGTGGCGGTTGAGAACCGCGATCATGGCGAGGTTGATTAGGCTGCGGTCGCGCCGCGGCAGGCCCTCGCGGCCCCAGTTCCAGCCCCAGCAATAAGTCGTGACCAGCTCCTGCAGCGGGTCGTTGAACGGGCCGGACTTCGCCAGCGCGCGGTCGACATAGACGTCGCCGAGCACCTCGCGGCGGATTTTCATGCCCTTGTCGTAAAGGTCCTTGTCCATTTCGCTTCCTTCACAGAGCCGAGTAAACCGCGTCGATCAACCGCCTGGCGCGGGGGCCGTTGGTGCCGACGGCGTGCATCTGGTTGCAGCAGTACGAGAAGCCGAGCTTCGCATCCGGGTCGCCGAAGCCGATCGAGCCGCCGAGGCCGTGGTGGCCGAAGCTCCTCATGTTCGGGCCCATGTAGACCGCCTCGGGCGTGTTGAGCAGCACCCCCATCGCCTGATGATAGGGCCGGTCCTGGAGCAGCTCCATCTGGTTGTGCTGCTCGGTAATCATGCGTTTGAGCTGGTCGCGCGAGAGCAGGCTGATCCCGTCAACGGCACCCACTGTCGCGCCGTAGATGCGGGCCACGCCGCGGGCGTTGCCGTGGCCGGAGCCGCTGGCGATTTCGCACGTGCGCCAGACCGGCGAATTCATCGTCGTGTGCCACGGTTCGTGCGGGTTCTGCAGGAAAGCGAAACTGCGCAGCACGGCGCCATCCTGCCAGCCTTCGGGCGTGGTCGGCTTGGGCGGCACCGCCTGGTCCTTGGCCGCGAACAGCCGCGCGCCGGTGTTCGGCAGCACTTCGGCGACGTGCGCCTGCTGCTGCTCGTCCATTCCGCCGATGTAGTATTCGGCGTGGAGCGGCTCGGTGACGTTCTGCTTGAGGAAAGGCCCCACCGTCATGCCCGTCACCCGGCGCATGATCTCGCCGAGCAGGAAGCCCTGGTTGTGCACGTGGTAGGCCGCGCGGGTGCCCGGCTGCCACAACGGGTGCTGCACCTCGAGCGCCTTGATGTAGGCGGGGAAGTCGAAGAATCCGCCGGGGTACATCACGTCATCGGTCAGCACGGGGATCGCCGCGGTGTGGTCGAGGATCATGCGGACGGTGATGTCCTGTTTCCCGTTCTGGGCGAACTCCGGCCAGTAGGTCGCCACTCGCGCGTCCGGATCGACCAGCCCGCGGTCGATCAGCATGTTGAAGCAGATGCCGGTCACCCCTTTGGCGACGCTCATCATGCACACCGTCGTGTGCTCGTCCCAATCGACCGAGCGATCGGCTCGCGCCCAGCCGCCCCACAGGTCGACCACCGTCTCGCCGTCGATCACCACCGAGCAGGCCGCGCCGAGCTCTTCCTCGACCCGGAAGTTCTCCCTGAAGGCCTCGTACACGGGCGCGAATTCCTCGTCGCAAATGCCGCGCAGCGTGTACGATCCGCCGCGCGCTTCGATGGTCTCCAGGAAATCGACGTGACCCAATTCATTCTCCCGTTTCGCCGAGCCTTTGCGACTCCGGCGTGCCTTTTTTGCCTAGGCGACAGTCCGCCCGCGCGAAAGGCCCTTTGCGTGTGTCAAACGAATGCGCCATGCTGAGGCGCGATATGCATGATGTGATCGTCGTCGGCGGCGGGCCGACAGGGTTCGTGACCGCGCTCGGCTTGGCTCAGGCCGGCGTCGATGTGTGCCTGATCGAGGCCGAGGGGGGCATCAACGCCAGCCCCCGCGCGTGCGTTTATCACTGGTCGATGCTCGACGGGCTCGAACGCCTCGGAATCCGCGAGGAAGCCGAGCGCATCGGCTACACCAAGGACGATTACCTGTGGTTCGTGAAGAAGACCGGTGAGCGCCTGCCTTACGACCTCAAGGTGTTGAGCCGGATCACCCGCTTCAATTACAACATCCAGCTCGGACAGGACCGGCTTGCCGAGATCTGCCAGCGTCGGCTGGAGGCGATGAGCAACGCTGTAATCCACTGGCGCACCGCCTTTATCGGACTCTTGCAGGATAGCGACGGCGTCACGGTTCGCGCCAGTTCGCCGCAGGGCCCGATTGAGCTCAGGGCACGATACGTCGTCGGCGCCGACGGAGCGGGCAGCGCGGTACGCAAGGCCCTCGGCCTGGCGTTCGACGGCTTCACCTGGCCCGAGCGGTTCGTCGCCACCAACCTCGAGCACGACTTCGAAAGCGGCGGCTACTGGCAATCGACGATGGTCGTCGACGACGAATGGGGCGCCGTGATCGTCAAGATTACCCGCGAGGGCTTGTGGCGCTGCACCTACATGGAAGACATGGCGCTGCCGGAAGAGACTTACGTCGAGCGCATCCCTTCAGCCTATCGCAACCTGCTGCCGGGACCAAAGGCGGATGGGGGCGGCTACGAGCTCGTCCAATCCTCGCCCTACAAGATGCACCAGCGTTGCGCCGAGAGGTTCCGCGTCGGCCGCGTGGTGCTGGCGGGTGATGCGGCGCACGTTACGAACCCGACCGGCGGTTTCGGCCTCACCACCGGGCTGTTCGACGCCTACGCCCTTTGGCCGACCCTCTCCGCGGTCCTGTTGGAGGGCGCCGATCCGGGTCTGCTCGACGTCTGGGCCGATGAGCGGCGGCAGATCTTCCTCGAAAAGACCAGTCCGCAGGCGATGGCCTACAAGGATTTCGTGTTCCACACCTGCGGCGGCGGGGAGAAGCTGGACGCTGCGCTCGAAGGGATGCGGCGAATGGTGCGCGATCCCGATTACCGGCTCGAGCGGATCATGTTCACCAAGGGCCTCGAGACGACGAGCCCGGCCGAGCGATAGGCGTCCGGCGCTGCCCCACCCCCTTGTGTCACTTGTGTATGGAGGGCCGCGAGCCGTCCAGGTAGGCGATCGTCCGCATCTCGACGCTCTGGCGTGGAGCGGCGTCGGGCGGGGTGTTCGGATCGTCGAATGCGCTGTGGGCGGTGCATTGGGTCGCCGCGGGATCGCTGTCGAACAGCTTGAACACCAGCGCCTCCCACGGCTGCATGTGCGGCACCCAGTACCAGCGGTGGCCAGGGGTCCACGCGAGGTTAAAGCCCCACAGCGACGGCCGCTTGAAATCGCCGAGGCCGCCGACGACTTCGCTGTCGAACAGGTCCTCGCGCTTGACCGTGCTCGCGTCGCACACGGCAAGGGGCGCGCTTTCGACCATCACGATCGGGCGCCACACGTTGATCAGCATGTGCCGGCGCTTGAGCCGCTGCTCGGCCTCGTCGGGCGGCAGCAACTCGCGGGTGAAATCGGCGACGGTGCGCGCGCCGTAATCGACATGGGCGCCGAATGCCGGCTGGTTGTGCCCGTGCGCCCCGGCCGCGTTCGTTCGCAGCATCGGCCCGAAGCTTATCACCTTGTCCGCCCCGGTCAGCCGCTGAACCAGCGCCTCGGCCTGGCGGCAATATCGCGCAAGTTCATCCTTGTCGGTGAACTCGGTGACGTCGGTCGGCTCGTCGACGACCACGAAACCGTTCCGCTCGAACGAGAGCTGGTCGATGATCGGCCGCACGTCGTGGATCGTGACCCGGCGCTCGTCGACCGGCCAGTAGCTTTTCTCGC
>DATJFF010000167.1:0-37386 GCA_035495795.1 Vicinamibacterales bacterium
CTGATACTCGTCGGCATCCTCGGTGTAGGCGCCGAACTTGTTGTGGCCCGAACCGCGGGTGAAGTAGGCGCCCTTCGGGTGCTCGCCGGGCACGGTGCGGTACGTGATGCCGTCGCCGTCCACGTCGAGATAACGCGAGAAGCTCTTCGCCTGCTCGAGCTCAGCGGCCGAGAGCACCTTGCCACGATCCGGCCGGTAGCTGTCGTCCCACTGCAACCGCGGCACCATCCAGTCGTTCATGCCGATGTCGAGATCGCTCAGCACGAACACCGGGGTCTGGAAGCGCTCGGCGAGGTCGAACGCCTTCACTGCCATCTCGAACGCTTCTCGAGGATCCGAGGGATACAGGCAGATATGACGCGTGTCGCCGTGTGAGGCGTAGGCAGCCAGCAGCAGATCGCATTGCTGCGTTCGGGTCGGCATGCCGGTGGACGGGCCGGCCCGCTGCACGTCGAACAGCACCGCCGGCACCTCGGCGTAGTACGCCAGCCCGATGAACTCGTTCATCAGCGAAATGCCGGGGCCGGACGTCGGCGTGAACGCCCGCGCCCCCGCCCACGATGCGCCGATCACGATGCCGATCGCGGCGAGCTCGTCCTCGGCCTGGATGATCGCGAACTTGTTCTTCTTCGACGCTTCGTCGCGCCGGTACTTCTGGCAGAACCCTTTGAACGCTTCCATCAGCGATGTCGACGGCGTGATCGGATACCACGCGCCGACGGTTGCTCCGGCGAACACGGCGCCGAGGCCGGCCGCGGTGTTGCCGTCGATCAGGATGCTGTCCTGGGTCGCGTCCATCTTCTCGAGCCGGATTGGCAGCGGGCACTGGAAGGCCTTCAGGGCGTAGTCGTAGCCCAGGGCGATGGCCTTGTCGTTCGAATCGAGGAGCGCCTGCTTCTTCGAGAATTTCTCCCTGGTCAGGGCCCGGATGACCTCGGGGTCGATGTCGAGCAGTGCCGCCAGCGCCCCGGCGTAGGCGATGTTCTTCATCAGGATGCGCTCGCGCACGCCCTTGAACGCGGCGTTGCACATCTCGGCGAGCGGCACGCCCAGGTAGGTGACATCGGCGCGCCGCAGCTTGTCGTCCAGCGGCCACGTCGAGTCGTAGAGCAGCCAGCCGCCGGCGCGCACCTCGGCGACGTCCTTGGCGTAGGTGGCCGGGTTGAGTGCCACCATCAGATCGAAGACCGGCGTCCGCGCCGTGTAGCCGTCCTTGTTGACGCGGATCTCATACCAGGTGGGCAGGCCCTGGATGTTGGACGGGAACACGTTCTTCCCGGTCACCGGCACGCCCATCCGGAAGATCGCCTGCATGATCAGCCCGTTGGCGCTGGCCGAGCCGGTGCCGTTGGCGGTGGCGATCTTGAACGCAAAATCGTTGACTTGTGACATAAAAACAGGCTCTAGGCTTCAGGCTTTAGGCTTCAGGAGGCCATAGGCTGTAGGTTCTTCCTAAAGCCTAGAGTCCAGAGGCTAGAGCCTGCACTATCTCCCCACCGCCTCCAGCGGAATAAAGGTCACGCCCGCGTACGGCTGCTGCAGCACGAACCTGCGCATGTCCCACGCGTAGGTCGGGCAGCGCTCGGCGCACAGGCCGCAGTGCAGGCAGACGTTCTCGTCCTTCACCATCACCCGGCCGGTCTGCTTCAGCGACCCGGAGACGAAGAGCGCCTGCTCGAGGTTCTGCGCCGGCGCGGTGAGCCGCTCCCGGAGGTCGGGCTCCTCGCCGTTGGGGGTGATCGTCAGGCAATCGACCGGGCAGATGTCGATGCAGGCGTCGCACTCGATGCAGAGCGAGTCGGTGAAATGCGTTTCAATGTCGCAGTTCAGGCACCGCTCCACCTCGTGTTTCGTCTGCGCGGCGGTGAAGCCCTCCTCCACCTCGATCGTCATCTTCGAGAAGCGCATCGGCATCTCGACGTGATGCATTTTCTGGCGCGCGACCGGGTCGTAGTTGTTGCTGTAGGCCCACTCGTGCAGCCCCATCTTCGTGCTGGTCAGTGTCTGCCCATCCGGCGGCCGCTCGGTGACCGGCACGCTCTGACAGTGGTTGTGGATCGAGATCGCTGCCTGGTGGCCGTGCGCGACTGCCCAGATGATGTTCGCCGGGCCGAACGCCGCATCGCCGCCGAAGAAGACTCCGGGCCTCGTCGACATGAACGTCGTCTTGTCCACGACCGGCATGTCCCACTTGTCGAACTGCAGCCCTATGTCCCGCTCGATCCACGGGAACGCGTTCTCCTGGCCGATCGCGAGAATCACCGTGTCGCACGGGACGATCGTGCGGCCAGCCGGCTCCTGGATCAGCTTGCCGTTCTCTTCACGCGCGGTGAAGGTATCGAACTCCATCCCGGTGAGTTTGCCGCCCTCGACGATGAAGCGGACCGGCGAGTGGTTCTCGAGGATCTGGACGCGTTCTTCCTCGGCGTCCTCCAGTTCCCACGGGGACGCCTTGAAGTACTTCCGGGTCTTGCGGGCGATGACCTTCACGTCTGTGGCGCCGAGGCGCTTGGCCGAGCGGCAGCAGTCCATCGCGGTGTTGCCGACCCCGATGATCAGCACGCGCTTGCCGACCGTGTCCACGTGACCGAAGTGAATCGACTCCAGCCACTCGATGCCGATGAAGATCTGATCGGTGTCGCGGCGCCCGGGCAATTCCAGCTCCTTGCCCTTCGGAGCGCCGCTGCCGACGAACACCGCGTCGTATTCGCCCGAGTCCACCAGCGTGCGGAGGCTCGTGATCGGCGAGTCGTAGCGCACGTCGACGCCCATGCCGGTGATGTAGCCGATCTCCTCGTCCAGCACTTCTTCGGGCAGGCGGAACGCGGGGATGTTGACCCGCATCAGGCCGCCGGGACGCGGGCCCTTTTCGAACAGCGTGCACTGGTAGCCGAGCGGCATCAGGTCGTTCGCCACGGTGAGCGAGGCCGGGCCGGCGCCGATGAGGGCAACCTTCTTCCCGTTCTTCTCGGCCGGAGCGGTGGGCAGCCGGTCCCGGATGTCGTCCTTGTGATCGGCCGCGACCCGCTTCAGCCGGCAGATGGCGACCGGTTTCCCGTCCACGCGCGTCCGGCGGCATGCCGGCTCGCACGGACGGTCGCAGGTCCGCCCGAGAATTCCGGGAAAGACGTTCGACTCGCGATTGACGATGTACGCATCGCTATAGCGGCCCTGCGCGATCAGGCGAATGTATTCAGGCACGTTCGTGTGGGCAGGGCACGCCCACTGGCAGTCGACGACCTTGTGGTAGTAATCCGGATTCCCGACGTCCGTCCGCTGCATATAGGGAGAATTATAGGCCGCGCTTCCGCCTGCGCCTACGGCTTCGGCGAAAGGAGCGGTAGGCGGGCCTTTCGGCCCGCAGGCCTCGCTTCGCTCGTCAGGCGGCCCTTCCGGGCCGCAGGCGCGGCTTCGCCGCGCAGGGAAAGCCTCCTGCCGGCGCCGCCGGCCTGATGCGCGAAGCGCAGCCCACGCGAGCGCAGCTCGCGCCTGCCGGAGGTAAGCGACACGAAACCAGGCTTACCGTAGGCCTACTGCCAGCACCGTCTGATCGTCGTCGGCCTCGCGGCCGCCGGTGAACGCCTCGACGTCAACGACCAGCCGTTCGAGCAGCGACGCCGGCGTCAGCGCCGCCGCCCGCTCGAGCGTCGCCGAGAGGCGATCGGCCTCGTAGAACTGCCCGTCTGGCCCCTGGCGATCGGTCAGGCCGTCCGTGTAAAGGACGAGCCGGTCTCCAGGGCGTAATTCCTGTTCTTCGGCGTGAAGGCCTTCCAACTCACCGAACAAGAGCATCTGTGCCTCACCCGCCTTCGCGCGCGACACCGGGCAGCCCGGCCGGATCAGCAGCGGCGGCGGGTGACCGGCGCGGATCGAGCGCCAGCTCCGCCGCTCGACGTCGAGCACGCCGTACACGGCGGTGGCGAACATCGCCGAGTCCCAGAGGAACTCGAAGTGGCGGTTGACGTGCTGGAGCACCGCCGGCGGGTCGGCGAGCATCGGGCCGCAGGTGTGGAGCACGGCGCGGATCATCGCCATCACGATCGCCGCCGGCGCGCCATGACCCGACACGTCGGCGACGACGACCGCGAACCGGTGGCCATTCAGGGGAATGACGTCGTAGTAGTCGCCGCCGGCATGCCGGCTCGTCTGATAGAAGGCGGCGAACTCCACCCCTGGGTGGGCCGGCATCCGCGGCGGCAGCAGGCGGCGCTGCATGTCGGCGGCATTGGCCAGCTCCCGGTCCAGCCGATCGCGGCTGCGGCGCAGCTCGCGCTCCAAGTACTGCCGCGTGAGATGGCTTTGCACGCGGGCCAGCACCTCTTCGGCCTGGATCGGCTTGGTGATGTAGTCGGCGGCGCCGAGGCTGAGTCCCGACACCTTTTCCGACACTTCACCGAGCGCCGACAGGAAGATGACGACCGACTCGCGCGTGTCCGGCCGTGACTTCAAGGCCCGGCACACCTCGAAGCCATCCATCTCCGGCATCATCACGTCGAGGAGAATCAAGTCGGGCCTCGCCCGCTCGGCGATCTCGAGCGCGGTCTTGCCGCTGCGGGCGGCGAGAATGCGGTGCCCGCTCGCCTGAAGCGTCCGGACGAGAACCTGGAGGTTGACGGGGCTGTCATCCACCACGAGGATCGTGGCGGTCTCCGGCACGATCATCGCGTTTCGCTGGCCTCGCCGGCCAGGCGCCGGGCCAGCCCGCGGAGCTCGTCGAAGTCGAACTGCGCCGCGAGCCGCGCGATCGTCCGCCCCAACCCGGCTTCTGCCGGATCGCCGACCGCCAGCTCCTGGGCCAGCGCCTCGAGATCGGTGACGCTGCCGATGGCCGCGGCATCGTGCAGCCGAAGCGCGAGCGCCATGCGCCGCGAGTGATCGGAGACTTCGGGTTCCTCGGCTGCCGCCGTCCTGGCGCTGGACTCGAACTGCACGCCGAGGTGTTCGTGCAGCGCAGCGAACAGCGATTCGGCACGAACCGGCTTCGAGAGATAGGCGATACACCCAGCCGTCCTCGCGGCCTCGCGGGTGTCGCCGAAGGCGCTGGCGGTGACGGCGATGACCGGAATGGTCCAGATCGTCGGATCCGCCTTGATGCGCCGCGTCGTCTCGAGGCCGTCCATGTCACCCATGCGCAGGTCCATGAAGACCACATCGGGCCGGTGCTCGCGGGCGAGGCGGAGCGCCTCGTGCCCGCCCGCGGCGGTGATGACCCGCACCCCCGCGCTTTCGAGCAGCCGGGCAAGAATGCGGCGATTGACCGTGCTGTCGTCGGCGACGACAGCGGTGAGGTCCTCGCCGGGGGCGAGCCGCGCGTCGAGCGACGGCTCCATCGCAGTCTCCGGCTCGTCGGCCGAAATCCAGTCGTCGGTCGGTCTGACTAGCGGGAGCGCGAAATAGAATCGGCTCCCCTGCCCGGGCGCGCTCACCACCTTCAGCTCGTCGCCCATCGTCTGGATCAGGTGACGGCTGATCGCCAATCCCAGACCGGTGCCGCCGGCGGCGGCACCTTCGCGCGTCTGGCTGAATGCCTCGAAAATTCTCGTGAGAGCCTCGGCCTCGATGCCGATCCCGGTGTCGCTGACCTCGAAGTACAGCCGGGCGTCGTCGATCGCTTCGATCGTGAGCCGCACCTCGCCCTGGACGGTGAACTTGACCGCGTTGCCGAGCAGGTTGAGCAGGACCTGGCGCAGGTGGCGGCCGTCGAGGACGACCCGCCGCGGCACTCCGGGGGCGATGGTCATCGACAGCAGCAGGCCCTTCTGCCGCGCCGCCTCGGCAACCACGTACTTGAGGTCGATCAGCAGCTGCACGAGATCGGTCGTCGTCGCCTCGATGTCGACACGCCCCGCCTCGATCCGCGACAGATCCAGGACGTCGTTGATCAGCTCGAGCAGGTGAGTACCGCACTTGGCGATGGCTTCGAGCGCCTCGCGCTGGCCGGGCCGCAGGCCGCGGTCACGCTGCAGCAGTTGGGTGTAGCCGAGGACGCCATTGAGCGGCGTCCGCAACTCGTGGCTCATGCTCGCCAGGAACTCGCTCTTCGCGCGAGTTGCGGCTTCGGCGGAGTCCTTGGCGGTCCGCAGCTGCGCCTCCTGCTCGATGCGATCCGAGATGTCGCGCAGGAATGCCCCGAAGAAATACCCCTTGCCGAGCGGCATCGGCGACGTGATCGTGATCTCGATCGGGATCTCGCGCCCGTCGCGATGCATCGACGTCAACTCCAGGCGGCGGTTGACGACCGGCGCTTCGCCGGTGGCGAGAAAGCGCTGCATACCGCGATTGTGCGCGTCGCGGTACGCCGGCGGGATCACCATCGTGGCCATGTCCTGGCCGAGCGCTTCCTCGCGCGTCCACCCCAGCGTCGCCTCGGCCTGGGCATTCCAGGTCACGATCCGCCCGTCACAGTCGATGCCGATGAACGCGTCGTGCGCGGTGTCGACGATCAGGCGGGCCCGGGCCTCGCTGTCGGCCAGCCGTTCGAGCGCCTGCAGCCGCTCTTCCTCCGCCAGCGCGAGGACCACCAGGTTCGCGGTCGAGATGACGAAATTCTGTTCGTCCACCGTCCATGTCCGCGGCCCGCCGACGTGCTCAGCGCACAGGACGCCCCGCAACCGATCTCCGGCGCGGAGAGGAACGTCGAGCATCGCGCCAATCCCGCGCGGGATCAGATAGCTGTCGCCGAAATCGCGGGTACGCGAATCGGTCCGAGCGTCGGTGGCGGCAATGACGCGCTCCTGCTCGAGCGCCGTGAAATAGCTCGGCGCCTCGGCACGCGTCACGATGCCACCGGTCGTGAACCCCGGCGGGTCGGCACAGTACAACCCGTCGCAGTGAATGCTGTCGCCGTCGTTCCCGAGCCGCCACAGCGACAGACGGCCGGCCTGCAGCGTCGTCGCCGACAGCCGCAGGATGTCGTGCAACCGTTCCTCGAAGCTGCCGCGCTGAACGACATGCTGCGTGGTCAGCGTGGTGAGAGCGTGGCTCTGCGCCGCCAGACGCTCCTCACTCGCGCGCAGCGTTCGCTCGGCTTCCACCTCGGCGGTGATGTCCTTGAACACGACGAGGACGGCGGGGTCGCCGGCGAAGGTCACGCGCCGCGCCGATGCGGAGGCCCAGAACGTTCCTCCGGCGGGCCGCTTCAGTTCGAACCGGAAGTCGTCGGCCCGCCCGTCGCGCGCGACAAGCTCGGCCATGCGCCGACGCTCGGATGGATCGACGTAGTAGTCCGGCGCGAGGCGACCGACGGCCTGATCCTGCGGGATGCCGAAAACCGCGGAGGTGCGCTGATTGATGGCGAGGACGCGGTGGTCGGCCAGCCGCGTCACCACCGCTGGAAACGGGCTCGCGTCGAACAACTGGAAAAACAGCCCGTCGTCTCCGGGCCCCGAAATGCCCGAGGTGGCTGCGCCGGGATCTTCGAGGCGGGGATGGTCCGACATTTCGAGCGACAGACCACTCTACCGCAAGGCGAACTCTCAGTAGCCCAGACGAACAACCCCCGATTTCTGTTCGCCGAGCGCGCCGGCGGTCAGCCATTGGCGCGACGCCTCGAACATCAGGCGATGGTTCTTCTCCCACTGGGCGTTGTGCGACGAACAGGCCAGATCGACGAGCACCTTGTCGGTCGCGCCGAGGTCATCGTACGCGGCGCGGACGCGGTCGGGCGGCACCTGCTTGTCGTGGGCTCCGGCGATCATCATCGTCGGGACGCGCGTGCCGCCGATCATCGCTAGGTTCCAACCCCAGGTGGTCGTGGCCGGCGCGCGACGCACGCCGGTGCCCCACGTCGCACCGACCGGATCCGAGGCGAGGAGATCGGTCCAGACCGCGTCGCGGACCGCAGGGTCGTACTGATCGCTGCACCCGACCTGCCGGTCCCAGTTGGCCACGAACTCGGACCGCGATTGTGTGTTGAATGCCGCGCCAGGTGCGGGCAGCGTCGGGGCGGCGGCTGCCGACGTCCGGTTGTAGGCCGGAGCGAGCAGGACGAGACGCTGGACCTTGTCCTGGTGCTGTGCGGCGTATCCGCCGGCGCGCGGGCCGCCGAGCGACCACGCCACGAGGCTCACCTTCTGCACGCCGCGCAGCTTGCGGACGTACTCAACGACGGCGTCGATGTCGTTCCAGTCGGATCCGATGTTGGTTACCTGGCTCGGGTACGAGGGGCGGCACGGCGCGGCGAGCAGGGCTGGCACGAACTGCGCCTGCTGTCCCTCGGCGAGGTTGCAGGGATCGTTCATCGGCGCCGGCCGCGTGGAGCGCCCGTAGCCGGTGGTATCCATCGCGAAGACATCGAAGCCGGCCTCGGCGAGGTAAGCCATCCAGCTGTAGTCCGCGATGGGAGCGTCGAAGGCAACCTCGGCCGGCGTACCGGCGCCATGAACGAACAGCACGACCTTGTCGGGGGCGGCGGCGCCTCGCAGCGCGACGCCGGTCAGGACGCGTTCCCGGACGTAGATCTGCGCGGCCTGGCCGGCAAGGGCCGGAACCGTTGAAGTGACCTTCACGTAGTGATCGACCGACAGCAGGCGCTGTCCATCGTCGGCGCGAAGAGGGCCGGCGGTCGGGATCAGTGCCGAGAGCAGCGTGGCGATAAGAATGGCGCGTCGCATTGGGATCCTCGCGGCCGGAATTCTGGCACATTTCAGCTCTTGCTAACTTCCTGAGCGGAGCGAAGCCTACGCGAGCGTAGCGAGTGCCCCTACGCCGCGGCGCGGTGCCCGACGCGCGCAGCGCGGCCTGCGCGAGCGTAGCGAGCGCCTACGGCGCCGGGTCCGGAGCCGAAGGCGGAGGAGCCGGCGCCGCCTGCAGCGTCAGATGCATCTGGCCGGCAGGGGCGGCAAACGCGGTGGCGAACCGCTCGTCAGCGGTGCGATCGAGCACCGTCTTCATGGCGTAGAACTCCGCCTGGAACCGCTCGCGCGTGATGTCCACGAGGTAGTAGCCGCGATAGCGTCCATCCACGTAGTGGAGGTGCGGGCGCGCGGTCTTGATTGCCGCCAGCTGCTTCTCTCCATCAGGACCGCTGCCGATCGGGCTCGACGACGTCACCGAGGTGCCGGCGACCTCGATGCCGACGGATCCTCGCCCGCTGGCGGGGTCGTAGCCGTCGAAGGGGTTCCTCGGCAGGTCGAACGCCCACGAGCTGTGTACGTCACCGGTCAGCACCGCGAAGCTCTCGATCTTCAGCGCGCCGATCATGTCGAAGACGTGATTGCGGGACGTGCGATATCCGTCCCACGAATCGGCGTTCGACGTCGGCCGCCCGGGCGGGCTCTGTGGCGCGAACATCACCTGTTGCCCCAGCACCTGCCAGCGCGTGCCGGCGCGGCGCGACTCGCGGAGTTCGCTGCCGAGCCACTCTTCCTGCGTCGCGCCGAGAATGGAGCGCGACGGCGACTCGATCGTCGCGATGTCGTCGCGGCGATCCGCCTGCTGGTCGCGGCCGATCAGCCGCGTATCGAGCAGCACGAGGTCCGCAAGGTCGCCCCACCGCAGCGTCCGATAGATCCGCGGGCCCGGCGACGCCGCCGTCTCGCGGATTGGCATCCACTCGAAGTAGGCGCGGACAGCGGCACGGCGGCGCGACTCCCAGCTGCCCTCACCCTTGTCAGGGTTGTGGTTTTCGGCGCCGCCTGACCACGCGTTGTTGGCCAGCTCGTGATCGTCCCACACGACAAGGAACGGGTGCTGACGATGAACCGCCTGGGAGTCGGGATCGGCCTTGTACTGCGCGTGCCGGGCGCGGTAGTCGGCAAGGGCCAGAATCTCCGCGTCGGGAATCGGGATGCGCCCGATTCGTGAGCCGTCACCGAATCGTCCGTTCTGGTACTCGTAGATGTAGTCGCCGAGGTGCAGGACCGCGTCGAGATCAGGGCGATTCGCGAGCGCCGCGTAGGCGTTGAAATAGCCGAACGGGTAGTTGGAACAGGCCACCACGCCGAGGCGAATGCGAGTCACGCCGCTGGCCGGCAGCGTGCGGGTCCGGCCGATCGGCGATTGGCCACGCGCCGCCTCGAACCGGTAGTAGTAGGTCGTCCCCGGCTCGAGGCCGTTGACGTCTACCTTGACCGTGTAATCACGCTCCGCGCCGGTCTGAGCCTCGCCGCGCGAGACGACGCGCGCGAGCTTCGGGTCCGACGCGATCGTCCAGCGCACCGGCACGGCATCGCCGGAGGCGCTGACGCGCGTCCACAGGACGACGCGGTCGTGGAGCGGATCGCCGCTCGCCACGCCATGACGGAACACGCGGTCGGCGTTCTGGGCTGCCTCGATCCGGGCGCGGCCGATGACCGGCAGCGCGGCTGCCGCGGCCGCGCTGACAGAGAGGAACTGCCGTCGGGGGATCCGGCGCATTTGGCGCAGTCTAGTGCGCCGGCGTGACGATTGCGAGACGGTCTGGGCCGAGGTCTTGGGAGAGCCTGCCTCGCCGTGGCTCGAAGAGCGTAGGCGGGGTCTTGAGGTCTTGAGGTCTTGAGGTCTTGAGGTCTTGGAAGAGCTTCGTGGTCTTCGTGCCCTTCGTGTTCCCCGTGCCCTTCGTGTTCCCCGTGCTGTCAAAGAAGACGGCGCTTGCCCTGCTCGAGGTCGAGGAGCGCGCGCTTCACGGGAAGCCCGCCGCCGAAGCCAGTGAGCGAGCCGTTGGCACCGATGACGCGGTGGCAGGGGATGACGATCGCGATTGGGTTCGCGCCATTTGCGGCGCCCACGGCCCGCACGGCCTTCTCGGCGCCAATCGTTTTCGCCAGCTCGCCGTAGCTCGTCGTCGTGCCATACGGGATTTCGCACAGCGCCCGCCAGACACGCTGCTGGAAGGGCGTGCCCTCAGGCGAGACAGCGGTGTCGAATCGGTAGAGCCGGCCGGCGAAGTACTCGTCGAGCTCTCGGCACACGCCGTCCAGTGTTCCTCGAACATCCCGCTCCCACGACTCGTCGGGCTGCGGCATGCCCTCTCGAACGAAGGCAAGACGTCGCAACCCGCTGGAGTCCCCGGCAAGCATCAGCGGCCCGATCGGGCTGTCGATCACGCGATAGCACAGCACGTCCGTCATCATCGTCGATCACCGATGCGGTAGGTGCGGGTTCCACCCGAGGATTGCCAGCATGGCGCCAAATCCGATGAGGTAGGCCAGGGTGACATGCCAGCCGCCTTTCACCCACGCGCCTACCGAGCGCGCCTGCGGGAACAGGTTCGACACCGCGACACCCGCCGAGGATCCGAACCAGATCATCGATCCGCCGTAACCGACGGAGTAAGCGAGCACACCCCAATCGTAGCCGCCTTGCTCGAGCGCGAGCTTGGTCAGCGGAATGTTGTCGAACACGGCTGAGATGAACCCGAGGCCGAGCGTCGTCGGCCACGAGGGGTGCGGCAGCCGATCGACGGGCATCATCGAGGCGGCCAGCACGAGACTGAGAAGGAACAGCGCACCGCGGGTCGCCTCGCCGAGCAGTTCCCAGTCGGGCCGGCGAACCCGCGCCGAAACCAGGATGACGAGCCACACCGTCAGGCCCAGCACCGGCACCCTGCCGGCGAGTTCCCCGGCCCAGAAATTCAGGCTCACGTTCGCGGCAATCGCCGAGAAGAGAATCGCCACGACAATGCCGACGCGCGCCCAGTCGAGCCTCGGCTCGTGACGGACGCTCGCGAGAATCGGGGACAACGCATGCTGCTGCCGCGCGGCGATCAGCCCCGACACGACCAGCGCCGGGATCGCCGCGACGTACGCGTGAAACACGTCGAATGGGGAGACACCGTCGATCCACATCATCGTCGTGGTGGTGTCGCCGACCACGCTGCCGGCGCCGCCCGCGTTCGACGCAGCCACGATCGCGGCGAGAAACCCGATGTGCACTTCCGCAAAAAGCGTGTGCGCCATCGCCGCGCCGATCATCGCGGCCGCGATGTTGTCGAGGAAGGACGACAGCACGAAGACAATGCCCAGCAGCGCGAAGCCGCCGCGCCAGTCGTCCGGAAGATAGCGCGGCAGCGCGAGCGGCAGGTGGCTCTTCTCGAAGTGTCGCGCCAGAATCGCGAAGCCGAGGAGCAACCCCGCGAGGTTCGCCAGAATCACCCACTCGTGGGCGAGGTGGCCGACGAGGCCGGAGAGCCCGGGTCCGCCTTCGAATCCGCTGACGCCGAGTTTGTAGGCCGTGATCGCGGCGAGACCGCTCAGCGCAATCACCAGCGTGTGATGGTGAAAGAGCGCGACGCCAGCCAGCGTGGCGGCGAAGAGCACGAACTCGACGGGAATCACCGGCGAATTATATGCGCCGGGTCAGGGCACTATAATTCGCGGGTGCCTGTCATTCTCGGCTCCACGCGCCTGCTCGCGTCGAAACGACTCCACGGCAAGCGGGTGGGTATCGTGTCGAATCCCGCCTCGGTTGACCAGCAGTTCACCCACATCGTTGACGCGCTGATGGCCGCGCGCGGAGTGACCGTCGGAGCCATCTTCGGCCCTCAGCACGGGTTCCGCTCGGACGTGCAGGACAACATGATCGAGACACCGCACGGCCGGGACTGCGAGCGCCGCATGCCGATCTACTCGCTCTACAGCGACACCCGCGAGCCGACCGCGGACATGCTGGCCGGACTCGACGTGCTGGTGATCGACCTGCAGGACATCGGCGCGCGGATCTACACCTACGTCTACACGATGGCCAATTGCCTTCGCGCCTGCGCGCGACTGGACCTGCCGGTGCTGGTGTGCGATCGGCCGAACCCGATCGGCGGCGCGGCGGTGGAAGGGCCGATGCTCGATCCCGCGTACGCCTCATTCGTGGGCCAGTTCCCGATCCCGATGCGGCACGGCATGACCATCGGCGAACTGGCGCGGCTCTTCAACGAGGCTTTCGGCATCAAGGCGTCGCTCGAGGTCGTGACGATGGAGGGCTGGTCGCGCGATCGGTATGGTGACGAAGCCGGCGCGCCGTGGGTGATGCCGTCGCCGAACATCCCGACGCTCGACAGCGCGATCGTCTACCCCGGCACGGTACTGCTCGAGGGAACGATGGCCTCGGAGGGCCGCGGGACGACCCGGCCATTCGAGCTGGCGGGCGCGCCGTGGGTGCACGCCGAGCGTCTCGCTGCCGGCCTCAATTCCCGCGGCTTACCGGGCGCGCACTTCCGGCCGGCGGTGTTCGAACCGACATTCCAGAAGCACGCGCGGACCACCTGCGGCGGCTGCCAGATCCATGTCACCGATCGGCGCGCGTTCCGTCCCGTGCTCACCGGCGTCGCGGTGATCGACGCGATTCGTGCCGCCGACCCGGCCTCGTTCTCGTGGCGGCCGCCGCCGTACGAATACGAGCACGACAAGCAGCCCATCGACATCCTCGCCGGTTCACCGTCGCTGCGTCAGGCGATCGACGCCGGGACGCTTGCGGAAGAGATTGCCGCGTCGTGGCCGCCGACGCACCAGGCGTTCCTGGCCGCGCGCGAGGCCTGCCTGCTCTACGCGTAAGCCCATGGGCGGTGAGCCGGGACTGATCGTTCGGCGGGTCGTCAGGATCCGCGCCACGCCGGCGCGCGTGCTCAGCGCCTTCTTCGAGCCCGATGAGCTGGCCCGATGGTGGGATGTATCTCACGCGGTCGTCACGCCGCGCCCGCTGACGCCGTACGCGGTCCAGTGGCCGGCCACGTCGTTCAGGGACGAGGTCCTGGGCCGTCTTGGCGGCACGCTGCACGGGATGCTGCTGGACTATCAGCACGGGGCCGGGTTCTTCATCGCCGACGCCTATTACACGCCTCCCGAGACCGGACCGATCGGCCCGATGGCGATCGAGATTCAGGTCCGGCCGCTCGAAGAAGGGCGGTCGACCGAGCTCACCGTGCGCCAGAGCGCGGAAGAAGAAGAGGCCCGCTGGCGCCACTACTTCGCGATTGTTGGCGACGGGTGGGATCGCGCGCTCGAGGGACTGCGCGAGCACCTGGAGTGGTCGGGCACGAGGCCGCACCGCAGCCACACGTGGGAGGAGCGCGCGTGAACGCCGACGTCGTCATCGTCGGCGGCGGGGTTGTCGGCTCCAGCGTCGCGTGGCACCTTCGCGAGCACGGCTTTACCGGACGGATCGTGATCGTCGAACGCGATCGCTCTTATCAACGAGCGTCATCGTTCCTGGCGATGGGCGGCATCCGGCAGCAGTTCTGCACGGCGGTGACCGTGCGCATGGTTCAACACAGCGTCCGGTTCTGGAAGGAGTTCGACGCCCGGATGGGGACGGCGGACCGGCGCCCCAACGCCTGGTTCCGCCAGCGCGGCTACCTGTTCCTGGCAGACGCGGCCACAGCCCCGGCGCTGATGAAGCGGTACGAGCTGGAGCGCCGCGCGGGGGCCGCAGTGCAGATGCTCTCGACCGACGATGTCCGGCGGCTGGTACCCGACGCGTGGCTCGACGACATCCTGTTCGGTGTCCTCGGCGAGGAGGACGGCTACGCGAACCCGCGCGAGGTGCTGAGCGGGTTCCATCGGGCGGCCGCGGCCTCCGGCGTCGAGTATGTCGAAGACACGGTGCTCGCTGTCAGCACCAGCGCTGGACGCGTCACCGGTGTGACGCTGGCGGGCTCCGGCCGGCTGTCGGCGCCGATTGTCGTCAACGCCGCTGGCGCGTGGGCCGGGCGCATCGCCAAGCTTGCAGGTGTGTCCGTTCCGGTCGAACCGATGCGGCAGATGCTGTTCCGCTGCACTCTGCCGCGCCACTGGCCGTACCGCTTTCCGATGCTGATCGATCCAGGCGGCGTGCATTGGCGCCACGACGACCCGATCACACCCGGCGATCCGGATCGACTGATCGCGGCGTTCACCAAGTGGGACGAGACCGTTGGCGAGCGATTCGAGGCCGACGAGCCGCGGTGGACCGACGAGTTCTATCCCGCGATGGTGCGGCGTGTGCCGTCCCTCGCCGGCGTGAGCGACGCCTACGGCTGGTCCGGGTTGTACGAGATGACGCCGGATCACAATCCCGTCTACGGCGAACACCCGTCTCTGAAAGGCCTGATCTTCGCCAATGGCTTCAGCGGCCACGGCCTGATGATGTCGCCCGCGAGCGGCGTGATCGTGTCGGAGCTGATCCGATTGGAGCGCAGCGAAACGTTCGACGTTTCTATCTTTGCCGTCGACCGCTTCGAGCGCGGCGCACTCGTGCACGACGCCGCCACTATTTGATCCTTGTCCAATGATGATTGGGGGATTGACGACTGACGACTTATTGATGATTGGTGATTGCGGCACTGCGCCATTCAATTGGTGATCGGCTCAATGATTCATTGGAACATTGGCTCAATCTCGAATCATGATTCGCAATCGCGAATCGTGATTCCCGCAATCGTCAATTCCCCAATGGCTCAATCTTCAATCGAATGGCGCAATACGGCAATCGCCGGATCGTCAATAAATCCTCAATCGTCAATCCCCAATCGTCAATGGACGCGCGCGCCGCTCAAGCCCTCCGCACGCGCAGGAAATTGGCAGCGCCCTTGTCGAGGTCGAGTGAGGCGTTGACGACCACGACGATGGCGCCGCCGCGCAGCTGCCCCGCCTGTACGAGCTGGTCCACCACGCGCGCGGCGACCGTGTCGACGTCTCCGTCGATCGCGGTGACGAGCGGCCGCACTCCCCACCACTGCGCGACCCGGCGTGCGACGTCCTCGCGGTCGCTCGCGGCATAGACCGGCGCGTGCGGGCGGCGCATCGAGAGCAGCCGCGCCGTCCGTCCCTCGCGCGTGACGGCGACGATCGCCTCGGCCGCCGATTGGCGCCCCAACGTCACCGCCGCGTCGCAGAGCGCCGCCACATGATCGCCCTCAGCCGGGTCGGGCGCGGCCTCCTCGCTGGCTTCGGCCTCGCGGATGATCGCATCGAGCACCTGCACGGCCCGGACCGGATACGAACCAGCCGCGGTCTCGCCGGACAGCATGATCGCGTCGGCTCCCTGCGTCACGGCGGTCGCGGCGTCGCTCACTTCTGCACGGGTCGGGCGCGACTCGTGCCGCATCGATTCGAGCACCTGGGTGGCGAGTATCGCGGGAATGCCGCGGGACCGGGCCCGGCGGATGATGTCGCGCTGCACCCGAGGCACGCGCTCGAGCGGGATCTCCAGCCCGAGATCGCCGCGTGCGACCATCACTCCGTCGGTCACTGCCAGGATCTCGTCGAGCCGATCGATCGCCTCGGGCCGCTCCATCTTGGCGATGATCGGCACGTCGGGCCGGCCCTCGCGCCGGGTGATCGCCCGCGCCGCGGCGATATCGGCTGCCGACTGAACGAAGCTGAGCGCAACCAGATCGACACCGAGCGCCAGGCCAAACGCCAGGTCGCGCTCGTCCTTGTCGGTGACGCCGGCCGGCGGCAGCGGCGTCCCGGGAGCGTTGATCCCCTTCCGCTCGCCGAGCGGCCCACCGTCGATCACAGTCGTGGTGATCGTGCCGCCTGACACCTCATCGACGCGCAGCTCGACATAGCCGTCGTCGAGCAGCAAGCAGCTGCCCGGCCGCACCGCGGCGGCGAGCGGCGCATAGCTGGTATAGACGTGGCCCGGACGACCGAGGCCGTCGCCAATCTCGATCACCAGGCGCTGGCCGTCTTCGAGCGTGAGCGGACCTCCACCTTCAATCCGTCCGGTGCGAATTTTCGGCCCCGAGAGATCCTGCAGGACGGCCACGGGTTGGCCGGCGCGCAGCGCGGCGTCGCGGACGCGCGCGAATCGCGCCGCGTGCTCGGGTTGGGTGCCGTGCGAGAAGTTCAGGCGGACGACGTCGGCGCCGGCGGCGATCAGCGCATCGAGCGTAGCTGGCGCGTCGGAGGCAGGACCGAGGGTCGCAATGATTTTCGTGTGCCTCACCCGGCTAACCCCTCAATTCGCGTGTGTGGAGCGTCCATCCGCTCGAACTCCCCTCGTTCATGCCCGTTTTCAGCAGATTAGCAGGCCGTGGGAGTGACCACTCAAGTGAACTGTGGGGTTAGTCTACAATCGGCAGATGACAACGCTGGTCAACCCCGCCGTTGTCGAGTACCTCGCCGGCCTGTCCCGTCTGCCCCACCCCGAGCTCGACGTCGTGGCACGTGAAGGCCGGGCGGAGCGCCTGCCGATCGTCTATCCGGAGACCGGCTCGTTGCTGCACGCGCTGGTGAGGTGGACGGGGGCGCGACGGGTGCTCGAGATCGGAACGGCCATCGGGTATTCGACATTGTGGATGGCGACCGCGCTCCCCGCCGACGGGCAGCTGATTACGCTCGAACGCGACGACGACCGAGCTGCGCGGGCCCGCGCCCACGCGGCTGCCGCCGGTGTCGGCGACCGCGTCCACGTGATGATCGGCGACGCCTCGCGATTCCTGCACAAGATCGCCGGCCCCTTCGACGTGATCTTCCAGGACGGCGACAAGCGCGGCTACGTCGCCCAGCTCGATCGGCTCTACGAGCTGCTTCGCCCTGGCGGCGTGCTGGCCGCCGACAACGTGCTGTGGAGCGGCGCGGTGGTGCCCGGAATGCCCGCGCCGGCCGACCGCAACCCTGACGACACCAAGGCACTTTCGGAGTACAACCAGCGACTGAAAGACGATCCGCGCTTCCACACGGTGTGGCTGCCGGTCGGCGACGGCGTCGCGATTTCGACCAGGATGCCACTCTCATGAGCGAGCGATTGAAAGAGTTTCGGGAGTTCCGCGAGAAGATGAACGCGCGGATCCACGAGAGCGGGAACCTCGACATCAAGCGCTTCTTCGCGCTCGATTCGCGCGCCTACGAGGACGGCGCGCTGCCGGTCAAGACCAAAGAGCTGCTCGGCCTGGTCGCCTCGCTGGTGCTCCGCTGCGACGATTGCGTCACCTATCACATCGCGCGCTGCCAGGAGGAAGGCGTCAGCCGCGAGGAGTTCTTCGAAACCTTCAACGTCGCCCTCGTCGTCGGCGGATCGATCACGATTCCGCACCTGCGGCGCGCGGTGGCAACGCTCGACGAGGTGGAGGCGCTGCAGTGATCCCGACGTGGCTGGAGATGGCGAAGGCCGATGCCGAACGGCGCGGCCTGAAGGAGGTCGCGCCGCTGCTCGACGGGCTCGGCGCGTCGATGGACACCCTGCGGACTGCCGCTGCGGTTCCAGATGTGGTACCCGCGGATCGCGAAGTTCGCGAGCACCCGGCGTTCACGCACCTTGGAGAGTCCACCGCCGCCCACGGTCAGCTGCGAGGCCTCGCCCACGTCGCCGCCGAATTGCGGGCCGGCCGGATCAAGTCGGAAAAGCTCGTCGAGGACTGCCTTTCGAACATCGGCCGCCTGCAGCCGACGCTCAACGCCTTCGTCACCATTACCGCCGACGAAGCGCTCGAAGCGGCGCGGGCCGTGGACAAGCGCGTGGCTGGCGGCCGCCCGATCGGCCCCCTCAGCGGCATCCCGATCTCACTCAAGGATCTGCTCGACCAGGCGGGCGTGGCGACGACCGCCGCGTCCCGCGTGCGGCGCCAGCACATCGCCGATCACGATGCACCGGTCACGGCGCGGCTGCGATCGGCCGGGGCCGTTTTCGTCGGCAAGACCAACCTGCACGAGTTCGCGTTCGGCACGACCAACGAAGACTCTGCCTGCGGGCCGGCCCGCAATCCGATCGATCCGGCGCGCTCGCCCGGAGGGTCGAGCGGCGGCTCGGCAGTCTCGGTCAAGACCGGCATGGCGCTGGCGTCGATTGGCACCGACACCGGCGGGTCGATCCGAGTCCCGGCGGCCGCGTGCGGCATCGTCGGCCTCAAACCGGCTTGGGGCGAGATCCCGACGGCCGGCGTCGTGCCGCTGAGTCGCAACCTCGATCACGTCGGCCCGATGACCAGCTCGGTGGCCGACGCGTGGCTGCTCTACGACATCATGCGCGGCGCCACTCACGACGGCGTGCCGCCGGCGCCATCGATCCGCGGTGTGCGCATCGGCGTGCCGCGCGGTTACCTGTTCGATCGCATCGACGAGGATGTCGAGGCCTCAATCCTCAAGGCCATCGAGCGGCTGGGACACGCCGGCGCGCACATCGTCGACGTCGAGATCCCGCATATCACCGACACCGTCGCCGTGTACCTGGCGATCGTCCTGACCGACGCCGCGGAGTATCACGCTGCAACCCTCGAATCGCAGCCGGACGACTACACGCCTAACGTGCGCAACCGCCTCGAGATGGGCCGCTACGTGATGGGCGAGGATTACGTGCGGGCACTGCGGCTCCGGGAACGCCTCTGCCGGGCGGTGGACCACGCGCTCGAGGGAGTGGACGTGCTCGCGGCTCCGGCCCTGGCCATTCCCGCTCCCCCGATCGGCGCAACCACCGTGCCGGTCAAGGGCGGGCAGGACGTGGTCCGGTCGGCAATGCTTCGCAACACCCAGCTGTTCAACCTGTCCCGGCACCCCGCCATCTCGATCCCGTGCAGCCCGACTCGCGCCGGGTTGCCGGTCGGCCTGCAGCTGATTGGCGACCGCCATGGCACGACGCGGCTGCTCCACGATGCGCTCGCCGCCGAAGCCGTGCTCGCTCGCGCATGATCGCCAGCTTCTTCCATCGCTGGGAACAGCAGCTCGCCGACGTCAGCCGCGACGACCGCGTCGTCCGGCCGTTCGACTGGGGTCTCGACTGGATGACTCACCACCCCGAGCCGTTCTCGGCGCGCAACGGCCACGCCGTTTTGTCGCCGCCGGAGACCCAGCCGCTCACCCATGTGCACCAGTTGGTGTCGGACGTGATGCGCGACACCGACGCGTTCTTCACTCCGGACCCGACCAGCGAATACACCTTCACGCCGGCCGATAGCATCACGCAAGCCGGCGGAGAAGCCGGCACCCTGACGTTCCCGAGCGGGTTCGTGACGCCGCACGCCAGGAACAACACGGTCTACGCGCGCTACTTTCCAGCAAACCCGCTGCGAAAGACCAAGGCCGTCCCGAAGCACCGGCGCGCGGTCGTGGTCCTGGCGCAGTGGAACTCGGACGCCGAGGGCCACGTCGGGTTGTGCAGGCTCCTGGCGAAGCTCGGCATCGCCTCGTTGCGCATCAGCCTGCCGTATCACGATCGGCGCATGCCGCCGGAACTGACGCGGGCCGATTACATCGTTTCGTCGAACGTCGTCCGGACCATCCAGGTCTGCCGGCAGGCGGTGATGGATGTCCGGCGGGCATTGTGGTGGCTGCGCGACCAGGGCTACGACCGGCTGGGGCTGCTCGGCACGAGCCTCGGATCGTGTCTCGCGATGCTCGCCGGCGCGCACGAGCCGCTGGTCCGCGCCCAGGCCTTGAACCACGTCTCACCGCATTTCGGCGACGTGGTCTGGCGCGGGCTGTCGACCGAGCACGTCCGCCGCGGGTTGGAGGGACACGTCGACCTCGAGGCGCTCCGCGAACTGTGGCGCCCGATCAGCCCGTGGTCGTACCTCGATCGCATCGAGGACAAGCGCACGCTGCTGGTCTACGCGAAGTACGATCTCACCTTCCCGGTCGACCTCTCACTGAAGCTCATCACCGAATGGAAGCGGCGCGTGCCGGACGCCCGAATCGCGGTGCTCCCGTGCGGCCACTACTCGACGGGGGCGGCGCCGTTCAAGTTCATCGACGGCTATTACCTGGGGAATTTCCTGGCGCGGAACCTCTGAGGTCTTGAGGTCTTGGGGTCTTGGGGTCTTGGGGTCTTGGGGTCTTGATCGGCAGATCGCCAGATCGCCAGCTAGATCACCAGATCGCGAGTTAGATCACCAGATCGCCAGATCCCAAGATTGATCGCCAGCTCACGAGATCGCGACATCACCAGGTTCGCCGGGCTCCTCACAAATACTTGAGGAGCCTCACCAAGGCTTCGTAGATGGAGCCGGCGAGCGAGCGGACGAGCGGCGTGACCTCGCCGGCATCGACAGACTCCGCAACCGTCACCGGATCGGTGAGGAGGAGCCACACGATCGCGCCGGCCACAACCACGGCCAGGAGACCGATGATACCTACGAGGCTGAAGCTGAAGCTGCCGAGGGCTGACGTTCGATAGCGCGGGACGTCCATCGGAAGCCTGCGACGGGATCATACTCCGGCCCGTCCAGTCTATTGACGAGCGAAGCCGGCTGTCGGTTCTGTCCGCGCTCATCAGCGCGCGTCATCCCGCCCTCAAGACCTCAAGACCCCCAGACCTCGAGACCTCAGATCGGCGGCGAGACAGTCTGCAGCTCGCCGAGACCGAGCATGCCGACCGTCTGCGACACGCGCTCGGGGTCGCCGACGATGACCGTGACCATCCGGTCGGGCTGCAGGTAGCGATGCGCCGCAGAGGCCACCTCGTCGAGCGTCACCGCTTCGAGCCGCGGGATGAACTCCTCGAAATAGCTGTCGGGCAGGTCGTGGAGCGCCAGCTGCGCCACCGAGCGTGCGATTTGCTGCACCGTCTCGAAACCCCGAGGATACCCGAGCGCCACCGAGGACTTCGCGAGCGCCAGTTCGTCGGCAGTGACGGGCCGGCCGTTCCGGATCGCCCGCAGCTCGTCGAGCGCTTCGCCGAGCGCCGGAACCGTGACCTCGGTGCCGACGCTGGTCTGCAGCACGAACGGGCCGTCACCGCGCCGGAGATCGAACCCGGTCCGCACGCCGTAGGTATAGCCCTTGTCCTCGCGGAGGTTCATGTTCAGGCGGCTGACGAACTGGCCGCCGAGCACTGTGTTGAGCAGCACGAGCGCGTGATAGTCGGGCGTCCGCCGCGAGGTCGCGACGTGGCCGAGCCGCAGCTCCGACTGCGCCGCCCCTGGCCGCGGCACGATCGCGAGTCGCGCCGACGGCTCGCGCGGCGGATCGAGCTGGCCACGGTCCCTGGCGATTGCCGGCGCCGCGCCGTCGCTCTGCCACGAGCCGAACACTGCACTGGCCTTCGCGACGAGCACGTCCGGCGGCTGGTTGGCCGCCACCACCAGCGTCGCCCCAGCCGGCTGGAACATCGCCGAGTGATAACGGCGGACGTCCTCCACCGTGAGCGACCCCAGCGACGCGCCGGTCCCGTGATTCGGCTGCGCGTAGGGATGTGACTGATAGAGCAACTGCGCGAACGCGCGATCGGCAAGCGCGCCGGGGTGATCGCGCAGTTGCCGGAGCCGCTCCAGCCGGAGCTGGCGAATGCGCGCGAAGTCCGACTCCGCAAGGTTCGGGCTGGTGCAGATCTCGTGAACCAGCGACAGCCCGTCGTCTATGAATCGATCGAGCATCGCGAGACTGACAACGGTAGCGTCGTGGCTCACTTCGAGATCGAGGTCGCCGCCCATGCGCGCGATCCGATCCGAGATCTCGAGCGCGGACTGCCCGCGGCTGCCTTCGTCCAGCAGATCGGCAGCGAGCGACGCCAGGCCGGATTGCGATGGCGCATCGGCCGACGAGCCGCCGGGCAGGAGCAGCACGGCAGCTGCGACCGGCACCGAGCCGTGGGAGATCACGCGCAGGTTCAGACCATTGGCCAACGTCACTCGCGTTATCCGCGGAAACGCGAACGGGCGCGGCGGCCCGGGCACCGGCAGTTTCGAACGATCGACGCGGCTCACGAGACCTGTACCTCCGTGGCGTCGGCCAGGGCGAGATCCCGGCGTCCGCGCGGCACGAGGCTCAGCGCGACGCGCGGCTGCCCGACCAGCCATCGCCGAACTGCCGCGGCCATCCCAGCGCCCGTCACCGACTGGTACCGCTCGAGGTCCGCGTCGAAGAATCCGGGATTGCTCTTGAACACGTTGTAGGCATTCAGCTGATCCGACTTGCCGCCAAAGCCGCCAACCGTCTGCAGACGATAGACGAACTGGGCCTCGGTCTGCGCCTCGGCGCGGGCGAGCTCGACCGCAGTGGGCCCGGCATCACCGAGACCCTGAATCGCTTCCGTCACCGCCTGCTCCAGCGTGGGCAGAGACACGCCCGCGGCTGCCGTGCAGGCAACCTGGAAGAGGCCCGACAGCTCTCGCGAGTGCTGATACGACGAAACGTCGGTCGCCAGTCGCCGTTCATAGACGAGCTGGCGGTAAAGCCGCGACGTCTTGCCATGCGCCAGGACGTCGGCGGCGAGGTCCAGTTCTGCGTCGTCGGCCGCGAACATCGCCGGCGAGTGCCAGCTCAGGTAGAGACGCGGCAGCTCGACACGATCCTCGAGGAGAAGCGACTGGCTTGCAATGGCGGGAGCGGCGGTAGTCACCGGCGGCGGCTGAGGCCCACGCGGAATGTCGCCGAAATACCGATCGGCGAGTTCGAGCGCCCGCCCTGTCTCGATGTCACCGGCCAGTGTAAGCGACGCGTTGCCGGGATGGTAATAAGTCTCGAAGAAGGTCTTGACGTCGGCCAGCGACGCAGCGCGGAGATCCTCGGGATCGCCAATCGTGATCCAGTGATAGGGGTGCTCCGGCGGAAACAACGCAGCGGCCAGCGCGACGCCAGCCAGGCCATACGGGCGGTTCTCGTAGTTCTGTCGCCGTTCGTTGAGCACGACGTCTCGCTGATTCGAGAATTTTTCGTCAGTCAGCGCCGGCAGCAGGTGGCCCATGCGATCCGACTCCATCCACAGCGCGAGATCGATCGCGCCAGTCGGCACGACCTCCCAGTAATTCGTCCGGTCGGTGTTGGTCGACCCGTTGATCAGCCCGCCAGCGCGCTGTAGCGGCTCGAAATAGCCCGAGTCGTGGTGCGCCGATCCCTCGAACATCAGGTGCTCGAAGAGGTGGGCGAAGCCAGTTCGCCCCGGGCGCTCGTTCTTGGAGCCCACGTGATACCACAGGTTGACCGCCACCATCGGCAGCTGGTGATCCTCGTGGACGATCACGTCGAGGCCGTTTGCCAGCGTCGTCTTCGTGTAGGGTATCTGCACGGTCCCTTGATCCTATCCCACGATCACGACGCCCCCGCCGAAGCGTGGACCCAGCTCGTCATCATCGCTCTTGCCGAGTTCCTCGGCATGACCGTGTGGTTCTCGGCAACTGCCGTGACGCCATCACTCGCTCGGGAGCTGCATTTGACCGCAACCGAGTCATCGGGATTGACGATGGCCGTGCAGGCGGGCTTCGTGGTCGGGACGCTCCTCGCCGCGGCGATCAACATTGCGGATCTCGTCGCCGGTCGCACGCTCATGAGCGCAGGCGCAATCGGCGGCGCGCTGGCCAATGCGGCTGTGCTCGCAGCGGGCGGGCCATGGTCCGCGATCGGGTGGCGATTCCTCACGGGCGTGGCGCTGGCCGCCGTCTATCCGCCGGCGATGAAGATGGCGGCCAGCTGGTTCGTCTCGCGCCGCGGCTTCGCGCTGGGACTGCTGATCGGCGCGCTCACGCTCGGCAAGGCCGTGCCCTACCTCATGACGACGTTTCTCGGCGCCGAGTGGCGGACCCCACTGCTCATCGCCTCTGGCCTGTCGTTGGCCGGCGGAGTCCTGGTCTTCATCGCCGCCCGCGACGGTCCCTTCCTGGCACCCTCACGGCACTTCGATCCGCATGCGATCCGGCGCCTGTTGCGAATCCGCGGCGTGCGCCTCGCGATCGCCGGCTATCTCGGACACATGTGGGAGCTCTACGCGATGTGGACATGGGTAGGCGTGTTCGCAGGCGCGAGCTTCACCGCCGCTGGCCTCGGACCGGCGGCCACGCGAGCCGGATCAGCGGCCGCGTTTCTCGCAATCGGTAGCGGTGCAGTCGGCTGCGCGCTCGCTGGACAGGCCGCCGACCGCCTTGGCAAGGCGCGGGTCGCGCGATGGGCGCTTGCCGCGAGCGCCGCGTGCGCGCTGCTCACGCCGGCCGTGTTCGGCATGCGGCCGATGTGGGTCTTCGCTCTCGTGATGGTGTGGGGGTTCGCCGTGGTCGCCGATTCGGCGCAGTTTTCGGCCCTGGTCAGCGACTACGCGCCGACCGACCAGGTCGGCACCGCGCTGACGTTCCAGACTTCGATCGGTTTTCTGCTGACGATGGTGACGATCGACGCGTTACCGCGGGTGGCGGCGACGTGGGGCTGGCAGTACGCCGCGCTGCTCCTGGTGCCGGGCCCGGTGCTTGGCGCGGCTGCGATGCGGCGGCTCGAGCGGTCTTGAGGTCTTGAGGTCTTGGGGTCTTGAGGTCTTGAGGTCTTGAGGTCTTGGAACTGTCCCTACCGCACTGGCGTAAGGCTTATCCGGCCTCGATTCTCCATCTCGGACTTGATCGCCCGGACCGACACCTGCGCCGCAGATTGCGACGCAACCGAGGCGAATGCCTTCGCGGCGGCGCATTCCGGCTCGGCGATCACCAGCGGAATGCCGACGTCACTGCCGACGCGAATCGGTTCGTAGATCGGCAGCCGCCCCAGGAACGGCACGCCCATCTGCTCGGCCATCTTCTCGCCCCCGCCGTTTCCGAAGATGTTCGAGTGGTGCTGGCAGTTCGGGCACTCGAAGTAGCTCATGTTCTCGACGACTCCGAGCGCCGGGATGTTGAGCTTCTCGTACATGCGGATGGCGCGGCGGCTGTCAGCCAGTGATACCTGCTGCGGCGTCGTGACCACGATCGAGCCGGCAACGGGGACGGTCTGCGCCAGCGACAACGCGACGTCGCCGGTCCCCGGCGGCATGTCGACGATCAGGTAGTCCAGATCGCGCCACGCGACGTCGTGAAAGAACTGCCGGATCGCGCTATGCAGCATCGGACCGCGCCAGATGACCGGCGCCTCTTCCTTGGTCATGAACCCTATCGAGACCACCTGAAGGCCGTAGCGCTCTGCCGGCCGAATCTTCTGTCCGTCGGACTGGAGCTCGGCCTGGAGGCCAAGCATGATCGGCACGTTCGGCCCGTAGATGTCGCCGTCGAGGATGCCGACCCGGCTGCCGGCCTTGGACAGCGCCAGCGCAAGGTTGACGGACACGGTGGTTTTACCCACACCGCCCTTACCGGCGCCGACAGCGATGACGTTCTTGACGCCGGGCACCGGCGCGGCGCCCTTGTCTGGCGCGCTGACGGCCCTGACCTGCGCGGTCATGGTGACGCGGACGTCGGTCACCCCGGGAAGCGCCCGGACCAGCGATTCGGCCTGCGCCTGCATCTTGTCCTTGACCGGGCACGCCGGCGTCGTCAACTCGATATCGAAGGCAACCGCGCCTCCATCGACCGCGAGGTTCTTGACGAACCCGAGCGAGACGATATCGCGGCGCAGGTCGGGGTCTACGACACCCTTGAGCGCCTCAAGAACTGTTTCCGGGGTCATCAGAAGATCGAGCTTACCACGCGAGAAAATCAGCCGCCGGCCGGCAGGACTCGCTGGCGATACTCCTGGGCTTCGGGTAGACTCACGCGCAAGGCTCACCTTTTCAAGGAGTTACCGATGGCCGACGCCAGCCCGGGCACTTCCGCGCCCTCCAGCAATCGCAACGTGATGATCGTGCTGTCCTATCTGTGGTTGCTGGCGCTCGTGCCGCTCCTCACCGAGAAGGAGGACCGCGAGGTGCAGTGGCACGCGAAGCATGGGATCGTGTTGATGGTCGCCGAGCTCGTGCTGTGGGTCGCGGTCACGATGGTCAACATCGTTACCGGCCTCTTCGTCGGCTGCCTGATCGGCTTCCTGAGCTTGTTCCTGTGGGTCGCCATCGTCGTGCTGCACATCATGTGCATCGTCAAGGGCATCAACGGACAGCGGTTGATCGTCCCGGGGGTCAGCCAGTACGCGGATAAGTTCTGAGACGACGGCTCTTCCTGCTGATCGTGTTGGCGGCGGGCCTGCTGCTCGCGCTGGATCTCAACCGCGCGCCTGAGGCGCAGGCGACGACGCGGGCAGCGCTCTGGGGGATACACGTCTACCAGGCGACGATTGCCCCCCTCTACGCCCGCGCCGGCGTCGTGTGCCGCTTCAAACCGACCTGCAGCCACTACGGAGAGGTGGTGGTGAGAGAGTTCGGGGTAATGCGCGGCGGATGGATGGCGATGCGGCGAGTCCTGCGCTGCGGGCCGTGGACGCCGCTCGGGACAGAGGATCTGCCGCCTCTGAGAGTTCACAGTTGAGCAGTTTAGAGTTGCCAGTTGAAGTTCACAGTTTCAAGAGCAGTGAACAGTTCGCAGTTCAGAGTTCACAGTTCAAAGTTCACGGTTTCAGTTTCAGTGATCAGTTTCAGTTGCAGTTGAGAGTTTCCGCAGTCGCGCGGGAACCAACTGAAACTACAACTCTGAACGGTTCAACTGTGAACTGCGAACTGCAACTGTTAACTTCAACTGGCAACTGTGAACTGCCCAACTGTGAACTTTCACCCGAACAGCTTCCTCCCCTCATCCTTCAGCAGCACCCAGCACGCATAGGCTCCGAGCGCCGTTCCGAACGGCAGCAGTACCAGGTTCACGACCGCGAGACCCAGCGCGAGGAGCCGGGCCCACGGGCGATAGGCGCCGAGCGCGCGGCCGATCCAGATGTGGAGGGCCGCCCACAGGAGCGCGGTCAGGGACAGGAGCACGAGGGTCACGCCGGTGAACCGCGCGGCCATGGGCGAAGTGACTGCGACCGGTCCGCTGCCGCTCGCAATCGCGAAGGCGCCGGCCGCGAGCGCGCCGCCCGAGAGCGCGACGAGCAGGAAGATCGCGCCCCACGCGAGGTGCAGCCACGAGAGGAAGTCAACGTGCCGCTTCACGCCCGGTTCTCGAGGTTCTCGGGGTTCTCGAGGTTCGCGGAGTTCGCGCGGTTCTAGCGCGTTACCGCGAGCCGCAGGTTCACGCGCGTGCGCGGTCCCCGTCGCGGCGTGACGGCGAATCGGAGCCGGTCGCCATCGACGACGCCGGGCGGGACTCGCACTTCCACTGAGAGCGGGCTGATCGCGTGACCGTTCCCCATGCAGCTCTCGCACGGCTCATCCCAGACCTCTCCGCGCCCGCCGCAGACGGCGCATGTGCGCTGGAGGTGGAGGCACACTGGCACGAGCGCGCCGCGCGCCGCCTGGGCGCGGTCGAGCACGATCTCGGCTTCCAGCCACGGCGAGTCGGGCTCGGCGACCGAACGGCGCAGGCATTCGGCAGCGACGCTCGCCGACGGGAAGTCGATCGCGACTTCGTCGGTAAGCGACCGCCGGAAGGCGCGATCGTCGGGCGCGAGAGCGTGCAAATCCGCACGCTCGACTGGCATGCGTCGAGGCAACACGACCGCCGTACGATAGCGCGACTGGCTGCAAAAAGAAACCGCGAAGCTGTTACGATGCCCGCATGGAGGACGCGAAGGAGTGCCCGATGTGCGGCGAATTCATGCGCCTCGTGACGCGGCAGGCCGTCGAGCACGTACCCGGCCAGCCGCGACCGGTCAACCACACCGTCAAGGAATGGGTCTGCCCCGAGTGCGATTACTTCGAGGAGGTAGAGGACGAGGCGTGAATCGCGGCTATCGGGCGCCGGTTGCGAGCAAGATCTCGCGGCGCGTCGCGTCCTCGATTTCGTCGAACACCAGAGTCGTATCGCACTCGTCGCAGAGGCACTCGATCACGCCGGGGCGGCCTTCCTCGGCCACGTCGACCCGATCGCCGTCCACCTGAACCACGTGCATCTGAAGCGTTTTCACGAGAAACGTACGGGTATTGCCGCAGTTCGGACAGGTCAGCGCCACCAGGAAGGCTCTCCTCCGGAACATCTTAGCATTCGCGTCACGGCGCCTGCACGTAAACGAGGCGCCCCTCGACATGCCGTGCCGGATAGGCCGCACGGACAGCGGCGACATACGCCTCCAGCTGGTCGCTGTGCTGCGCCTGCGCCGCCCCGGTCTTGAATTCCAGCACCTCGATGGCATTGCCATCGAAGACCAGGCAGTCGATCACTCCTCTCTCAATGCGGCCATCGTCGAGCCGGCGCGAGTACGGCGCTTCGAAAACCAACCCGCCCCCCGGCTTGCGCTGTACCGAAGCCAGAAGATGAGCGGCGATGGCGATGCAGCGGCGACGTTCGGCGTCGGAAAGTACGCTGCCGGAGCCTCCCGCGGCGAGCTGCTCTGCGAGCGATGCGAGCCCTGAATCGTCCATCGCGCCGCGGCGGTGCGCACGCGCCACCAAGGCGTGAACGAACGTGCCCAGATCGCGACTCGACAATGGGGGCACCGGTCCTGAAGCGTCGGCCAGCGTGGCTGCCGGACGCTCGGCGGATACGCTCACCCGCGGCACGCCGTCCGCTGCGAGCGGTGCGAAATCGTGCAACACGATAGGCGGGTCGGCAGGCGCCATGCTCCAGCGGACGGGCTCACCGGACGGCGCCTCGACGCGTCGCAGCTGGTGGACGGCCGACGGTCCCGTCCATGTCGCCTCAGCCGGCGATGACGGCGGAACGAAGGTGTCGAGCAGAGATGCCGGCAGGTGCCGGCCCAGGGAGCTCTTCGCCGGGGCAAACCGTCCCTGCGCGTCGCCGATACCACCGAGGTACAGCCGATCGCGCGCCCGGGTCAGCGCCACATACAAAAGGCGCTTGCTCTCTTCGGCGTCCCTGGCCTCGGCGTCGGCATCGGCCTCGCTTTCGTGGTCGCCGATCCCGACCATCGGCCCGGCAGTGCCCTGCTCGTCGCCCGTGACGACGCGAATGGGATCGCGTCCGCCCCCGCTCCCCCGCCCGAGATTGACGACGAACACCACCGGGAACTCGAGTCCCTTGGCGGCGTGGACGGTCATCAGGTTGACCGCGTCCACCGCGTCGATGATCGCGTTCGATTCATCGCCGCCGGACACGAGCTGCGAAAAGTGCTCGACGATCCTCTCGAGTGTGGCATAGCCCCGATTCTGCAGACGGCGGACAAGGCCGCGAAGCTTCTTCATGTTCTCGCGGGCCTGTGGCAGGCCGCGCCCGGCCAGTTCCATGGCGTAGGCGGAGTCGGCGAGCACGCGGTCCAGCAGTTCGGCTGGCGGCAGACGGTCAACCCATCCCTGCCACTCGGCGAGGCTCCGCCGCGCCAGGCCCAGGCGCTCGACGTCGGTGATGTCGAGCCCGGCCGGTAACGGCGCGCCATCGCGCAGCGCGCCTGGCAGGTCCCCTGCCAGCAGCTTCAGCGTCTCGTCCGAGATGCGGACGAATCGTGATCGCAGGAAGGCCGCGGCCCGGAGCGGAGAACCAGGGTCCGCAAGGTGCGCCAGCAGCGCGAGTACGTCGCGGATTTCATCGGCGTCGTAGAAGCCGAGGCCTTTGTAGACGTAGAACGGTACGCCGCGGATCGACAGCGCCTGCTCGATCAGACGATGCCCCTCCCGAGTCCTGAACAGCACCGCGATGTCGCCGGGACCGATTGGGCGGCGAGCGCCGGTGCCGCGATCGCGAACGATAGCTCGGCTCGACAACAGGCGCGCGATCTCGTCGCCAATCATCTCGGCCTGCGCCGGCTCGGTGCCCGCGACGATCAGTCCGATTGCGTCGGCGCCCGGGTCGGCATCGGGAGTCGCCGGAAAGCGATCGTCGTCCGAGTACCTGAAGGCATCGGCCCGGTGCGGCAGCTTCTCGACCGCGTCGAAGACGTCGTTGACGAAGCGCAGGAGCGGCAGCACCGCGCGGTGGCTGCGGGTGATCGCGGCCCGCGCCGGGAGATCGGGACGGAGCGCGTCGATGTAGCGCGCCGCCTCTTCGAGCACGGCGACTTCGGCGTCGCGGAACCCGTAGATCGATTGCTTTCGATCCCCGACGATGAAGATCGACGGCGGGACCGCCGCGTCGGCGGCGCCCGCCCCTTCGGTCCACGCCGATGTCAACTCACGGACCAGCCGCCATTGGGCCCTGCTGGTGTCCTGGAACTCGTCCACCAGCAGATGCTGATACCGCGACTCGAGCTTGAACCGGCTCCGCGAAAACTCGTCCCGCCGCTCGAGCAGCGCCAGCGCGCGTTCCAGCACGTCGGAGAAATCCAGCACGCCCTGCTTGTCGAGCAGCCGCCGGTATTCACTGGCGGCAATGGCGAACAGCCGCTGGGCGCCGCGCGCCATGACGACGTTGAGATCGCGCCTGAAGGCGGTGAGTGCGTCGGCCACGGGCGGCCCCAGCGCCAGCACCATGGCCTTGTGGGCCTCGTAGTCAGCGTCGGATCTGAAGTCGGCCTTGCGCTGGCTGACCTTCTGCCGCGGCTGATCCTCGCCGGTCAGGACGTGCGGGCGCAGGCGATCGAGAAGCCCCCGGAGGCGCTCGGGCGCGGGCGGGTCGCCGGCGGCCAGCAGATCGAGATCGAAGGCCAGCAGCAGGAACGCAGGCGTGACCGGGCCGCGATCGACGAAGCCTCGGATGCCGCCCGGAAGCCGCGCGAACCTTTCGGCGAGCGCGCTATAGAGCCCGGCGCAGGCGTCCTCGATGGTCACGTTGGCGCGGTTGAGGAAGCGAGCCAGCGCCGGACCGGCCACCAGCCGGCGGTCGAGCAGGGCTGCCAGCCCGCGGCGCAGGGCGATCTCGCCAAGATCGGCAAACACCAGCGCGACGTCGGCATCGCGCTGGGCCAATGTGCGTCCGATGCGCAGCGCACGATCGATGGCCGCGTTGACCAGTCGCGGCGTCTCGGTCTCGTCGGCCAGATCGAAGGCGGGATCGACGCCGGCTTCGAGCGGGAACTCGTGCAGCAGCGACAGGCAGAACGCGTCAATGGTGTTGATCGTGATCTCCGGGAACGCCTCACGGACTGCGCGCCAGCGGGCGCCGGCAAGCGAGCCTTCCCGATGTCGCGCCCGCAGCGTGTCGATCACCCGCTGCCGCATCTCGGCGGCCGCCTTGCGGGTGAAGGTCATCGCCAGGATGTGCCGCGGATGCACGCCCGCCTCGACGACGAGCCGCACGTAGCGGTCGACCAGGACGCGCGTCTTGCCGGTGCCGGCCGATGCCTCGAGCGCGACGTTCCGCCGCGGGTCGGTGGCCTGGACGCGGGCCGCGCGATCCCGCTCGATCGACGGATCGACCGCCTCTTCGGCAGCATCGAAGTCCAGGCGTCGTTGCTCACTCACCGTCGAGCTCCACGAACTGCTTGCGGCAGACCGAATCGAACGGGCATTGGGCGCACAACGAGCGCGGCGTCGGCCGAGCCGGGAAGTGGCCGGCCGTCATGTCGTCCATTGCCCTCACCATGCGCTGCTCCGCGTCCCGGAGCACGTCGTCGAGGCTCTGTCCCCTCGCGGCGCGAAGCGATTTGATCGCGCTCTCTCCTTCCAGGGACAGATAGAAGGCTTCCGCTGCTTCTCTCGCATCGCCGGCACGGCGGAGTTGCTGCGCGACGGCCGACGTGTAGATCTGGAGCTGCACGGTTCGCTTCGGATCGGGTACGAGCTTCGACTTGTAGTCGATGACCCGGAATCGGCCGCCCTCCAGAAGATCGACGCGATCGATCTTGGCGCGTAGCCGCACGTCGCGCGACGGCGCGTCGTCGGGGGCGCGAAACGAGAATGCGGCGTCGAGCTCGAACTCGATCAGGCGGCGCTCGACGTCGGCCGTCCGTTCGGCCTCCATCGTCAACACGCGCTCGACGATCCCTGAGCTGACGGCAGAGCCGTAGAGCCGCGGCCGCTCGAGCGCCGCTTCATGAGCAGGCAACGAGGCCAGCGACCGCTCGCAAATCTCGACGAGCAGGGCACGCGCCTCGGCCACTTTCGCGGGCGTAATGCGGCCTCGTCCTCGCTGCTGCCACTCGCGGAAGAACGATTCGAAGATGGCGTGGAGGAAGCGGCCGCGCTCCCAGGGCGGCGGCAGTTCGCCGTCTTCCGGCTCCTCCTCGAGACCCAGGACGTCGGACGCGAAGAACTGGAACGGGCATTTCAGGTAGCGGTCGATTCGGCTGACGCTGACGCGCGAGAGCCGCCACGAACCGGCTTCCCCGAGGTAGCGACGGTCGCCGGGGATCGGAGCGTGCTGACGCACCGCGGACCAGGCGCGCGCGAGTGGCGGCAGCGCATCGAGCACTGGCGGCGAGGCGAGCAGCGCTTCGTCCGCAAAAACCGCCGCGGCTGGGCTCGCGGCCTCGACCTCGAGCTCGAAGCCGAGCGTCGCCAGATCGTCGACGAACGGCGACGGCTCGACAACCGCATCGGATTCCAGGGCGAACGCGGACGCCCGCACGCGGTCTCGCGCCAGGGCCATCAGATCGAGGAAAGCCGCCCGCGCCGCGGCCATCGTTTCGCTCTCGCGCCGATTCGGATCCTCCGCCGCCGGCGCCGGCTCCAGCAGCCCGAGCAGGACCGGCGGATAGAAGATGCTCCGTCGCACTGGTTCTGGCCATTCCCCTTCCACGAGGCCCAGCAGCTGAACGTCGTCCACGTCGGCGTACTTCGCGGCCTGCGCGTCGAGTACGCGAATCCCGGCGTCACCGGTCCGCACGGCGAAGGTCTGCGCGCCCAGCCACCGCCGAATGGTGGACGAGAGCTCGATGCCGGATGCTTCCGCGTCGGGGTCGTGTCCGGCGTAGGCGCGCGCCAGCGCTTCGAGCGCGGTCATGACCGCGCTCCGCACGCGCGTATTCCGTTCCGCGTCCCCAGCGACGAGTTCACGGTGGTGCTCGCCGACGAACCGGCGCACCGCCTCGAGCTGTTCGAGGATGGGGCGGTGCTCCGCAAGCCCAGCCAGCTCGCGGGCGGCCGCAAGCGCGGCGGCGAGCGCGGGACGCGCCCGGCGACGGCGCTCGAACTCCCGCCCCGCACTGACCTCGTCACTCCAGGCGGTCTCCAGCGAGGCCAGCCGGTCGAGCCCACCGAGATAACGCGTGTCGGCCAGCGCTCGATCGAGCGCTGAGATAGATGCCTCGCTCGGCTCGGCTGCCTCGACCTCGAATCGAAAGTGCGGCGATCGCAGCAAAGCGATCAGAGACATTCGCGAGAACCCGGACACTGGTGCGTCCAGGACGAGATCGAGCGCCGCCGCGTATGGCTCCGCGGCGAGCGGCAGCGTATCGAGCGTCTCGAATGGGATGCCGGCGCCTCCAAAGACGGATCGCGCGAGGTACAGGTATGGAAGGGGCCGTCGCACGATCAGGGCCTGGCGCGAGAGCGGTGTCGAATCTCCCATCCGCCGCAGCGCCTTGATCCGTTTCGCGACCATCGCCAGTTCCTCCTCGCGATCGCGGGCGGATGCGACCGGCTGCTCCGGCGCCGCCACGGCCAGGCGCGGGAACGTCACTGCCGGCGTGTCGCGATACGGCCTGGCCGCGTCGCTGACTTCCTCGAGCCCGGGCAGTGCTGCGTGAATGCGTTCGAGGAAGCCGGCGGCCAGCATCGCTTCCGTTGCAATCACGTCGATGGCCTCGAGGCCGGGGATGGTCGAAAGCAACGTGAAGTCCGTCGGCCACAAGCCGTCGGCGTCGGCAGTCCGATCGCCGACGGTGACGATCACATGGCGAACAGGCCGCGGCGCCGCGGCGGCCTGCAACTCGGCGTGGAGGCGGTGCTCGTCGAACAAGCCGCGGTCGGCAATGTGCTGCTCGTAGGCGGCAAACACCGCGGAGAGAAACTCGGTCTGCAACAGCAGCTGGGCTGCGCCGCGATCGGTGTCGGCGGCCGGCTCGAGCTCGGCGCGCAGGTTGCGGTCGAAGTCGCTAACGGTCCGGGCCTGCCGCCGAATCAGATCGTACAGTCCGACGATTTCCGCGACGATGGCGGGGCGGAGCGCGAAGGGCGCGTCGATGCCGGATTGAACGGCCGCGCGCGCGAGACGCCCGAACAGTACTTCGCGATCGAAGGCGGAAAGCAGCGTGCGGGTTGCCGGGGCGCGGTCTCCGAACTCCCGGTAGAGGTCGGCACGCGGGCCGCTGAGCGGCCAGAACAGCATCGGGCGGGCACTGAGCAGGCGATCCTCGACCGTTCGACGCAGCTGCTCGGCGGCGGCGCGGGTCGGGACCAGCACGAACGAATCGGCGGCGGTCGCGGCGTCCAGGGCCCCGATCGTTGCCGTCAGGACGTCGTGCAGCCCGCGCAAGGCCGGGACCCGGAGGAGCCGTGTCCGGCGTGGAGTGATCACGGAGCAGGGGGCTTGGGCGGAGTCAGTGCGGCGTCGAGGTCGGCGCGCGCGCGAGCCAGCAGCATCAGCGCGCCGGCGGCCGCTGACGAAGCCTGCTGCGCGCGGCCGGAGTCGTTGAGTGAGGCGGCCGACAGCCGCAGCGACAGCGCCTGTTCGCCCATATCCCATGCGCTTCTGAACAGCGCGTGCACGGGCTGGAGGTCCGGCGGCGGCGAGATCCGATCGAGCCGCGTGCGGTCGCGACGCCAGTCGTCGATGATCGCCGGCAGTCGTTTCGCTGGCGGCCCGGCCTGGGCGCGGACGTCCTCGAGCGCCGGCGTGGTGCGGGAGATGGCGCGGAGCGAGACGGTGAGCGCGCGACGGTACTGGCGCGCCGCGGGCGCCCGCAGATCCCACTGATCGCGGGCCAGCTGCACGGCTCGGGCGGACGCGAGGTCGCTTTCGAGCGTGTCCAGCAGGCTCTGGACCTCGGCCGGGCGGCGCTGACCGAGCTTGACGTCGGCTTCCCGGACAGCGCTGCGGAGCTTCTCCATGCCGCGAACATCAGCGCGCGCCGTGCTCCGCGCCGATGCCGCCAGCGTCGTCGTCCGAAGCTTCGCGTAGGCCGCGTCGACGCGGTGCTCCTCGGCGACGAGTGCCTCGGTGCGCAGGCGCGTCAGGTTCGCCCATGCTTCGGGCAGGAGATTCGCGACGCGATCGAGGAACCCGAGCAGCGTCTGCAACATCGCGCTCCGTTCCACTGGCGTCTCGGCGAGGTCGGCGGCGGTCAGGAGCTGCTCGGCCATCTCCGCTTCGGAGGGCTCAGGCAGCAGCGGCTCATCGGGCGGCGCGACCGGCGGCGCGATCAGCGTCAGCTCCGTGGCGGATCCGCCGGCCGAGGTGCGCAGGTCGATGATCACCTCGTCGAGCATCCCGAGCACTTCCTTCACCTCGGCGGCACGGTAGCCGAAATGCGCACCCGGCCATTGGTTCAGCGTCCGGCGGGCCGCCTCGGCGCGGGCCAGCCGCTCCGCCGGGTCCTTGATCGTGGCGATCGCATTGAGCGTATCGGCGACCTCGCTGCTGAGGCGCTCGAAGTCGGCTTCGCCGCGTGTCCCGGCGTAGGCCTGGGCGCGAGCGGCCGCGGCGTACCGCTCGGTCCGTTCCCAGTCCACCTGCGAGGCGGGGATGCTGACCAGGTGCAGTTCGGCGGCGGGATCGCCGCGCCGCATCGGCATCGACAGCACGACGCGGTCCTCGAGACGGGCCCACTCGCCGTACGACGTGAGGACCCGCCCGTCGGTGAGGAACACGCGGAACAGGAGGCCGGGCTGCTGCGCCGGTGCAGGTGCGGCCACGCACACCAGCAGCGCCGCGGCGAAGGCGCTCACCAGGCGACCTGTGGAAAAGCTGTGGATGAGCCGTCGAAAGGCTGTGAGCGGCACGACAGAAATATTAATTCTTGCGGGTGTTTCCGCGGTACTCCGGTGCCCCACCACGCGCGATGGGCATTTCGTACGCCGCTTCGCTTGATTGTCGCCGCGAGGCAAATAGAATCGCTACTCCCTTTTTCATCAGCGACACACGTGAAACATTGTCGTTACGAACGTTCGATCGCCGGCCGCACGTATGTCATCGAGGCGACGCTGGTGTCAACGGGCCGGTGGCGCGCGCAGATCGCGCGGTTGCCGGGAATGCCGACCTCGCTGATGCCGTTTTACGGCGCGACCTCGGACGAGGCGGCCCACGCGCTGACCAACTGGCTCTCGCTGGTTTCGGCGCCGGCACCGCTCCAATCGCCGGCCGCGGCGGGCCGTGCCGTCCCCGCGCCGGTCCGCCTTGATCGGCCGGCCCGCGGCGGGTTACGATAACAATCTTCCTAACGTGGGCCTGTAGCGCAGCTGGGAGCGCGCCTGAATGGCATTCAGGAGGTCACCGGTTCGATCCCGGTCAGGTCCACCAACCTCCGCTCGTGATGCAGGCGGAGGTTGCCCACCAGCAGCGTCGGCTCGGTAAACCAAGCGATATGGCGGGTGTCCCCGCGTCACTGAAAGAGTTCTTCGAAAAAGACCTGAATCGCGGCCGATGATCGCGCGTCGGTTTGCGCGTGATACCGCACGCCCGGCTGCTGACCCGTCGCCGTCTCGTGCGTGAAGCCATGCATCGCGTTCCCGTAGACGATCAACTGATAGTCCGCGCCCGCGGTCTTCATCTCTTCGGCAAACGCCGTCACCTGCGACATCGGCACGTGCGGGTCGAGCGCGCCGTGGCAGACCAGTATGCGCGCGCGAATCGATGACGGCCTGGCGGGGCTGGTCGTTTCCAGGCTTCCGTGAACACTCACGACCGCGCTGATCGTGGCGCCGCTTCGGGCGTACTCGAGAACGATCATTCCACCGAAGCAGTAGCCAACTGCCGCCATGCGGCCGTCGATCTCCGGACGCGATAACAGGATTTCGCTCGCGGCCTGCACACGCCGAGCGATCGCGCCGCGGCTGGCCCGGAGTTCGCCGATGTGGCGCATG
>DATJFF010000168.1:0-17024 GCA_035495795.1 Vicinamibacterales bacterium
TGCCTGCAGGTTCCGGTCGTCGATCTTGGTGCGGACGGTGACCCGCGTCTCGACGAACGCCACCTGTGCTGCGGTGGCGGTGACGACGTGGGCCGGGTTGCGGTAGACGAACTGCAATCCGGCGATGGCCCGGTCGGTGCGCGTTTCGGTGACCCCGGTGATGTTGTCGCGGACCGTGATCGAGAAGTTGGCCGGGTTGTAGCTGATCGTCACGTCCTCGTTCGTCTCGTTGCAGGCGCCGGCGGCCCCGCCGATGAGGCCGTTGGTCGGGTTCGCGTCCATCTGCAGGCGGACGTCGTCATTCTGGCCGTTAACGTTCGGATCGAACCGAATCGCCTGGAACGGCGTGCCTGCAGCCGGGCACGGGGTCGTCGTTACCCGGTAGGGGTTGTTGCCCGCTGCGCGCAGGTACTTCTCGATGAAGTCGATCGCATAGCGGCCTTCCTGCTGCGCCGTTGCCGCTTCCATCTGCGAGCGGTAGCTCCCCTGGACCTGGGTCCCGAGGGCCGCAGCCCCGCCGACGACCAGGATCGAAATGGTCATCGCGACCAGCAGTTCGACGAGCGAGAAACCCGAGGCGTTGCGCGTCACCATGACCGGAGCACCTGTGTGACTTCGAAGTCGGCGCCGACCCGGACGGCGGCGACCATTCGGATCGTCACGGTCCGCAGCGCCGGGTTGTTGGCGGGCCCGGCTTGCACGCGCCACCGGCGCGTGAAGCCGGTGTTGGCCGGTACGTCGAAGCAGTTGGCGGTATTGCCGCCAAGGCTGTTCGCGCAGGTCACCGTCGAGAGGGCCGGCGCCGTGGCGAAATTGAGCTTCATCAGCTCCTCGAACTTGTCCTGCGCCAGGCGGGTAGCCTGGGCGCTGTCGCGCCCGAGCTTGTGCATCCGGACGCTGACGGCGAGCAGCTGCGCGAGCGCGACGAGCGCGGTTGTCAGGATCAGGGCCGCGACGATCGACTCGATCAGCGTGAAGCCGCGCTCGCTAGTCAGTCGTGGTCCGGATGCGTCCCGAAGCCGAGATGACGATGTTCCGCCAATATGTTCCATAAGCCACCGTGAGCGTCCGCGGCATTGTCCCGCCGCCAACCTGACTGATCTGACCGCGTCCGTTGATCTCGAACACGGGAGGAGCGTCGCCCGTGAACACGACGTCGCGCGGCATCTGCAGCAGCGGACCGTCGTTCGCCTGATGGAGCACGCACCGGTTCTCCGCGTTGTCGATCCCGCCATTCCCGGTAACGGCGACGTACCGGATAGCGCCGTCGCAGTTCAGGCGGACCCTGAATGCGCTGTTCCTGGTGATGGCCGCGAGCCGCGCCTCCCGGAACGTCGCCGCAACCAGTTCCGTGCTCGTGACGATCCGGTTGCGCCTCAAGACCTCGTTCATCGCCGGCAGGCCGACGGCGGCCAGGGTTCCGGCAACGCCGAGCACTACCACCAACTCCATGAGCGTGAACCCGCGTTGGCTCTGCATCGCGCCATCCAATTCAGCAATAAACACGCCGCGGGCCGCGATCGACGCGAAAACGCGCAGCAGGCGCACTCGAAAGGACTTCGAGCGCTTCAGGGGGGCAAGACCGTGATCCGGATCGAGACATCGAGCGACAGGAATGTAAGCGCCGTGCACAGCGCTTCACTCCTGCTTCTCGGACGATCGCGGCTTACTCTTCAGTCATGAACGGGTAGCCGAGGGCGGTGGGAGGCGCAAAGGTCTCCTTGATGGTCCGCGGCGAGACCCAGCGAAGCAGGTTCATCTTCGACCCGGCCTTGTCGTTAGTGCCGCTCGCGCGGGAGCCGCCGAACGGCTGCTGCCCGACAACGGCGCCGGTCGGCTTGTCGTTGATGTAGAAATTACCGGCGGCGTTCCTGAGCACCGTCGACGCCTCGCGAATGGCGGCCCGATCCCTTGCGAAGATCGACCCGGTGAGGGCGTACGGCGAGGTCCGGTCCACGATCTCCAGCGTCTCGCGCCACTTAGCGTCGTCGTAGGCATGGGCGGTCAGGACCGGCCCGAAGATCTCCTCGCACAGCAGCCGGTACCCCGGATTGTCGGTTTCGACCAGCGTCGGCTCGATGTAGTAGCCCTCGCCGCCCTCGTGGCCGCCGCCCTGCACGACGGACGCGTTCGCCTTCGCGTCCTCGATGTAGCCGCTGATCTTCGTGAATGCCTTCTGATCGATCACCGCGCCCATGAAGTTCCGGAAGTCGCGGACGTCGCCCATCTTGATTTCGCGCATCAGGCCGGCCATCCGGTCGCGCACCTCGCCCCAGAGCGACTTCGGGACGTAGATGCGGCTGGCAGCGGAGCACTTCTGCCCCTGGAATTCGAACGCGCCCCGCACGGCGGCAACCGCCAGTTCCTGCGGATCCGCGGAGGCGTGGGCGACGATGAAGTCCTTGCCGCCGGTCTCGCCGACCAGGCGCGGATAGGCGCGGTAGGTGCCGAGGTTCTGCCCGACCCGGTGCCAGATCGTGTTGAACACCGCGGTGCTGCCAGTGAAGTGCACTCCGGCCAGCTCCTTGCGATCCAGCACGATGTTCGTGATTTCGACGGGATCCCCGGGCACGAAGTTGATGACGCCGGGCGGCAGCCCCGCGGCTTCGAGCAGCTTGTAGGTGTAGTAGTTTGCCAGGATCGAAGTCGCCGCCGGCTTCCAGACCACGGTATTGCCCATGATTGCGGGCGCCCCGGTCAGGTTGCCGCCGATCGCCGTGAAGTTGAACGGGGTGATCGCGTAGACGAAGCCCTCGAGCGGCCGGTAGTCGATCTGGTTCCAGAAGCTGTGGCTGCTGACCGGCTGCTCGCCGAGCAGTTCCTGGGCGAAGGCAGCGTTGAACCGGAAGAAATCCACCATCTCCGACGCCGAGTCAATCTCGGCCTGGAAGGCGGTCTTCGACTGGCCGAGCATGGTCGCGGCGTTCAGCGTTTGCCGCCATGAGGTGGTCAGAAGCTCGGCGGCGCGGAGAAAGACGGCCGCCCGATCCTCGAACGGCCAGCCCGCCCACTCCCTGCGGGCCTCGAGCGCGCTGGCAACCGCCTTGTGGACCAGCTCCGGCGTTGCCTTGTGCCACTTCCCGAGCACGTGCCCGTGCTTGTGCGGCATCACCACGGTGGAGGTGAGCCCGGTTCTGTGCTCCTTGCCGCCGATGATCACCGGGATCTCGATGGTCTCGGCGCTCATCGCCGACAAACGCGACTTCAACTCGGCACGCTCCGGCGTGCCCGGAGCGTAGGTGCGATTCAGATCGTTCAGCGCCGGCGGAACACGTCGTTGAGCCGAGAGCACGTCAGTCATGATGAGTCCTTCTGCCTTTTTGCCTTCTGCCTTCTGCCTTCTGCCTTGTGCCTTGTGCCTTGCCTTACGCGTGGGCCCCTTCGATCTCCACCTTGATTTGCCTCCACCGCCCCTGCCGGAACCGGAGCACGGTGAGGACGCATCTGGTGAAATGCCCCAGGACGATCGCCAGCCAGATGTCCGTGGCGACGAGCGGCCGGATGCTTTCGATCACGGCGCACAACCCCAGCGGCACGGCAATCTGCGAGGCCAGGGTGATGAACAACGGACTGCGTGTGTCGCCCGTGCCCTGCAGCCCTCCAGTGTACGTGAGGGCGACGGTGATGAAGAAGCCGGAGAGGGCCAGGTACTGGAGCAGTTCTTCGCCAATGGTGGCGACCGCCGCATCGGTGGCGCCGAACAGGCCGAGCAGGAAATGCGGCACGGCGATGAAGGCCAGCCCGACCGCGAGCGCCACACGCAACCCAATCTTCGACGCGGCGTGGACCCCCTGCATCGCCCGTTCGGGATGTCCGGCGCCGAGGTTCTGCCCGGCCACGGTCGCCGCCGCGCCCATGAGCCCGACCGACGTCCACGTGATCAGCGAGAACAACTCCGTGTAGCCGATCGCGTACGCAGCCTGGGCCGCGGCACTGTGCTCGAGCGAGCCGATGTAGCGCAGCAGCATCACGCCAGCAACGTTCATCGCGATTCCCTGAACGCCGGTCGGAAGCCCGAAGCGAAAGAGCGACCGGATGACGAGCCAGTCGGGCCGGAAGTCCATTCCCTTCTGGAAGCGGATCACGAGCTTTCCCGTGAACAGCATGTAGAGGGCCACGGCGCTCGCCGTGCTCGACGCGATGACGGTCCCCATCGCCGAACCAGTAGTGCCGAAGCGCGGCACCAGCACGAGGTTCAGCCCCAGGTTGAGCAGCGTCATGGTCACGCCGAGGCGCAGCGGCGTCCGCGCGTCGCCGGCGGCGCGGAGCGCCGACGACAGCATGAAGAAGAGCATCATGCCGAGGCTGAACGTGAAGTTGATCCGCAGGAACGGCAGCGCCTGCGCCTTCACTTCGGGTGCGGCGTGCACCAGATCGAGCAGGTACGGCGACGCGAAGTAGCCGAACGGCGCGAGGAGCAGGGCGAACATCGCCAGCGCCGTGAGGAACGCCTGGTAGACGGTCCGATTCACCTTGTCGGGTTGGCAGGCGCCGACGAAGCGGGCCACCAGCACCGCCTGCCCGGTGAAGAGCGACGCCATGAAGACGATGACGACCAGGAAGATCTGCCACGAGACGCCAATCGCGGCGTTGGCCGTGTAGCCGATCAGGTTGCCGACCAGGATGTGGTCCACCATCCCCTGCAAACCGGCCACCGCGTTCTGCAGCATCGTCGGCCACGCCAGCTTCCAGACGGCTGGCCCGATGGGACCTTCGATGAGCGAGCGGTCGTAGGGGGCTGGGGTTTGTTTGGCGGCTGGCGCCGGATCGGCCATAGGGCGGGGCGTGCAATCGGGTCCGAGGCGGACTTCGGATTTTATTCTACTCTCTCTATTTTTCAGGCGCGCCTCCGGCTGCCGCCGTTCGTCCCAGCCGAACCCTGGCGGTCCGGGTGGTATTCTGCGAGCACCGTGGCGCAGCAGCGTGGTTGTCGTGACGTCCCACTGCAGAGCGGGATGTGGGACACGCTCGCGTTCTACTTGCCGATCGCCACGGTCGGCGCCTCGTTCGCGCTCCTGGCATTCAGGCCGACTCGTGGCGCGATGCTCTGGCTGCTCGAGGAGGATCACCCGATCGAGGCGGCCACCGCCCTGCTGTTCTTCGTCGCGGCCGCGATGGCGGCCAGCTTGACCCGCATACTTCGCAAGCGGACTGTCGCGCCGTGGGTGCGGCAGTTCTACCGTGTCTTCGCCATCCTGCTGTTCGTCGTTGCGATGGAGGAGATCTCATGGGGACAGCGGCTGCTCGGATTCGAAACACCGGCGGCCTTCCGCGCGATCAACGGTCAGGGTGAAACGACGCTCCATAACGTCGGCGTGCTGCAGGGCCGCTCCGAGTGGATTCGGCTGGGGTTCGGAGTGATCGGGCTGGCGGCAATCAGGCTGCGCGCACGCCCGGAGTTGTCGGCCATTCAAGTGCCGTCGTGGCTCTGGCCGTGGTTTCTCACCATTGCCGTACACGCCGCGATCGATGCCTGCAACGATATCTGGACGATTGAGCCGCGCTTCGACATAGCAGTCAACCGCACCTCGGAAGTGATCGAGTTGCTGATCAGCGTGGTCGTCGTTTTGTATCTGCGCTCGAACGCCCGCCGGCTCAGCGCCGAAGCCTGGCCTGCCATAAACCAATGACCGCTCGTCCCGAGGATCTCATTCTCGCCGACTACGACGCCGCGCTGGAGACCCACGGTGACAACGCCGCAGGCGCGCTCTGGCCGAACGAAGCCGGTCGCCTGGCTCGTTTCGACGTCATGCTCGACCTGCTCGGCCGCGACGCGAATCAACCAGTTGTCCTGTGCGACCTCGCCTGCGGCACTGGCGAGCTCGTCGCACACCTGCGCCGCCGCGGCATGACCCATGTCACGTACCGCGGCATCGATCGATCGGAGCTCGCGCTCGCCCATGCGCGCCGGAAGTTCCCGGGCGAAACGTTCATCGGCCTCGACATCACCGCGCCCGGGGCGGACCTCCGCGCGCTCGAGTGCGACTACCTCGTCATCTGCGGGCTCTTCACGCGCAAGGGAGCCGTCAGCAGTCAGGAAATGTGGGCGTTCATGGAGGCCGTGCTTGGGCGGGTCTGGCCCCTCGCGCGGCGCGGCCTCGCCTTCAACGTGATGTCCACCGCGGTGGACTGGCAGAGAGACGATCTCTTTCACGCCCCGATGGACGCGGTCGCGGGTCTGCTCCACCGCCTCGCGGGAAGGCGCGTGACGATGCGCGCGGACTATGGGCTGTACGAGTACACCACGTACGCGCTGAAGGACGCGACGGACGCGACCGGCCGTGCGCCAGCGCCGGCCCCCGCCCGGTCCCGCCGCGTGCCGGTGCTGAGGCCAAGCCTGCCGACCGCCGATCGAGTGCTGCCGTACCTGCGTCGGATCGATCGCACCCGTATCTACTCTAATTTCGGACCGCTCGGCGACGAGCTCGCGCACCGTCTCGCGGCGCGCTTCTCACTGCCTGAGGGTGGGGCGACGCTGGCCAGCTCCGGGCACGCCGCGCTTCTTGGCTCGATTCTGGCGGCCGCCGGCCGGGCGAGCCACAGACGCCCGGTGGCGCTGATCCCCGCGTACACCTTCATCGCCACCGCGACGGCCGCTGTGCTCGCCGGATATCAACCGGTGTTCGTGGACGTCGATGAAAAGACGTGGACCGCGGATCCGCTGGCGCTGCTCGATCATCCAGACCTGACGCGCACGGGAGTCGTCATCCCGGTTGCCGCCTACGGACGTCCCGTGCCGCTCGCGGAGTGGAGCGTTTTTCAGGAGCGCACAGGCGTCCCGGTCGTCGTTGACGCGGCTGCCGCGTTCGACACGCTGCTACGTGCCCCGGCTCGGTACCTTGGGGCGGTGCCGGCAGTCCTGAGCCTCCATGCGACCAAGGCCTTGAGTACCGGAGAGGGCGGCGCCGTGCTCAGCGTTGACGTCGGCCTGATCGAGCGAGTGGCCCAGGCGCTCAACTTCGGCTTCGCCGGGTCTCGCGATTCGTCGGTGCCAGCGACCAACGGGCGGCTCAGCGAGTTCCACGCGGCCGTCGGCCTCGCCGATCTCGACTGCTGGGACGACAAGTCCGCGGCCATGGAACGCGTGGTGCGCGCCTACCGCGCCGCGTTCGCCGCCGCTGGCCTCTCCGATCGACTCGTCACGTCGCCCGCGATCGGCCTGGCGTACGTGCTCGGCCTGTGCGCGGACGCCACCGAGGCGGCGGCCGTCGAGCGGGCGCTGGTTAGAGGAGACGTGGACTTCCGGTATTGGTACGGCGGCGGGCTGCATCGCCACAGCTACTACCGGTGTCAGCCCCGCCGGCCATTGGACGTCACCGAGCGTCTGGCCGCCAGATTGATCGGCCTGCCGTTCGCTCCGGACCTCGATGACGCGGCGGTCGCACGGGTCGCGACAGCATTTGCCGAAGGGCTCCGCGAACGCGTATGAGCCGGCCGAAGCGGCTGGCGTCCATCCAGCCGTACTTCTTTCCGTATATCGGATACTTCCAGCTGATTGCCGCCTGCGACGAACTGGTCCTGCTCGACGATGTCCAGTACGTGACGCGGCGCTGGATCAACCGCAACCGGATCCTGGCGAACGGCGCGCCGTCCTGGATCACGTGGCCTGTACGTCACGCCAGCCGGGAACTCGCCATCAATCAGCGGCGCTACGTTCGCGACTTCGGCGCAACCCGCCGGATTCTCGATCGATTGACAGCGGCATATCGGCGGGCGCCCCATTGCTCGCCAGCGATGGCCCTCGTCAGCGACGGGTTGGGGCTCGCCGAGGACAACGTCGCGCGGGTCAATGCGCGAGCCATTCAGCTGGCGGCCGATCGCGTCGGTCTTGCGACCCCCATCCTGCTAGCGTCCGAAGTATGCGGCGCGCGGCCGTCCGGGCAGGATGGGATCATCGAGCTGTGCCGGCAGCGCGGCGCCACCACGTATCTGAATCCCATCGGCGGCCGCGAGCTCTACGACCCGGCACGATTCGCCGAAGCCGGACTCTCGCTCGAATTCCTGCAGTTCGAGACGCCGGCCTATCCGCAGTTCGGCGGTGCGTTCGCACCTGGGCTCTCGATCGTCGATGTCCTGATGTTCAACGCGCCCGAAGCAGTCCGGTTGATGACCCGCCGCGGCTGGATCGTAGCTGGCACGGACCGGCCTCGACTGGCTCGCGATGCATAGCGGCGAACACGCCGCTGGCTAGTTGTGTCTCGCGGCGAGCTCGAACCATTCGGCAGCCGACTGCACCGCCCCGGTGCGGCGAGCCCTCGCCAGGCTCTCCTCGTGCAGGACCTGACGGTCGAACTCCTCGTCGAGGCGGCCCGCGTCGTCGAGCGACACCCACCGGCTCCAGTGCCAGCACATGCCGTCCTGGAACGTCGACGGGTGCTGCTGCATCTCGGCGCGGATGTTCTGCACCTTGCGCGCGAACCGGGCCGGAGTGGTGAAGGGCACGTGCGCGATGACGAGCTCGTTCGACGCGCCGCGGCGGCCGGGGGCGCTCAACTCGGCGTCGTGGTGCCCGCCGGCCAGCGAGACGACCATCTCCGGCCGGACCATCACCTTGACGTCGGGCGCGACCTGGGCGAACGGCGCGCCCTGGTTCTCCTCGACGTAGGCGCGGAAATCCGGGACCGTCAGGGTGCAGAGCAGCAGCTTGTCGAGCGTCGACTGATCGAACGCGTTCGGCCACTGCGGCCCGGCGTCGGTCAGCGGCACGTTGAACCGCCGCAGGAACAGGACATCGAGGCCCGAGGTCACGCAGTCTGCGATCGAGCCCGTGCGCGCAATCGGGAACTCATCGGCGTCGATGAACATCACCCAGTCGGCGTCGATATCGCGAATGAGCGCTGCTTCGCGCTGGCCCCATTCGGCAAATGTCCGCCATTCATCGGAACGCGTGTGGACTACCGTCAGATCCGGGCCCTGGAGCGCGGCGACGCGCTCGAGCGTGCCATCCGTGGATCCGTAGTCCGAGATCACAATGCGCGCGACACCGGCGGCGCGAAGGTGAGCCACGCACGGCTCGATCAACTCGCACTCGTCGAGCACGCCGACGACTGCCCCGACCCGAAAACCCCCCTCACGGGGATGGTGAGAGGACACTGGGGGCGCCTCCTTGTTCAGACAGGAGGCTAGCACAACAGTACGGGCAATCGAGCCCCGTTTTGCACTCAAACGTCGATTTCAACCGCGTCTTCGGCGCGATCCATGATGAAGCGGAAACGCGCCGACGCATCCTTCCCCATCAGTTCATTGATGACGCGATCGGTGACGAGCTGATCGGCGACGTGCACCTTCAGCAGACGGCGGGTTCGCGGGTTGAGCGTGGTCTCCCAGAGCACCTTCGGCATCATCTCGCCAAGGCCCTTGAACCGGGTGATCTCCGGTGTCGAACGGCCGGCCCGCTGCCTGACGATCTGATCCTTCTGGGCATCGTCGAGGGCCCAGAAGGTGTCCTTGCCGATGTCGATCCGGTAGAGCGGCGGCTGCGCGAGGAACACCTTGCCGGCCTGAATCAGCTGCGGCATGTGGCGATAGAGGAACGTGAGCAGCAGGGTCGAGATGTGGTGACCGTCGGAGTCGGCGTCGGCGAGCAGGATCACCTTGCCGTAGCGCATCCGCGTGATGTCGAAGTTCTTGCCGACGCCGCAGCCGAGCGCGGTGACGAGATCGGAGAGCTCCTTGTTCTCGAGCACCTTGGCCGTCGACACACCCTCGGTGTTGAGGACCTTGCCACGGAGCGGCAGGATCGCCTGGCGAGCGCGGTCGCGCCCCTGCTTGGCCGATCCGCCCGCCGAATCGCCCTCGACGATGAACAGCTCGCTGGTGATCGACCCAGGGTGCGTGCAGTCGGACAGTTTGCCGGGAAGGTTCACGCGCCCGGCGGTCGGCCCCTTCCGCACCACTTCCTGCTGTGCCGCGCGGCTCGCTTCGCGGGCCCGCGCCGCGAGGATGATGCGGGCGACGATCGCTTCGGCGATCGACTGGTTGTTGTTCAGCCAGTGCTCGAGCGCAGGCCGAACCATGCCGTCCACGATTGAAAGCACTTCGGGATTGTTCAGCCGATCCTTGGTCTGCCCCTGGAACTGCGGCTCCTGGACGAAGGCCGAGAGGATCCCGGTCATCCCCTCGCGAATGTCGTCGGCCGTGAGGGTGATGCCCTTCGGCGCGAGGTTGTGCGTGTCGATGTAGTTGCGAACCGCCTTGCCGACGCCGGCGCGCAGCCCGTTCTCGTGGGTGCCGCCCGATCCAGTCGGGATGCCGTTGACGTAGCTGCGCACGTGCTCGTCGGTGGATTCGGTCCACTGCAGCACGAGCTCGAGCTTGACGCCGTTCTCCTTCTCGAGGACGAACGGCGCCTCGTGTACCGGCTTCGCCTGGCGCTCGCTGACGACCTTCTTCAGGAAGTCGACGAGCCCTTCGGCGTGCTGGAAGACGTCCTTGCGGCCGGTCGGCTCGTCTTCGAAGCTGACTTTCACCCCGCGATGCAGATAGCTGGCGACCTCGAGCCGTTCGCGGATGGTCTGGGCGTCGAACTCCACCTTGGGGAAGATCGTCGGATCGGGCCTGAAGAACACCGTCGTCCCGCTGCCGCGCGCCGCGCCGACCTTCTTCAGGTTGCCGGCCGGCCTCCCCTGCTTGAACGCCATCTCCCACTGCGCGCCGTCGCGCCGCACGGTGGCGACGAGCTCGCGCGCGAGCGCGTTGACGACGCTGGCGCCGACGCCGTGCAGGCCGCCGGCGGTCTTGTAGTTGCCGGCGTCGAATTTACCGCCGGCGTGGAGCACCGTGAAGATCACTTCGAGGGCGCTCTTCTTCGTCTTCGGGTGGAGATCCACCGGAATGCCGCGTCCGTCGTCTTCGATTGTGATCGACGAACCATCCTTGTGCAGCGTGACGCGGATGTTCGAGGCGTGACCATTCATCGCCTCGTCGATCGAGTTGTCGAGGACCTCCCACACCAGGTGGTGGAGCCCGGCAGCGCCGACGCCGCCGATGTACATGCCCGGGCGCTTGCGTACCGGCTCCAGGCCTTCGAGGACGGTGATGTCTTTGGCTGTGTAAGTGGCGGACACTTCGGGAGACATTCTAACGGACGCGTGCGGAGTTATCGGGAGGGTGCAGCGTGCTTCTCACTTCTCACTTCTCACTTCTCACCTCTCACCTCTCTGCAGCCGCCTGTTGTCCTCGTCCCATCGCCAGAGCGATGACGTCGAGACACCCTCTCCGGGCAGCGTCATCAGGTGCACGCCTCCCAGCCAGCGGTTGATGCCGTTCAAGGCGATGCGATCGGCTTCGCCGGCGAGCACGCGCGCGCCGGTTTCGGTGAGCGTCAACCGCGGCGCCGGGTCCTCTTCTCGCCACCACTCGGGATCGCCGAAGCTGGCGGGCGCGTCGCCGACGACGGTGACGAGCGGCTGCGGCGCGGTGATCAGCGAGCGGATGTGATACCACCAGCCGAGATCGCCCATGAAGATGGCATCCTCGACTTCGTAATTCGAGTCGCGGAACGCGGCCCGCAGCGGCAGCGGGCCATCGGCGAGCGCGTCGAGCGTCTGCCGTTCGGTCCGCGACAGGCCGCCCTGCACCGAAGGGAACTGCTCCAGGTGTCGGGACAGCGCGGCGCGCAGCGTCGGCCAGGCGCCGGGATGATCGAAGCCCGACACGCCGGCCGGGTCTGGTGAGCGGAAGGCCGCCCATGCCGCGATCGCCGCGTCCCACGCTTCTTTCGAGACTGGCCGGCGCTCGTCGAACCACCTGGACAACTGCGCGTCGGGCTGTGCCGTCAAGTAGTCGTCGGCGAGAATCGCCGAGACCGAGGCGCGCCGCGCGTCGCCCACGTCGCGCAACTGGCTCAACACCTGCAGGACGTGGAGCTGATCGTAGAGGTCGTGCTCGAACCAGAGGACGACCTCCTCATCGTCCCGCGCGCTCGTCGCGAGCTGCTCGTCACGCACCTTCATCCCGGTCTCAATCGCTTCGACGTCGTTCCATTCGCGGCCGAGAAACTCCGCACGCTCGTGGCGCAGCTCGGCTTCGGACAACCCGGCCCGGACAGGGCCTTCGTGAAGCACATCGTCCCAGGGAACGATCCGCCCCGGCACGCCCAGATCGTGCAGGCGCGAAACCGCAATGGAACCGTTGGTCACATGAAGCATCGGCGTCTAAGGACGGATCGGGAGTGACAAAAACCCTGTCGGGAGTGGGCCGCGGGAAGGAAAGGATCGGGTACGGGACAGCCGGCCGGAGTTGTGAGCCTCCATCCCTCCCGAACACAATCTTCTCCCGACCGCGATTCAACCCGGACAGGCGCGCAGGTGTATCTTACGACGGTGCGCGCGATGATCTTTGCCGCATCGGCACTTCTCACGGGCGTGCTCGCCGCAGTGGTGCTGTCGCTCGAGCCAGCCCCGCAGCCTCCCTGGAAGATCACGCACCGTGTCTCGGCGCACCATGCTTTGGTGGTCGAGGTGGAAGCACGCCACCCGTACGACGCGCTCTCAATCGCCCGCGCGATCGGCGAGCCGGAGCACGGTCGGTTCGGCGAGATCCTCGTGTACATCAACCGGCCCGGCCGCCGAGACATGCTCCGCCGCGTGCAGTGGACACCGCAGCACGGGTACGTTGAAACGGTGTACCGGCCTGAAGGCACGAGGCAGTAGGCCGAGCCGGGCGTCTGCCTTTTGCCTTGTGCCTTCTGCCTTTCGCCTTCGCCGTTACTCCCGCTTTCGCCGCGTCGCCGTCCGCTTCGCGCCGGTCTTCCGAGCTCCCGCCGCGGCCTTCCGGGGCGCGCGGGTCCGGGGCTTCCGGGCCTTGACGATCGACTCGAGAATCGCGGATTCGTTCGACTCGGGCTGCTGCTCCGGATCTTCGATCTCCGTCGCCGGCGACGGGCGCGTCCCGACTTCGCCGACCTTCAGCCGGGTGACGTCGACTGCGCCGCCCTGGATGCGATTGCCGATGTCATCGTCCGGAAACTCGGCTGAAACGATGACCCCGGGCGGGATCTGGGCGTGCACCTCCGGGCCCTCGCCGGTCTCGTCGACCACCATCGGCACGGCCTGTCCACCGGTGAGTATCGACCAGCCGTGCGGCACCGGACCGCGCGCCGCACCGTCGGAACCCGCGAACACGCGCAGGCCGCCCTGGCGATCCCGCTCGAGCTTCAGCAACCCGTCCTTCTGGCACGCGCGCATCAGCTCCGCGATCGAGCCGTAACGGCGCTCGTCGAAGCTGGGCACCGCGGCGCGCAGGAACTGCTTGAACTGACGCGGGTACATCGGCCAGCGCGGCGGCGTCGCCGCCTCGGCCAGCACGCGCCGCACGAGCAGCACACCTTCGCCGAGCGATGCGGCGTCCACCGGCTCACGCCGCCCGTGACCGTGCTCGTCGCGCCTTGGCGCGTAAGCAGGAGCGATCGCCGTCCCCTGATCCGCCGGTGGATGATCTACCGGCGCGGCGACGACCTCGCCTTCGACGAGCGGCGCTGAATCGGCGGCCTCGCCCATCTCCGGGGCGACAGCCGGGATGTCGGCCGCAACCACCCCCGAAACGACCGCGCCTTGTTCGCCTTCGATCAGTTCGACGAGCGTGCTGCGGCCCTGGTGCTTGAGCGTGACCAGCCCGTGCGCGGCCAGCTTGTCGGCGAAATCGCGGAAGCTCGACGAGCCGTAGTCGCGCTCCGAGAACGACGAATCGAGCTGCAGCAGCGTGCTCTTGAGCAGCCCGAGCTGCGGGGTCACCTCGCGATCGGCGAGCACCTTGAGAGCGCGCTTGACCAGCGGCACCGCGACGTCGATCGGCTGCGACCCTGCGGCGACCCGCGGCCGTTCGCCCTTGTCCACCCGCGGGGCGCGGCGGTCGGGCACGACGTTCTCGTAGGCGATGAACTCGGTGCAGTTCTTCTGCATCACCTGGCTGGTGAACGAGCGGCCGCCGACGACGAACACCTTGCGGTCGTACTGTTTGAGCTTCTCCACCAGCGTGATGAAGTCGCTGTCGCCGCCGACGATCACGAAGGCGTTGATGTGGGCGTGGGTGAAGGCCATCTCGAGAGCGTCGAGGGCGAGGTTGATATCGGCGCCGTTCTTGTCGCCGCCGGGCGTCATGACCCGCTGGACGAGCCGGACCGCGTGATTCGACATCGCGCGGCCGTAGTCCCCTGAACGCTTCCAGTCGCCGTAGGCGATCTTCGTCACGATTTCGCCGCGTTCCTTGATCGCCTCGAGCACCGCCCCGATGTCGAACGGCAGGCCGAGCGTCGTCTTCACGCCGATCTCGACGTTGTCGAAATCGATGAAGACGGCAATCTTCAGTTTCTGATCAGACATGCTTTTTCCTGATTCCTGTTTCCTGGTTCCTGTTTCTAGAACTGAAAGTAGATGAAGTCGAGGGAGACGCGGCTCCTGAGTACCAGGATGAGCGTCACCATCACTCCCGCCGCCGCTGCCTGCAGCAGCGTCCGGCTGATGCTGGAAGGCCCCATTGCCGTCCAGCGCGCCTCCGCGGCCGTCACCAGCCGCCAGCGCCGCTCGCGTCCAAGCGCCCAGAGATCGTCCAGGAACAACGGCACGCCCCACGTGGCGGCCAGGACGAGCAGGTAGATTCCTACCTGCCGCTCCATCACCGTGCTCTCCGAGGGGGAGAGCACGAGCCACCGCCGGAGAAAATCGGGGTTGGTCTCCCGGAAGAAGAGCCAGCCGACAAACGCGGCGGTGACGGTGAGGGCGATCTGAACGAAGGCGAGCGGACCAGGCCAGCGCTCGGGCAGCTTCAGCAGCGTCCCGACGGTCCGCGTGGCAACCACTAGTGTGCCATGGTAGAGGCCCCAAAGCACGTAATTCCAGCTGGCCCCGTGCCACAGCCCCGAAACCAGGAACGTGGCCAGGAGGTTGGCCTCGCGCTGCAGCGCCTCGACGCGGTTCCCGCCCAGCGGAATGTAGACGAAGTCGCGAAACCAGGTCGAAAGCGAGATGTGCCAGCGGCGCCAGAAGTCGGTCGGGCTGTGCGCGATGTAGGGATGGTTGAAGTTGAGCACCAGCTCGAAGCCGAACCAGCGCGCCGTCCCGCGCGCGATGTCGGAATAGGCCGAGAAATCGGCGTAGATCTGCAGGCCGAAGGCCAGGACGCCGGCCCACAGCATCTCGAAGGACGGGTCCTTGTGGGTGAACACGCGGTTGGCGATCAGGCCGACGTTGTCGGCGACCACCAGCTTCTTGAAGAAGCCCCACACGATCAGCAGCACCGCGTCCCGGGCCCGATCGGTCTTCCAGGTGCGCGGCTGCTCCACCTGGACGAGCAGGTTCATCGCCCGCATGATTGGGCCGGCGACCAGGTGCGGGAAAAAGGCGACGAAGAGCGCGAAGTCGATGGCGTTCCGGCGCGCCCGCATGTGGCCCCAGTAGACCTCCACCGTGTAGCTGAGCGCCTGGAACGTATAAAAGGAAATGCCGGCCGGCAGGATCAGCTCCAGCAGCGGCGGCGAGACGCTCAGCCCGAACCCGGCCAGGAGCTCGCGGACGTTCTCGATGAAGAAGTTGTAGTACTTGAACACCCCGAGCATGCCGAGGTTCACGAGCAGGCTGGCGTAGAGATATCGCTTCTTGTGCGCGGGGTCGTCCTCCATGCGCTGCCCGGCCCAGTAGTCGACGGTGGTCGAGGCCAGCATCAGGATTACGAACCACGGATGTACCCAGCCGTAGAACACGTAGCTGGCGGCGAGCAGGAAGGCGTTCTGCCAGCGATGCGACAGACGCCAGTAGATCGAGACGACAACCGCGAAGAAGACGAGGAAGTCGATGCTGTGGAAGATCATCGAGCTTCGCCGACCTGGCCGAGCGGCCGGAACAGCGGATCGAGGCGCTTCCGGAAGATCTCGGTGTAGCGGCGGCGATCGCCGACGTGATCGCCATCTTCATAGAGATCGAGCGTCATGTCGGGGTCGCCGGTGTCGTCGTGAAAACAGGCGCCGTTGCTTTCGAGCCAGCCCTTCAAGTCGGCGACATAACGCTGGAGCTCGGGGGACTGCTCGGGCGGCCGGTTGTTGATCGGACGCCGCTGCACGCGCACGAAGCAGACCGGCACACCGTGCTGCTTCGACAGGCCGAGCACGAGCGGCAGGACCGACGTCGGCAGATCGCGGCGGAAGTCCGGCGCGCCGCTGACGTCGGACAGGGCCAGGTCGGCACCGACGTCATAGCGGATCGAGTCCACCGCGAACAGCTTGTCCACGTTCCACTCGAAGCTTTCGAGCGCGCCAGGGCGCGGATCCTGCCAGCGCACCCACCACCGCCGGATCCACGGCTCCATCCACGAGGTCGCAAGATCGGCCTGATACACGTTGTCGACGAGGCGGTGCGCACGGTACCAAGTGCCCTTGCGGTGCGCGGCCACCAGCGCATCCAGCTCGGGCTCGGCCGCCGTCGCGACGTCGTCGAGGGCATTGCCGTAGTGCCCCTCCAGCCGGAACATCGTGTCGGTGAGGTTGGTATCGCGGAAGAAGACGAACGTCATGCGAGGCTTCACGCCACTCGCAATCAGCTGGTTCTTGAACGCCAGGTACCACCAGCCCGGGCCGGTCGCGGCCTGGTAGAGAAACGCCACGAACTCGTCGCCCGAGGACGAGATCCGCCCGAGGTGCACCGGATCGATCCGCGTACCGAGCATCGAGTCGCCGATGAACACCCAGGCGGGATTGCCGATCTTCAAGTCGTCGATCGCCGCGGCGTTGAAGGCCCGGTGCGGACGGCGGATCTCCAGCGACGGAAGGTACCCGAGCGGCGGCAGCTCGCCGACGACTGCACGGTTGATCGGACGCAAAACCAGCGGAACCAGGAGAATGCCAATGCCGATCAGGAAGAGCCGCGCCCAACGCCCGAGCGGTGACACCGGGGCCGGAACGGACGCGGAAGAAGCCACGGAAGGCGGCGGGGATGACACGGGTGAATGAAGAAACGACCGCGGGTCCCGGTCTGCCTCACGGGACTCTACAGTATAACTGACGCGGCCGAGCCGGCACGGACGTTGCACAATGG
>DATJFF010000169.1:0-28537 GCA_035495795.1 Vicinamibacterales bacterium
GTCCGGGCACCTCGTTGACGGGAGTCGCGTATGCGCAACGCCCCGGTACGAACGTCACTCTTTGCCGTTGGACTCGCAGTCGTCTGCGTCACCCTTCCACTCGGCGGACAAGTCGCCCTGCAACCGGCCCGGGAGGCTACGCCGCCGCCCGCCGCCGCCGATCCGAAAGCCGTCACCAACGGTGCCGTGCTGTTCCGGCAGGAGTGCGTGTTCTGTCACGGCGTCGGGGCCCGGGGCGGCATGCGCGGCCCCGATCTCACGACCGGCAACTGGAGCCACGGCGGCTCGGACGAAGACCTGACCGCGACGATCACCGACGGCGTGCCGGGCACCGCGATGCCGGCCAACAACCTGGAGAAAGCGGAGATCGCGCAAATCGTCGCCTATCTGCGCTCGGTGCAGCAGCCGGCGAGCCCGTCCAAAGGCGACGCCGCGCGCGGCGAGACCGTGTTCTTCGGCAGCGGGCGCTGCGGCTCGTGTCACATGGTGAAGGGCCGCGGCGGCAGGGTCGGCCCGGAGCTCACGAAAGTGGGGTCGGCGCGATCGCGAACCTACCTTGTTGAATCCATTCGAGAGCCCGCGCGCTATCTGACCGAGAACCCGGGCACCGGCGAGGCCGGCGCACGCCGGTACGACACGGTGACCGCCGTGACGAACGACGGCAGGAAGATCGTCGGTGTGGCCATGAACGAGGACACGTTCACGGTGCAGATCCTGGACACGGGCGATCGGGTCCACTCCCTCGTCAAGCGCGACTTGAAGGACTTCCGCCACGAGGACCGGTCGGTAATGCCCGCGTACAGCGAGGCGCAGCTGAATGGCGAGGCGCTGGACGACCTCGTCGCCTACCTGCAGACACTCCGTGCGCCGACGCCGGCCAAGAAAGGCGACCCGAAATGAGAACCATGCTCGCGCTCTTGCTCGCCGGGACGTCACTGGCCGCGCAGCAGGTCACCAGCGATCGGCTGGCCAGCGCGTCGAAGGAGCCGCAGCAGTGGCTGACCTATTCGGGCACCTACGATGGCCAGCGGTTCTCGCCGCTCGATCAGATCACGCGTGCGAACGTCGGGCGCCTGGCGCTCCAGTGGGTGTTCCAGACCCGCGTGCGAGGCTCGCACGAGACGACGCCGCTCGTCATTGACGGCATCATGTACCTCACGACGCCGCAGAACCACGCGTTCGCGATCGACGTGCGAACCGGGCGGCCGCTCTGGCACTACGAGCGCACCCTGCCGAAGGAGATGTCGCTCTGCTGCGGCCCTCAGAACCGGGGGTTTGGCGCGCTCGGCGATCTCCTGTTCATGGGCACGCTCGACGCGCATGTCGTGGCGCTCGATGCGAAGACCGGCCGGGTCCGCTGGGACGTCGAGGCCGCCGAAGCCGACAAGGGCTACAGCTTCACCGGCGCGCCGCTGGTCGTCAAAGACAAAGTGATCATCGGCGCCGCCGGCGGCGAGTACGGGATTCGCGGGTTCATCGACGCCTACGAGGCCACGACCGGCAAGCGGGCATGGCGCTTCTACACGATCCCGGGCGAAGGCGAGACGGGCAACGACACCTGGGCCGGCGATTCGTGGAAGCGCGGCGGCTCGCCGGCGTGGGTCACCGGCGCGTACGATCCGGCGTTGAACACGCTCTACTGGGGCACCGGGAATCCCGGACCGCAGATGTATGGCGCGAACCGCAAGGGTGACAACCTCTACTCCAATTCGCTGGTGGCGCTGGACCCCGACACGGGCACGCTGAAGTGGTATTTCCAGTTCACGCCGCACGATGTCCACGACTGGGACTCCACGCACACGCCGATCCTGTTCGACGAGACGATCGCCGGCACACCCCGCAAACTCGTGGCCGTGGCCAATCGCAACGGATTCTTCTACGTGCTCGATCGCGTGACCGGCAAATACGTGCGGGCGCGGGCCTACACCAAGGTCACGTGGGCGACCGGCATCGACGAAAGCGGACGGCCGGTCCTCGTGCCGGGCATGGATCCATCGGCCGAGGGCACGCGCGTCTGTCCGAGCGGGACCGGGGGGACGAACTGGCATTCGCCGGCCTACAGTCCGGCGACACGGCTGATGTATTTCTTCAGCAACGAGCGCTGCGACACGTTCATGGCCGACGATGATCTCGAGCCGCCACACCGGGCCGGTCGTCCTTACATCGGCAGCGCGTTCTTCCCCGATCCGGGTGAGGCCGAAGAAGGCGCGGTCCGCGCGGTCGATCCGAGAACGGCCACCATCAAGTGGGAGTTCAAGGAGTTCTCCGGCGCGTGGGCGGGGGTCACCGCGACGGCCGGCGGCCTGGTGTTCGCCGGCGACGGCCAGGGCAACTTCATCGCGCTCGACGCCGAGTCGGGAGCCGACCTGTGGCATGTGCCGCTCGGCGCGTCGATTCGCACCGCGGCAATCAGCTACGCCGCCGACAACCGTCAGTTCATCACGATCACGGCCGGCAACGCGGTCTTCACCTTCGCGCTGCCGCAGGCGACCGGAGCGGCGGGGCGGTCACGAGGGCGGTAAAGAACGCGAACCTGATGATGTCGTGATCTGGTGATCTGGTGATCAATCTGTCGATCTGGTTATCTGCCGATCTATCTGTTGATCTGCCGATGTCACGCCGCACTCCACGCAGAGGCTGAGTCGACTCACGCAGCTATGGTTGCGACATAGAGCCCGCGGCCGCACAGTCCTGTCGAATCGTGGTGGACGAGCTCGAGACCCGCGTGATGCAACGCGTCCGTCAATTCGTCGTGCGAGAACAGTCCGAGCTCGTGAACTTCTCGTGCCTGACGCGTCCCGCCGTGGTCTGTGATCTCGTAATCGAACACCAGGCGCGACAGCGATCCGTCGACCTCCACGTGCGTCGTCCTCGAGACGTGTACTCCATCGGCCTCGGCGACGTTGTGACTGACGCGGTTGGTGTCGAGAACGCCCGGCGGAAACCACGGTTCGACGATGACCACGCCGCCCGGCTCGAGCTGATGACGAAAACAGGTGAGCGCCCGCCTCAGACGTTCGCACGTCTTGAGGTAGCCAATCGAACTGAACAAACACAACACGGCGTCGTAGTGGCGGGGCAGATCGAAGTCGCTCATGTCGCCTTCGACGAACCGGCCTGCCGGGTGTTTCTGCGCAGCGATGCGGACGAACCTTGGATCGAGGTCCACGCCATCGACTTCGAGCCCACGCGCCGCGAGCAGCCGGGCATGCTCGCCCGTCCCGCATGCAACGTCGAGTACGGTCCGGCATCCAGGATTGAACCGGCCGAGAAGCGTGGCAAGCTGCGCAGCTTCGGTCGTGTAGTCCTTGAACGCAGAGTAGATCAGGTCGTAGTACTCCGCCGCCGCCGTAAACATCCTTCAGATCCTCGGTCCCTTTCGGACGTGGCGATTATAAGGCGACAGCTACGGAAGACAGGCTCGGCACCTCGGCAATCACCTGCATGATCGAGAGGGGCCGTCAGGGCCGGGTCGGGCTGGAGTATCGTGACCGCATGACTGTTTCCACCCGGACGCTCGGCCGGTCCGGCCTCGTCGTTTCGGCCCTCGGCCTCGGCTGCATGGGCATGTCCGAGTTCTACGGCCAGGCCGACGAGACGACGTCCATCGACACCCTTCACAAGGCCATCGATCTCGGCGTGACCTTTCTCGACACCTCAGACGTATACGGTCCTTTTACAAACGAGCGGCTCGTCGGCCGCGCGATTTCCGACCGCCGCAACCGCGTCCAGCTCGCCACGAAATTTGGCTTCATGCGCACCGAGGACGGTCGGCCGATCGGGGTCAACGGCCGGCCCGAATACGTACGCCAGGCGTGCGACGCCTCGCTCCAGCGGCTCGGCGTGGACACGATCGACCTTTACTACCAGCACCGCGTCGACCCGTCCGTGCCGATCGAGGACACCGTGGGCGCGATGGCGGCACTCGTCGCCGCCGGCAAGGTCCGCCACCTGGGGCTGTCGGAAGCGGCGCCGAAGACGATTCGGCGGGCGGTCGCCGTGCATCCGATCGCCGCTCTTCAGACCGAGTACTCGCTGTGGAGCCGCGATCCCGAAGGCGAGCTGCTGGCGACCTGTCGCGAGCTGGGTATTGGTTTCGTGGCCTACAGTCCGCTAGGTCGCGGGTTCCTCACCGGGCGCTATCGCACGATCGACGATCTGACGCCTGACGATTGGCGAAGGAACAACCCGCGCTTCATGGGCGAGAACTTTCAGAAGAACCTCGACGTCGTGACGGAGGTTCAGCGCCTTGCCAACTCGAAGGGTTGCACGGCCGCGCAACTCGCGCTCGCCTGGCTCCTGCATCAGGGACCAGACATCGTGCCGATTCCGGGCTCGACCCGGATCGAACGCGTCATCGAGAACGCCGCGGCTCTGGAGGTCACGCTCACGCCCCACGATCTCGCCGCGCTCGAGTCACTCGCGCCCCGGATCACGGGAGATCGCTACATGGAGGGCGGGATGAAGCTGGTGAACGGCTGATGGGTGTGGGCGACGGAGACCCACGCCGCGCTCGCCAGAGGATAATGCCGTCGCGGGGCCGGTGGCACGCTCACGGGCCACCCCGCCCGCCGGGAGGCAGCATGTCTGGAAGGCTCTCTATGTCCATGGTTGCCGGTGCGCTCGCCGGCGCGGGGCTCCTGATCGCCGGAGCGCCGACGCTGAGAGGACAACAGCCGGCCGCTCCACCGGCAGGCACCCCGGTCGAGGCCGCCGGCTTCGTCGGCAAGACGGCGATGCTCGACTCCACCGGCTACTCGGTCGGCCGTCGCGTCTTCGCGCCGCGCTCGCACAACGCCACGTGGCATGCACACACGGTGGGTCAGCTGGTGTTCGCCGAATCGGGACAGGGCCGGCTGCAGATCCAGGGACAACCGATCCGCGTACTCGCACCCGGCGACAGCGCCTACGTGCCGCCGGCCACGATGCACTGGCACGGGTCGGCGCCTGACGAAACCTTCACCATGGTGTTCGTCACGATGGGCGACTCGACGACCTCCCAGGGCGCGCCCATCACCGACGACGTGTATCTCGGCCGGAAATAACGAGGAGGCGGCGCCGACACTTGTTGGTCAGCGCGGCAGCGCGAAGACAAACAAAACCGCCGCCCTCGTTCATCCCGACCATCGTCTCCGCGCCGGTCATGATGTCGCTCGGCCGACGCTCACCGACGGCCGCCAGCTATGCAAGAATCCGCCTCATGACGCGCACCCTGTCGGCGGTTGGCCTGGTGGTTGTCGTCGCCCTGATCCCCGGTTCTTCCGTCACGCCGGCCCGGCTCGGCGCGCGGGCGCTGGCGATAGAGCCGATCCACTTCCACCACGTCCACCTCAATTCCACCGATCCCGCGGCGGCCGCGGCCTACTATCCCAAGCCGTTCGCCCTGTCCGCGACCAAGACGGCCTTCAACGGCTTCGAAGCCGTCAAGACCGGCAACATTTACATTCTGTTCACCAAGGTGGCTCAGACGCCGCAGAACGAGCTCACAGGTCCGCAGACAGCGGTCTGGCACTTCGGGTGGAACACTCCGAACTCGCGGCAGTACAACGAGAAGTTCCGTGCCATGGGTCTTGAGATCGCGCAGATGTGGGACGCCGCGGATGGCAAGCTCGTGGACATGTCCAGCGACACGCTACCGGGCCTGCCGACGCAAGAACAGATTCTCGAAATGCGAGCCAAGGGCACTCAGCCGACTCGCGAGGGCGGCTTCGGGTACCTGCGCGGGCCCGATGGAGCGATGGTCGAGAACGCGCAGGCCGGTACCACGGAGCGTTTCAACCACGTGCACATGTACCACGAGCATCCCGAGTGCGCGATGCGATGGTACGAGGAGCATCTCGGCGCTCGGCGTCCACCTCGTGGCGGCGGGGCGCCCGCGGCCGTGCCAGCCGGCGACTGCCAGACCAAGTTGTACGCCCCGCCGACGTGGCCGTCCTTCGCCAAGACAGGCTTCGTCCGCGATCCCGCCGGCGGCGTCCTGCTCGACGACATCTCCATCTCCATCCGCCCCTGGCCCGGCGGCGGCCTGGTGAGCACGCGCGGCAAGATCGTCGATCACTGGGCGGTGAGCACGGCGAATCTCGACGCCACAGCCGCGCGCCTCAAGGCTGAGGGCGTGAAGTTCCTCGAGGAAGTTCGGCCGTGGGGCAACTCGCGAGCGGCGATGATCGAAGGGCCGGACCGCGTCGCGATTGAGATCGTCGAGGTGAAGTAGCGCGACCGCGGGCCGCGCCCATCACCGACGACGTGTATCTCGGCCGGAAATAACGAGGAAGCGACCTCGATACTTGTCCGTCAACGTGGCAGCGCGAAGACGAACAGCGCGTTGCCGGCCGGCGGGGGTTGCTTGTCGGGCAGCGTGTCGGCCGGGATCGTCGTGATCCACTGACCGCCACCCGTGCCGGCGGGCACCGCGATGAACTGCCGGCCGTCCACGGCGTAGGTGATCGGAAACCCCTGGACCGACGTCGACAAGCGCGTCCGGTACAGCGTTTTCCCGGTCGTGACGTCGTAGACGAAGAGGTTCCGGTCCCAGTCGCCGACGACGACCAGGCCGCCGGCGGTGGTGAGCGCCGCGGTGTTCGGCTGCGCCTCGGTCCGGTTACGCCAGAGGATCGCGCCCGTCCGCGCGCTCATCGCGAGAAATTCGCCGATGCCGTCCGGGCTTTCAGGGTGACGGCGATTCTTGCGCCGCCCCTGGCCGTTCCCTCCGCCGCCTTCCTCGTGTTTGACGTCGGTGAACGTGCCCGTTTCACACGAGAGGTTGAGCGGGATGTAGAACGCCTCGGTCCCGGGGTGGTAGGCCATGGCCCGGAGGCTCTTGAAGCCGGATCGGCTCGGGCAGAACGAGATCTCCACGCCGGGCTGCGGGATGGTGTTCGGCCGATATGTGGCCTTGCCGGTCTTCGGATCGACGTCGATCAGGTTCTGATAACCGAGATCGCGCGCGCTCAGGAAGCGTCCGGTCTTGCGATCGAGCTCCCACAGGATGCCGAGCTTGCCCATGGTGAAGACGGAGGAACGTCCCGGCAGATCCACGAGAATCCGCTCGAAGGTCTCGTCCATGTCGTGCGATTCGCCGGGAATGTGCTGGTAGTACCAGACGATTCGCCCCGTGGTCGCGTCGAGCGCGAGCGTGGAGTTGGTGTACAGGGCGTCGCCGTCGGTGCGGCGCGCGAAGCGGGCCCAGGGTTTGGCCTGCGCGGTGCCCCAGTAGATCAAGTTGGTGCCGGGGTCGTAGCTGCCCGGGATCCACGCATCGCTTCCGGCCCGGAACGTCAACGGGAGATCGCCCCACGTGTCGCCGCCCGGCTCCCCCGGCCGAGCGATGGTGGAGGCTCGCCACAACTCGTTCCCGGTCCGGCTGTCGTGGGCGGAAATGAAACAGACGTCGTTCTTGTAGCGCTGGCACCCGGTGATCCCCGCCACGATGGCGCCTCGGGCGACGATGGGCCCGCTCGTATACCGGTAGCCGGCCTTGGGGTCGGCAACCTGGTGGTTCCAGGCGACGGCGCCCGTTCTCGCATCGAGGGCCACGAGCCGTGCGTCCCCGGTCGCGACGAACACCTTGTCATCGTAGAGGGCAAGGCTTCGCATGGGTCCGGTCTCGCGCGTCGTGCCGGGCGCCGGGTCGGGTCGGTACTCCCAGATGAAATCTCCGGTCGCTGCGTCCAGGGCCTGTGCGCCGCCACCAGGAATCGGGATGTACATGGTGCGGTTGGCGACGAGCGGTGTCGGCTGGCTCTCGCCCTCGTGCAGTGCCCACGACCAGGCGAGCTGAAGTTGATGAACGTTACGCGTGTTGATCTGATCGAGCGGGCTGAACCCCCATCCATCCAGCGTGCGGCGCCAGTTGAGCCAGTCGGCCGGATCGGGACGCGCGAGCATGGCGTCGGTGATTGGCGTGAAGGGTCTGGCGGTCTGAGCGTCAACCAGCGCGTCCAGCGCGTCTCGATTGCCCGCCGACATTGCCACGGTCGCCGCCACGAAAGCCGCGAGCGCCGGAAGCCGCCAGCGAGCGCGAGTGGCGCGGCCGACCGGGCTCGACCAGGCGGGGTGTTCGGTGTGGCTCACAGGGTCGTCCTTAACCCCACAATTCACTCGTGTTGAGCCTTCCATCTGCTCGAATGGCCTCGCTTCGTGCCAGTGTCCCGCGAATCATCGCGCTGATGGATGCTCCACTCAAGTGAACTGAGGGGTTAAAAGCGTGACGGCCTGAACTGTAACACGCGCGCCTTCCGTGACCCCGCCCCGTTAATCCCTAGGATCGGCTTGACGACATGAGCATTCCTCCTCACACGAAGCTGTTCACAGAAGTCGACCGGACGAGCGATCCGGATTTCTTTGTCCGCTTCATGGACGAAGCGCAGAAGCCGGCAGCCATTCAGACGAGCAAACAGTTGATGCTGGAGCATCTGAAGGTCGCGCCTGGAGAAGCGATACTCGAGGTCGGTTGCGGTCCGGGAACCGATCTGTTCGGCCTGGCTGAACTCGTAGGCCCGATGGGACGGCTCGTCGGCCTCGATGCCAGCGAGGTCATGGTCGCCGAAGCCAGGCGGCGCGCAGCGGCACTCGGGGCGCCGATCGTCTTCGAGCTGGGCGACGTGCAGGCGCTGCCCTTCGAGGATGGGAGCTTCGATGCCTGTCGAGCGTCCCGCCTGCTGGAGCACCTTCCGGGCGCGGAGCTGGCGCTCAGCGAGATGGCGCGTGTCACCCGCCCCGATGGCCGCATCGTGGTGTTCGACTTCGATTGGGACACGCTGGTCATCGACCATCCAGACAAACCGACCACACGAACGATGGTGCTGTCTTACGCGGATTCAATCCGCAATGGTTGGATCGGCCGCCAACTGCCTCGCCTGTTCAAGGAGCAACACCTCGATGTCCGTTCGTTTGATCCCGTGCAGGTCTTCGTTCACTATGCGCTGTCGGCAGCCACCTGACTGTCGGGTTGAGCGCCGAGGCCCGAGTTCGACCGCCGGCGGCTCGTTACGAGACGATTCTGTCGGCCGCCGCAACGAGCTCCGGCGGCAGGATCAGGCCAATCGATGCCGCAGCCTTCGTATTCAGGTGCAGCTGGTAAGGCTCCGGATATCGCACCGGGATCTCGCCGGGCTTCCTGCCTTTGAGAATCTGATCCGCAAGGCGTGCACCGACGCGATACTGCTCCAGTTGGTCCGGTGCCCAGGCCATGAGTCCACCCGACTCGACGAAGAACGCCGATTGATACACCGCCGGTATGCGCTGAGCCGTGGCGAAGTCGACAATCAGCTGCCGATTGGCCAGTGACAGTCCGCCCTGGAAATTCAGCAACCCGTCCATCCGATCGGCCTTGATCGCCTCGAGCGCGGCGGTGATCTCGCTCACCGAACCGGCGCGATAGGCCTTCACGCTGAACCCTAGATCTTTCGAGGCTTGCTCGGCGTCCGCCAGCTGTGTCTCGTGGCCGCCGTGTCCCGGCGTGGTCGACAGCAGCGCGATACGCGAGAGCGCGGGGGCCGCGCGTTTCAGCAGTTCCAGCCGTCTTCGTGTGATGCCTGGCGGCAGTTCGTCCAGGCCGGTGTAGATGCCGCCGGGCCGCTCGAGACTCTCGGCGAACCCGTTGCTCACCATCCCAGGGCACGTGACGATCACCATCGGCATCTTCGGGTTCGCCTGCCGCATCGCCAGGGCTTGCGGCAACGCGGCGGCGATGACGAACGCCAGATCCATGGCGGCGAGCTCTTTCGCGTGGGCAGCGGTGTCGTTCGTGTTCGGCCGGGCGAGGCGCATTTCGATCTGGATGTTTCCGCCCTCGGTGTACCCGAGTGCCCGCATCTCCGCTTCGAAGGACGAGATGAGCGACGGCTCGGCGCCGCTCATGAACCCGATGCGCGGGACGCGCGGTTGCGCCGTCTGCCCGGGCCACGCGACCACGGGAAGGGCCGCGGTGAACAGGCACATGTCGCCGAGGAACGTGCGGCGGCTGGCGGAATACGTCATGGCCAGGCGACGATGCCGGCGCGAAAATCGCGGCGTGTCAGCCCTATGAGCCGGCTTGCTGCTTCACGTACCGTGTGATTTCTTCGCCCGTTGCGAACCACACCCCGGGCTTTCCCTTCATGTAGCGAATCAGGCGATCCAGGTAGATGATGCGCGACCGCATGCCGACCACGTGCGGGTGGAGCGTAAGGACCATCAACGTGCCCTCTTCGTAGGCCACGTCGAACTCGTCGCGGAACTGCTCGAACACGAGCTCGGGTGAGGGCAGCAGGCCCGGTCCCGTGCGAGCCGACGTGAGGAAGCGGTAGTCGTTGATATAGGCACTGACAGGAAGCTCGACGATTCCGGATGGCTGCCCCTCGAGGAGCACTTCATACGGCTGGTCGCGCGCCTGCAGCGTGCTGTCGTAGAGGATGCCGTTGGCCTTGAGCAGCGGCATGGTGTGCAGGCTGATTGCGCCCGAAGGTCCGCGTGCGCCGACCGGTGGGCGGCCGGCGGCCTTGGTGACATACGCAACGGCCTGCTTCAGGAGCCGCCCCTCTTCCGCGGCATCGTTCAGCGCCACGACGTCCTCGTCGCTCCATCCCAGCACGCCAATCTCGTGACCCTTGCGCTTGGTAATCTCCGGCAGCATTTGTGGATCCACCGACGCTGCCACGGGGGCAACGAAGAACGTCGCCGGCAGCTGATGGCTGTCGAGGAGTTCCAGCACCCGCGCCAGCCCCTGCGCGGCGCCGAACTCGCCGCCCGTCATCGCCACGACGGCGGTATCACCGCGGGCGAGCTGGTTGGCCGAGTTGTTCACGTTGAACGTGACGGCGACGGCGACCCGGGCGCCGTTCGGCCACACCTTGGGATTGAGCGACCGGCCGGCGCGGACATGGCCGGAGTTCTCGCGGAGCTGCTGTTCCGTCCACTTCCGTCCGGGCTGGTTGTCCGGACGCGCAGGCGGCTGCTGGGCCGCGCTTCCCGCTATCCACAGGAGCACAATCGCGACGAGCACGACGGTCGTTCGCATGACCTCGCTCCTATTCAGGCTGGCTGGCGGTGCCGGGCAGGCCCGCCTGCTGCTTGACGTACTTCGCAATCTCTTCCGCGGTCGCGAACCACACTCCGGGCTTCGATTTCATGTAGACGATGAGCTCATCGAGCTGGCGGATGCGCGACCGCTGCCCGGTGATGTGTGGATGCATCGTGACCATGAACATCGAGCCGGCGCGGTAGGCTTCGTCGAAGTCGTCGCGGAACACGTTCGCGATCATGCGAGGAGACGGAAAGTCGCCGGCCGGCCCGTACATCGGCGAGTCGTCGATGATCCAGTTCACCGGCAGCTCGACGAGCCCGGTCGGCTGGCCGTCGAGCAGCACCTCGTGCGGCTCGTCCATCGCCTGCAGGCTGCTGTCGTAGAGCAGCCCTGCCTTCTTCAGCAGTCCGATCGTATGCGTGCTCATCGTCCACGAGGGGTTGCGGTTGCCGACCGGCCGGCGGCCCCACTGTTTCTCGAGCAGGTCGAGCGACTGCGAAATCATCCGCCACTCGTCGACCGGGTCGTCGAGCGTCATCGGGTTTTCGTGAATCCACCCGTGGATGGCGACCTCGTGGCGCGGCCGCTTGCGGATCTCCTCGATCATGCCGGGATGCAGCATCGCGGCGACGGCCGGGATGTAGAACGAGGCCGGGATGCTGTGCTTGTCGAGGAGCTTCAGCATGCGCGGCAGGCCTTCGAGCGCGCCGTACTCGCCCAGCGAAATCGGTACCGGGTTGACGTTGCCGGCGTTCAACGGGATGGTGAAGTTGTCGGGGTCGATGGAGATGCAGACCGCGACGCGGGCCCCGTTGGGCCACACCTTCGGTGTCAGCTTGCGGCCGGCGCGGACGTGGTGGGCCGTCTTCTGGATCTGTTCGTCGGACCACTTAAGCCCCGGCTGAGCCGGCGCCTGCGCCAGCGCCAGGCCGGCCGACAAGGATGAGAGCAACGCCGCGACAACCACCGGGGTCCGCATGGGCCTCCTCCTGAGGGCGGAGTATAGATGAATCGCGAATCTGATGATCTGGTGACGTGGTGACCTGGCGATCAATCTGTCGATCTGTCGATCTCGTGACCTATCTCTTGATCGTCTCCACGTCCGCGATGAAGTCGAGCATCTCCTTGACGACCTGGTCGGTGAGTCGCGGTGACGTGGTCGCCAGCCGGTAGTCGATCGTCATCGCGAAGTACCCGGCCTTGGCCCAGTCCTCGACGTAGAGCTGCAGCCGGCCGACTCGTTCCCCAGTGATCCAGCGCCCGCCGTGCACGTAAAGGATGGCGGGAATGCTCTTGCGACCCTCGGGATACGCGATGTCGGCAAGCACCGCCGCGCCGTCGGGCCGGCCGTAGATGACGTCGCGCTCGACGAGGATGTTGTCGGCGACGATGGGCATTCGGGATGCCTGCGCGGCGGACGCCCTGGAAGTGATTGCCAGAAGCACTCCGAGTATCAGCACCGGCGCGGGAAGAGACGTCAGGAGTCGGAGCATGACCGCGCCAACGATAACGCTGGTTAGCGGCGCCGTCTAGCGCGCACTTTGCTAGTCGTCGAGACTCCCCATGCTCAGATTCACCACTGTTCCGGTCATCGCGCTCGCACGATCGGACGCCGTGAAGACCGCCACGTTCGTCAGCTCCTCGAGCGTCGTCAAACGTCGTGTGTGGGTCCGGCTCGCGATTGTCGCGTGAAACTGCTCCGAGGTCAGGCCCAGCGCCGTGGCGCTGAGCCTGAAGACCTCCTTGATCCTGGCTGTGTCCGGCAGGCCGGGCGTCCGCAGACCGACCACGCGAAGGCCGTGAGGTGCGAGTTCGGCGGATAACCCTCGCGTGAGTGCCTCCATGGCTGCCATCGCCGGGCCGGCGCCGCCCACCAGCGGTACGCCGGTGCGTGAGGTGGTTGCGGTGACAGTCATGATCACGCCCGATCGGTTTGGAACCATGCGCCTGGCGGCGAGCCGGGCGGTCAGGAAGTTCGACCTCGCGTACGTCTCGATCGGCAGCAGGAACTGATCGACATCCAGGTCGAGCAGCTGCGGCCGCTGCTTCGGATTCGGGATGCCGACCGCGTTGAACGAGATGTCGATTCGGCCGGTCGCGTCGACGACGGACTGGAGATGCCGGTCAATTGCCAGCTCGTCGAGCGCGTCCACTTCGGCCGCCTCTGCCAATCCGCCGGCGGAGACGATGTCTCTGGCCACGGCTTCCACGGCCGGCAGGTGCAAGCCGGTAAGAAATGGCCGGGCCCCCTCACGTGCAAATGCGTATGCGACAGCGCTGCCGATCGCGCCGCCGGCCCCGTAAATCACTGCAACCTTGTTGTCGAGCGTCATTGGGCTCCCGTTGAAAGTGGTCAACGGTGCAGACACGATGACGTCGTGGAAATGGGCGCCGCCCAGTTTGCCGCCCCGGTGGTGTCCATACTGGAGTGCGCGAGAGAATCAGTCCGGGAGGAACGTTGACGACCGACCCGATGGCCAGGGCGCGTTCCGGAGACGGCGAGGCGTTTCGAGAACTGACCGAGCCGTTTCGTCGAGAGCTGCAGGCGCACTGCTACCGGATGCTCGGATCCTTGCAGGACGCCGAGGACGTCCTGCAGGACACGCTGCTGGCCGCGTGGCAGGGGCTCGGCACGTTCGAGGAGCGCGCCTCGATTCGCACCTGGCTCTATCGGATCGCCACCAACCGGTGTCTCAACGCGCTTCGCTCGGCCAGCCGACGGCCGGCGAAGGGGTGGGACGTTCCGCAGGTGCAACCGCCGGAGCCGACCCGTCTCGGCGAGGTCGCGTGGCTGGAGCCGTATCCCGACGTCCTCCTCGAGGGTGCGATGGCGACGCGGCCGGGCCCGGAGGCACGTTACGCGCAGCTCGAAGCCATCTCGCTCGCGTTTGTGACCAGTCTGCAGCTGCTGCCCGCCCGCCAGCGTGCCGTGCTGATCCTGCGCGATGTCCTCGGATACCAGGCCAGCGAAGTGGCCGGCATGCTCGACGCGAGCGTCGACTCCATCAACAGCGCCCTCAAACGCGCCAGGGCCAGCGTGCGGCAGCAGCTGCCGAATGGCGATCGTGAACCGCCTCCCGCTCGCAATTCACCCGCCGAGCACGCGGTGGCCGCAGCGTTCGTTCGCGCGTGGGAATCGGCTGATCTCGACGCCCTGGTAGCCTTGCTCACCACTGACGTCGGTGTCTCGATGCCGCCAATTCCGTTCGAGTACCACGGTCGCGAGGCCGTCGCCGGCTTCTGCGGGACGATCTTGACGCGCCGATCGCACGACCTCGTTCCGACGCGGGCGAACGGTCAGCCGGCCTTCGGCGTTTACCTTCGTATCCCAGGCGACGGCATCCGTCACGGGTCAGGCCTGTTCGTCCTCACGCTGTCCGGCGATCGCATCTCGGCGATGACCCGCTTCGAGAGCAGCGTGCTGCCATGGTTCGGGTTGCCGGCATCGCTGCCGGCGAACGATTCGGACCAGGGAAGCGCGTGAGGAACTCGTCCGACGTTGGGCCGATAGCGCCGTTGCGGTCACGGCCTCGCGCCCGTCTGCGAGGTCAGCCGGTCCACCGGCTTCGCCGCGATGTTCAGAACGGAGCGCACACTGCAATCGCCAGCTGCAGGCCCGCACGGGTTGCCGCGCAGGTCCATCCCGTCCAGACTCTGCGCGGCGAGTAAATCCGTGCTCGCGATGGCCGTGGTTCAGCGGCGCGCGTACGTGGCGACGCAGAGCCCGGTCGCCGCGAGTCCAACGGCAGCCAATGCCTGGGTGCGTGGCGCCCAGTTCAAAGGATTGCGGCGCGAACGCCTGGGGCCAATGGCTGCGCGGACGCGTTTGACGAGTCGAAAATCCTTGACGGCGTCGTGTTCCAGAGTCCCGCGCACGGTGTCCAGCAATTCCGACTTGCGGTTCGCCAGATCACGTGCCGTCGTGTCGAGCGCGCCACGCGTCTGCCGGCTCGCACGAATGAACTGATCCCGGGCCTGCGCGCGCCGCCGCGGACCGCCTTGCGGGTCGGCGAAAAAAGTGGCGACGGCTCCGATGCCCATTCCCACAATGGTGCTCAACATTTGACACCTCCGGCGCCCGGCACCGCTGCTCGGGCGCCCATCTACGGCCCGGTCACCACCTCGACATTGACAGACCGCGGCCATTGCTGGCGACTGCATAGATCTCGCCAGCCACCCAGCCCAGCCTCATCAATAGCTCTCCGGGCCGTTCCTGGGCGTCCAAAGCGGACGACAAAGCCGGGCCTGCCCCTGGGCGTTGGGATGATTCCTGCATCTCGATTGAACTCGCCTGGCATTGAGCCTGATTCGGCAGGCGGAACGCAACGCTGGAGCAGCGTTCCGACTGATTTCACGACACACAACCAGGGAGAATCGACATGCTGCGAGATACAGACGCGACCGCCATGGTTGCAGTGAAGGACCTCGGCGTGGCCTCGAAATTCTACGAGGGGACCTTGGGCCTCAGCCGAGCCGGCTCCGAGGACGGCGAGGTCATCGTCTACGAGAGCGGCGACACCACGATCAACGTCTACAAGTCCCGCTTCGCCGGCACGAACAAGGCGACAGCCCTGACCTGGACGGTGGACGACGTCGATGACGTGGTCCGGACGCTGAAGGACAGGGGCGTCAAGTTCGAACATTACGACCTGCCGGACACGAAGCGGGAGGGTGACGTGCACGTCGGCGACCACATGAAGGTCGCGTGGTTCAAGGATCCGGACGGCAACATCCTGAGCGTTGCAAGTCGCTGAGGCCGGACCCGGAATGGATCGCGGGCGTGCCCCTTACGCTCGCGATCACCGCCTCGGCCTCGCGGTTGGGCGAGCGCGAACGCCGCCGAGTGTCGACCCGACGCCAATCCCCCTATAATCCGACCCGCCCGTGCCGCTAGCCGTCGGTTCCCGACTCGGCGCGTACGAGATCACCGGCCAGCTCGGCGCCGGCGGGATGGGACAGGTGTGGCGCGCCACCGACGCCGCACTTGGGCGCCAGGTGGCACTCAAATCACTCGACGAAGCATCCTCTCGAGATCCCGCACGCCTGTCTCGGCTCGATCGCGAAGCGCGGGCACTCGCGGCGCTGAATCACCCGAACATCGCAGCCATATACGGGATCGAGCAGTCGGGCAGCACGCCCGCGCTGGTGATGGAACTCATCGAGGGTGTCACGCTCGCGGAGCGCATCGCGCAGGGACGGCTACCGCTCGACGAGGCGCTGGCGATCGCGCGGCAGATCATCGAGGCGCTCGAGGCCGCACACGGACAGGGAATCGTCCATCGCGATCTGAAGCCAGCCAACGTCATGGTGCGGCCGGACGGGGTGGTCAAGGTGCTGGACTTCGGCCTGGCCAAGAGCCTTCAGTCTTCCGACGTGGGACTGAGGTTCTCAGAAGGCGCAACGCGCAGTGCCAGTCCGACCGAGGTCGGGGTGATCCTCGGTACCGTGGCCTACATGTCGCCCGAGCAGGCCTCAGGACGATCCGTCGACCAACGAACCGACATCTGGGCCTTCGGTTTGATCCTGTTCGAGATGCTCTCGGGACGGCGCGCGTTTGCTGCCGACAGCACAGCCGAAGTTCTCGCTGCCGTGCTTCGCGCAGATCCGGATTGGGACCTACTACCGGCTGTCCCGCCGCGGATCGGGATGCTCATGCGCGCGTGCCTGCAGAAGGATGTCCGGAAGCGGCTCGCGCATGTGCAGGACCTCCGTCTCGCGCTCGACGGCGCGTTCGAGACGACCAACGCGGCGGCGGAATCAGCCTCGAAGCCTCGCAGCGTGATTGGCCCGGCGGTGCTTGTGGCCGTCGCCGCGATCGCAGGCGCTCTGGCGACGATGGCGCTGTGGCGGCCCGCGGCGAGCGGCACAGATGGTCCAATCCGCTTCAGCCAGGTCTTGTCACCAGGGCTGAACTTCGCCTACTCCGGCAACAATGTCTTCGCGCTTGCGCGGGACGGTCAGCGATACGCGTATCTGACCAATCGCGGCCTCTACGTGCGCGCGTTGAGCGAGAGCGATGGCCGGCTTGTGCCGGGGACGGAGGACCCGCTCGTCTCGCCATTCTTCTCGCCGGACGGCCAATCCGTCGGCTATTTTCAAGGCGGGCAGTTGAAGCGCCTGGCTCTCGGCGGCGGAGCTCCAGTGGTCATCGCTTCCGCACCCGACCCGTCCGGCGTGGACTGGGCTGCTGATGGCTTCATCTACTACGGAGATCGTCAGGGCATCATGCGCGTGAGTGCCAGTGGCGGCACACCGGCACTCGTCATTGATGCCAACGGCGGCGAGCAGCTGGACAGTCCTCAATTGCTGCCGGACAACGACACGCTGTTGTTCAGCGCGTCGCGACCTTCGGTGTTCACACAGCGCAACCGATGGGACACCGCCGAGGTCGTGGTGCAGTCGCTCAAGACCGGCACCCGCAAGGTGGTGCTGCCCACCGGCGCCGATGCGCGATACGTGAAGAGCGGACATCTCGTCTATTCGGTTGAGGATGGACTGAACGCCGTACGCTTCGATCCCCGGACACTCGAGACCAGGGGCGGCCCTGTCTCTGTGCTGGTCGGCGTCGCCCGGGCCCTGACCACCGCCAGCGCCAATTACGACGTGTCGGATGGAGGAACGTTGGTCTACGTCGTGGGAGCGGGCGCCGCGACGCGCAGTCCGCTGACGTGGATCGATCGCGATGGACACACCGAGGCCATTCCCGGCATCCGCCCGAGTTTCTTCCGCACACCGCGGCTGTCCCCCGACGACCAGCGGGTGCTCGTCGCCGCCGACCAGGACATTCGCGTCTACGACCTGCCGAACTGGCGCGAGACGCGGCTCACCTCCGATGGCCGATCGGGTTTCCCGGCGTGGCGCGCGGATGGTGCCGTGGCCTACACGACGTCGAAATCCGAGGGTGAGGCCACTACCAATGTCTGGCTGCAGCCTGCTGACGGCAGCGCACCCAGGCGGCTGACGGCGCTCACCGGGCAGGTGGATGTCGATTCATGGTCGCCCGATGGACGCACGCTGGCGGTGCACCATCACAAGGTCGACAGCGACACGGACATCCTCATGATCTCGGTCGAAGATGGCACTGCGTCCGAGCCGAGACCGTTCGCCGCTGAATCGGCGGACGAAACAGGGGCGGTGTTCTCACCGGATGGGCGCTACGTCGCGTATCTCTCGAACGAGACCGGCCAAACCGAGGCCTACCTCACGTCGTTTCCCGGACCAGGTCCGAAGCGGCCGCTGTCTACGGGCGGCGCCGGCGATCTCGTGTGGGGAAGGAGCGGCGAGGTGTTCTATCGTCGCGGCAGCGATCACGCCCTGATGGCCGTGCCGATCAGCACGAGCCCGGTTCTGTCGGTCGGCCAGGCACGCCCGCTGTTTCACATGGCCGGCATGCTCTACGGCATCTCCGCGGCGAGGTACGCCGTGACCAGGGACGGAAAGCGGTTCCTGTTGAACGCTGGCGATCTGCGAGTGGACGATGGAGGGTCGGCGCCTCGGCCGGCGATTCAAGTCGTGCTGAACTGGCGCAAGGAGCTCGAGCGCCTGGTCCCCTAGTTAGCAGCCTGACGGAAACTCGGCACCAATCCAGTCGCCGCACCCGCTCCGCCGGCGGCATGCCGCGGATGGGCGCGATCTGGGCCGACATTCCTCGCAATACACCGGCAAGGTTCGTGCAGCTGGCTGAAGAGAAGCCGCCAGCTGGCGACGAGGGGGAGCTATGCCGGTCGTCGCGTCACAAGTCGTCAACGGACACGTCGTTGCTGGCTTCGAGCCGGTACGCGACGCGTTCGAGGAAAACTTCGCCCACCGCCACGAGCTGGGCGGCGCCTGCTGCGTCTATCACCAGGGGAAGAAGGTCGTCGATCTCTGGGGCGGTATCCGCAACCAGGCCACCGGCGAGCCCTGGTTTTCGGACACCATGGTCGTCGTCCACTCGGCGACCAAGGGCCTCACGGCGATGACGCTCGCCATCGCCCACTCGCGCGGTTGGCTGGACTACGACGAGCGCGTCGCCAGGTACTGGCCCGAGTTCGCGCAGAACGGCAAGGAGGCGATCACCGTACGCCAGCTCCTGGCGCACCAGGCGGGTCTCTTCGCATTCGACGAACCCGTCGATCGCCGCGTGGTCGAGAACCCGGATCGATTGGCGGAAGTGATGGCGCGCCAGAAGCCGGCGTGGGAGCCGGGGGAGCGACAGGCGTATCACGGGCTGACCCTCGGGTTCTACGAAGGCGAACTGTTGCGGCGCGTCGATCCCCAGCATCGCACGCTGGGGCAGTTCTTCCAGGATGAGATTGCGACACCGCTTGGTGAGGATTTCTATATCCGGCTGCCCGAGGAGATCCTGAACGCGCGCCTTGCCACTCTGCCGGGACCGGGTATCGTGAAGATGCTGATCGGGTTCCGCCCGATGCGTCTCCTTTTCGAGGGGCTGAATCCCCGCTCGAACATCTCGCGGGCGCTCGCCGTGAACCCAGGTACGTCGGTCTACAGCGATGCGACGCGCGTCTACGCGCGCAACCTCGAGGTGCCGGCCGGAGGCGGTGTGGGCACCGCGCGGGCGATGGCGCACGCGTACGGCGTCTTCGCGACCGGTGGACGCGAGCTCGGACTGAAGAAGGAGACACTTGATCTGCTGGCCGCGCCGGCAATCCCCCCCGCACGTGGGTTCTACGACGAGTGCCTGAAGGGTGAAGTGCAGTTTTCGCTTGGCTTCATGAAGCCGAGCGCGAACTGGCGGTTCGGCGGCCCGCATTCCTTCGGCTCGCCCGGCACCGGCGGCGCACTGGGCTTTGCCGATCCGGACGCCGGCATCGGCTACGGCTATGTGACCAGCCGGATGGGCCTCGACTTCAGCGGCGATCCGCGCGACGTCGCCCTCAGAGACGCACTCTACGCGGCTCTCAAGGCTCGTAGGTGTCGGATCGTGCCGGAGCTGATCGCGTCATGACGATCGAAGACAGGTGCGACGGGTGCGACGGGCGCGAGAGGTTCTTCGCACGGTTTCCGGTTGCCGTCTACTTCGCCCTGACATTCCTGATCTCGTGGGGCGGCGCGCTTCTCGCGATCGGCGGATCTGGTGCGATGCAAGGCACCACGCCAGGGAGCGACCCCAGGTTCGCGAACGCGTTGATCGCGATGCTCCTTGGTCCCAGCCTGTCGGGCATTCTCCTGACGGTGCTCGTCTCTGGACGCGCAGGCCTTCGCGAGCTTCTGTCGCGTCTCGTGACGTGGCGAGTGGGCGGCACCTGGTACGCGGTGGCGCTGTTGACCGCCCCCGTCGTGATGACCATCACGCTGCTCGCGCTGGCTTCTGTGTCGCCGGCATTCCTTCCTGGCATCTTCACCACCGACGACCGGCCCTCGCTGCTGCTCGTCAGCCTTGCCGTCGGACTCTCGGCCGGCATCGTCGAGGAGGTGGGGTGGACCGGGTTCGCGATTCCGATGTTGAGCCGACGGTACGGGGTCCTGGCAACCGGATTGATCGTGGGCGTGTTGTGGAGCGCGTGGCACCTGCTGCCGAACGTCTGGTCGAGCCGGGCGGCCGCTGGCGACCTGGCGATGCCCCTCTATGCTGCTGGAACTGCGGCCGGTGTGTTCGTCGGATATCTGACGGCGTTCAGGGTCCTGATGGTCTGGTGCTACGACTACACGCAGAGCCTGTTCGTGGCGATGCTGATGCACGTGAGCATCACGACCAGCCTCTTGATCCTCAACCCGATTGGCATATCCGGAGCACACCTTCAGGTGTTCTCCTTCGCGCTCGCCGCTGCCGTGTGGCTTGTCGTCGCGGTCAGAGACGGATCAGAACGTGTTCGAAGAGGACTCGCGAGCCACCGTCGCCCCACTGCTTCTGCGTGATCACCTTCGTCGTCGGCGGCTTCGCTCCCGAGTACCAGGGAGTATCGGGTTCACCTCCGTTGCGTGCGGTTGTGGTGAGATAGAGATCCTGCGCCAGGCCGCTGTCGGCCAGATGCGACGCCGTATGCCGGCCGCCGACTGCCGAGATCCGCTGAATACCTTCCGCCTCGCGCAATTGTTGAATCGCCGGCCGAAGGTCGTCAGTCGTTTCCGGAATGTGGCGGATCCACGGCCGCGCCGCCAACGCCGACGCATGGCGGGTCATCTGTTCAGCCGCGCCGATGACGAAGACGCGTACTGCGGGAACGTTGAACAGGAGCGCGTCAAAGTCCAGCCGCCCGCGCCCGGACACCACGATCTGAGCAGGATGACGAGGCAGGTCCAGAGACGCGCGCAGCGCGATCAGTTCCGGATGCCACACCGAGAACACGTTCTCGGCGCCGACGCTGCGTGCACCGGCAAGAACGGCATCTGCCGCCACGCGCGACAGGCCCTCGTAGATCAGATGCATGTCGGTCGCGCCGCCGCCGAGCGCGCCGGGGTCACCGCCGGTATTGCCGTCCTTCGACTGGACGAACACCAATGACAGAGCGGTGGCGTCATTGCCTTGTGTGAGGAGGCCGAAGTCGCCGTCGTAGTGCATCCGGCTCCATGCGTTCCCCACTCCTCGGATTCGCGCGCGATCGCTTTCGTCGAAGACCGTGGCGAGCCGTTCGATTGACGCGCGCGTCGCCTCGCGAGTCTTGCGTGACTCGAATTGCTCGAAGTCGAACCGACGGCCGCTCATTCGTTCAGACGTTATATCCAACGGAGGCTAGTCGGAAACGACTACAATTTCGCGCACATGAGTCGCCGCCTGATGGTTCACGCTGCTGTCGTCATCGTTGCCGGCGCTGCCTGGACGCTTGGACCTGTCTCCGCGCAGCAAGCCAGGAAACCGGCTCCGCCGCCGCGACCGCCGGCCGAGCTCCTGCGCCTGTCGCTCGCGGCTGAGGGGCCAGGCCTCGCGGAGCCGTTCAAGGGCATCACGGCGCACGGATCGATTGAGCCCGGCTTGTTCGGCATCCGCTCCACCGGCGTTTCCACCGAGCCAGTGCGTCGCGCCGCAGAAGCGTTTCTCGCATCGCTCGCGACAGAACAACGTCGCAAGACCACGTTCGACGTGGGAGACGACGAGTGGCGGAAGTGGATGAACCAGAGCTTCTATGTTCGGCAGGGCGTGAGCTTCGAGGAGATGTCAGCCAGCCAGCGCGAGGCCGGGTTCGGACTGCTGCGCGCGTCGCTGAGCGCGCGCGGCCTGACGCAGACGCGCAACATCATGCAGCTGAACCACACGCTGGGCGAGCTGAACGACAACAACTTCGAGGAGTACGGCGAGTGGAAGTACCACATCACCGTGATGGGCACTCCGTCAGCTACGGAGCCATGGGGCTGGCAGTTCGACGGCCACCACGCCATCATCAATTACTTCGTGCTCGGCGATCAGGTGGTGATGACGCCGTACTTCGCCGGTTCCGAGCCGGTCATCGCGCGGAGCGGCACGTTCAAGGGCACCGAGATCCTGGCCGCGGAGCAGTCCAAGGCGCTGGCGTTCGTCAACGGCCTCGACGCCGGCCAGCGGGCGAAGGCCATACTCCGCTCGTCGAAGACCAACAACGACATCCTCACCGAAGCCTGGCGGGATAACGTCGTCCTCGATTACGCGGGACTCAAGGTGTCCGAGATGTCCGCCGCCCAGAGACAGCAGCTGCTCGACCTCGCCGAGCTCTACATCGGCAACATGGACGATGGACATGCGCGAGTGAAGATGGAGGAGGTGCGCCAGCAGCTTGATCGGACGTGGTTCGCGTGGATGGGCGGCACGACCCAGGGCAGCGTCTTTTACTACCGCATCCACAGTCCAGTCGTGCTCATCGAGTTCGATCACCAGCGCCCGGCGAACTTGCGGCACCTCAACGATCCGGAGGTGCCGAACCTGGAGCACGTGCACACCATCGTGCGCACGCCGAACGGCAACGACTACGGCAAGGATCTGCTCCGGTTGCATTACCAGCAACACCCTCACTAGTCAGGGCTGAAAGAGCCAACCTTAAGGCACAAGGCACAAGGCAAAAGGCATAAGGCAAAAGGCATAAGGCACAAAGCGCAAGTCACCGTCCCAGCCGCACCCCGAGCACTCCATTCACTCTGAGGTGCGCCTCCCAGCCCATCCGCGCATCCACGCCGACCGTTACCCGGTCGCCCACAGCCGCGCGCAAGCCGCCGCCGGCCGTGAACGCGCCCTCTGTGTGCGTGACGTCATCGCCGAAGAACGATTCGTGTGTCTGGAACATCCCGCCGCCCACCACCAGGAACGGTGTGACCGTGGGCGAACGCCCAGCTGCCGGCGCGATGAAGTCGAACGTCAGATTGCCGGTCAGTACCGTGTGGCTGTGATTCTCACCACCGATGTAGAGCAGCTCCGGGCCGACTGCGATGCGCGGCGACAGGTAAAACCGGCCCGCGCCGCCGACCATACCTTCGCCGACAATTCCATCGTCAGCAAAGCCCACCCAGCCTGCGGATAAGTCGAGTGACGGGGACTGCCGGTCCTGGGCGGACGCGACGGTCGTGGAGATTGGCGCGAGGATGAGAACCGCTATCAGCGCGGTAAGGCAGGTTGAAACGCGCAAGAGGGCACACATGGCGGATCGACTCCCATCCAGCAATGTGATGAATCAGGAACGATCGGCTCACACGAGCCGCGCGACTATCGAGGCGTGAACGTCCAGATCGTGGCGTCCATGCCCTGCTTGAGCGCGAGGATCTGCCCATCGCGCGTCCACTGCGCCGATACCACCTCGCTCACCCCGTCACTCGGTAGTCGGGTGGTGCGCCCCGACGTCAGGTCCACCAGCCCGAGTTGGAGGAACCAGGAGTCGACCGGTATCAGAGACGCCGCCAGCAGGCCGTCGGCGCGGACCCCGCCCATGGATTGAAACCGGGTGCCAGGATCCACGGCGATGGCGCGCTCGGTTCCGTGCTCCGCCGAGACCTCGAACAAGCGCACTTTCGTACCGTCGTTCCGGGCCACCACGAGCGCGCCAGAGGGGTGCACGAGCACCCAGAGACCAGCACAGATGCGGCGCGGTTCTCCCCCCGCTGTGGCCACGGACCAGACCGACCCACTCGCCGTGAAGTACAGCGTCTCTCCATCAGCAGATGCTGCCATCGTCTGGATGACGCCTTGCTGTGGCGTGATTCGACTCAGGATGCGGCCGGTGGCGGTGTCTGCCACGGCGATCGTCTCGCGCGGTTCCGGTCCGACGGCGAACGCAATCCTGTTGCCGGCAACCGCCGTCATCGGCGCGGCGGACTCCTCCTGGGTCTTCAGGAGCGGCTCTGGTCTCTTGCCCTGCGCCATTACCATCAGGCGCATCCGCCCGGAAACCCGTGCGTCCACCACATCGCGCCCATCCGGCAGCGCCACCGCCATCTTCGAGAGGATGGCTCGAGGAAAACGAGCGAGGCTCGTGATCTTGTCGCCGCTTGGTGCGAAACGAACGACCTCCCCGGGCCGGTCGGCCACGTTCACGTCCACGGTGCCCGTAGCGGCGACGTCCAGGTCCCAGACATCGCCGGTGACCGTGAACAGATCCTCCGGCACTCGGCGGCCATTGAGCGGAATGCGCACGATGCGCGTGAGGGCATTGGCGGGCACGGCGGCGATGGCCGACGCGCCATCGGCGGACAACGCCACGGCGCGGATCTCGAGGTTACCTTCCACCTCGATTGGGTGGGCCGTTCCGGCCGCCACGTCGACCTCGATCAGCGACCGCTTCCCGGGCGTGTCGTACATGCTGCCCAGGGCCACCACCACACGCCGGCCGTCGGCGGACACGCGGATCCACGGTCGGAACCCCGGGTCGAAGGTCACATCCACGGGCAGCGCCTGCATTCGCCCGGTGTCCGGCCAGATGTGGGTCAACTGCGAACGACCTTCGCTGTTGGGGCGCGCGACGAGCAGGGATCCGTCGGGAAGCGCCGCCGGATGCGCTGCGTTCTCGATCACCAGCCGTTCTTCGCCGCCGAGGAACGGCACGCTGAAGACGCCCGTGGGCGCATCCAGGGTCCGATTGAAGTAGATCGTGCTGCCATCTGGTGACCAGCACAGATACTCGACGATTCCCAGGTCGCGGCGACTGGTCAACACGTTCCAGTTGCCGGATTCGGGATCCATCACGCCCACCTGCGTCGCCCCGTCCACCATCGCCTGGAACGCCAGGAGTCGGCCATCCGGCGAACGACGCGGGTGGAACGCGACTGCCGGCCCCCCCAGCTGCTCGGCGGACCACGTTGTCGGGGCTGGTGCGCGGGTGAGTTCCCGGGTGATGAGGGCGGTGGTGGCGATGGCGAGCAGAGCCACACCCCCCGCCAGCCACGCGCGGCTGCGCGGCGTCGGCGGAGCCGGGGACTTCACGGCCGGGGCTGATCCGCTGGAGTCGCCCTGGGCCAGCGCCCGCAAGGCAAAGCCCAAGTCGCCCGCCGATTGGAACCGGTGGGCGGGATCCTTCTCGAGGCAGTGCGACACGATCTCGCGCAGGCCGCCTGGAACCGTGTGCGGCAGTTGCGGCGCCTCGGCTCGCAGGATCGCCTGCATCGTGTCCACGGCGGTCTCGCCCTGGAACGGCGGTGCACCGCCCAGCATCTCGTGGAGCATCACGCCGAAGCTGAAGATGTCGCTGCGATGGTCGGTGTCCGCGCCCCGTACCTGCTCCGGTGACATGTATCCGACGGTGCCCATCACGACGCCCGGTTGGGTAAAAGGCCCAGGGACAGTCGCATCCAGCGATCCCGAGGGCAGCTGCGTCATGCGCGCCAGCCCAAAGTCGAGAATCTTCGCGCGTCCGTCGCTACTCACCAGCACGTTGTCCGGTTTCAGATCGCGGTGGACGATGCCGGCTGCGTGCGCCGCCGCGAGGCCGCTGGCGATCTGCGCCGCGATGTCGAGCGTCTTGCGCAGTCCGAATCGCGCACGTCCGAGCGGCTCACCGTCCACGAGCTCGCTGACGATGTAGCCGTCGCCGACGTCGTAGACCGAGACGATGTTCGGGTGGCTCAGGGCAGCAACGGCGCGGGCTTCGATCTCGAAGCGGTGGCGGCGTAGCGGATCGGCCGCGACGTCCGCGGGCAGGACCTTCAGGGCGACGTCGCGATTCAGTCGGGAATCCCGAGCCCGATAAACCTCCCCCATGCCGCCGGCCCCGAGTGAGGAGAGCACTTGGTAAGGGCCGAAGCGCGTGCCGGCCGGTAGGGGCATCTGGGCCCGATTCTAGGGCGTGAAGCTCGACCGTGCAATGATGAGCTGATGAAGACGCTGACGGGCACGACACCCTTGATCCGATTGGCGGTGGGTCTGACGCTGTGCGCGGCGAGTGCTTGTGCCCGACCCGATTCCGGTTCAATTCCGGCAGCGCCGCAGGCGGCGCGTGCCGAGATCGATCGGCGGGTGCTGCCGATTCCCGACCCTGCGTATCCTGCCAGCAAAGAGCTGGACGCAAACAAGGCCACGCCGCCTCCACGCTTCGAGGTGAAGGCACCGGCGCAGGCGCCGAACGTCGTCGTGGTCCTGCTCGATGATTTCGGATTCGGCCAATCCAGCACGTTTGGCGGCGGGATCGAGATGCCGAATCTCGATCGGCTCGCAGCCGGTGGGCTCCGCTACACCAACTTCCACGTCGCGGCGCTCTGCTCGCCGACGCGCGTGGCCCTGATGACCGGACGGAATCACCATTCCGCCAACGCCGGCGCGGTGATGGACATCGCCACGGCGTTTCCGGGCAACACGGGCAGCCGGCCGAACAACATCACACCGCTCGCCGAGATCCTGAGATTGAACGGCTACAGCACGGCCGCCTTCGGGAAGTACCACGAGACGGCGCCGTGGGAAGTGAGCCCATCGGGGCCCACGGACCGCTGGCCGACGCGATCCGGCTTCGACAAGTTCTACGGCTTCATCGGCGGCGAGACCAATCAATGGGCGCCCACGCTCTACGACGGCCTCACGCGCATCGAAGCCCCTCACGACCCGAACTATCACTTCACGACCGACATGACGAACCAGGCAATTGCCTGGGTTCGCCAGCAGCAGGGGCTGACGCCGGATCGGCCGTTCTTCGTCTACTTCGCGCCCGGCGCCACGCACGCGCCGCACCACGTGCCCCCCTCCTACATCAAGAAGTACGCAGGTCGCTTCGATCGCGGCTGGGACGCGTATCGCGAGGAGACGCTCGCCCGGCAGAAGAAGCTGGGCGTGGTGCCGCCAGACACGAAGCTCGCGCCGAAGCCTGCCGCGATCAAGGACTGGGACGCGCTGACCCCCGACGAGCGGCGGCTGTTCGCCCATCAGATGGAAGTGTTCGCGGGCTTCGGCGAGCAGACCGACGCCGAGATCGGACGCCTGTTCAACGCGATCGACGAACTCGGCGAAACGGACAACACGCTGGTCGTGTACATCGCCGGTGACAATGGCGCCAGCCCCGAGGGCGGACTGACGGGCGTGGTCAACGAGATGACGTTCTTCAACGCCGTTCCCGAGTCGATCGGCGACCAGCTGAAGATGCTCGACCAGCTCGGCAGCCCGAACACCTACGCGCACTACGCCGCGGGCTGGGCGATTGCCGGCAACACGCCGTTTCAATACGGCAAGCAAGTGGCCTCGTCGCTCGGCGGCAACCAGAATCCGATGGTCATCCGCTGGCCCGCCCGCATCAAGAACGCCGGCGGCGTGCGCACCCAGTTCCATCACGTCATCGACATCGCACCCACGATCCTGGAGGCGGCAGGACTTCCGCAGCCGACGATAGTGAACGGCATTTCGCAGCATCCCATCGAGGGCGTCAGCCTGCTCTACACCGTTGACCAGTCCGACGCGCCAAGCCGCCGGACGACGCAGTACTTCGAGATTGCCGGCAACCGCGGCATCTATCACGACGGGTGGTTCGCTGGTACCGTGCACCGCGCGCCGTGGGAGCAGAAGCCGCGGGCGGCGCTCACCGACGACACGTGGGAGCTCTATCACCTGTCCGAGGACTTCAGCGCGGCCAACAACGTAGCGTCGAGCAATGCAACAAAGCTTGACGAGCTAAAGGCGCTGTTTCTCACCGAGGCGGCGAAGTATCACGTGCTGCCCATCGACGATCGCAGCGTGGAGCGGATGGACCCGGCCGTTGCCGGCCGGCCCGACCTGATGGGCGGCCGCACGTCGCTCACCCTCTATCCAGGCGCTGTCGCCATGGCGGAGAACGCGTTCATCAACGTCAAGAACCGGTCGCATTCGATTACCGCAACGATCGAGGTGCCTCCGGGCGCTGTCGAGGGCGTGATCGTGGCGCAGGGCGGACGCTTCTCGGGGTGGAGCCTCTACGTCAAGAACGGCCGGCCGGTGTACGACTACAACTGGCTGGGACGTGAGCACTACCGCATCGCGGGAACGGATCCGCTGCCCACCGGGGCCGTGACCCTTCGCTACGACTTCACGTACGACGGCAACGGCCGCGGCCGTGGCGGCATCGGCACGCTCACGGTCAACGGCCGGAAAATGGCTGAGGGACGGATCGACAAGACGATCGCGAACCTGTTTTCGCCAGACGAAGGCGCGACCGTCGGCGTGGATGACGAGACCGCCGTTAC